>JBFYRY010000141.1:0-9442 GCA_041302025.1 Chloroflexota bacterium | reverse complement strand
TGGATCAAAAAACAGGGTCGCGGCAGGTTGCCTAATCGTTTTCTTTTTCGGATGTCCCGTTATGCTATTTGACCACTCTTTACTGCGGTCTTACCGGATAATATCCCGCCCTGCCTTTTTCTGTAATCTTCCTTTAATATGGTTTTACAGCATCACGTTGTCTATTGAGTGAAACCGACTTTAGAATTGGAAAAGGAAAGATTATCATGAACACCGATCTTCAAACTGCAACATTGGCTGGCGGATGCTTCTGGTGTCTCGAAGCCGTTTTCGATGAGATCAAGGGAGTCCATGGCGTGGAATCGGGCTATGCTGGCGGGAGCGTGCCCAACCCATCCTATCGAGCCGTCTGCAACGGCGATACGGGACATGCCGAGGTGGTGCAGGTTCATTTCGACCCGGGCATTGTCTCCTACCGTGACCTGTTGAATGTCTTCTTCGCCATCCATGATCCCACCTCCCTGAACCGTCAGGGCGCGGACGTGGGCACGCAATACCGTTCCGCCATCTTCTATCACGATGAAGAGCAGAAGAGAATCGCCGGGGAACTTATCAAGGAATTGAACGCCCAGAAGATCTGGGATAACCCCATCGTTACGCAAGTGGAAAAGTTGGACAAGTTCTACATGGCGGAGGATTACCACCAGGAATACTTTGCAAAGAATCCATACCAGCCATATTGTCAGGCAGTGGTCGCGCCGAAGGTATCCAAGTTCCGCAAACACTTTTTGGAGATGTTGAAGAAATAGCCGGTGTAAGCAGCCAAGACCCTAAAGGTTTCCCAAAACTTTAGGGTCTTTTTTTGTTATACTCTTAACCGCTTATGAACGAAACTCAAACCCCGACCCTTCTCGTGCGCGATGTTCCCGTCTACGGGGATGCGCTTCTCGCGCCCATGGACGGTTACTCCGACTGGCCCTTCCGTTCCCTGTGCCGGAGGCTGGGTTCCGCCATGAGCTACACGGAGTTCGTGAAAGTGGAGAAGATACTCAGCCGCTCGAAGGAACCCGCCAAGCGACTGTACTTCGAAGAAGCGGAACGCCCGATCACCTTCCAACTTTACGGCGACGACCCCGACCTGATCTTGAAAGCCGCGTTGAAAGTGCAGGAATGGAAGCCGGACATCATCGATATCAACATGGGCTGTCCCGCCAAGTCCATTGCGGATCGCGGCGCGGGTGTGGGTATGATGCCTATGCCGGATAAGATCGCACGCACGTTCAAATTGTTGACATCCGCGTTGAAGGTTCCGGTCACCGGGAAGATCCGTCTTGGCTGGGACCGCAACAAGAATTACAAACTTATCGCCCGCATCGTAGAGGAGGAAGGCGGCTCGCTCATTGCCGTCCACGGGCGGACGAAGGAACAGCGCTACAGCGGGGAGGCAGACTGGGACGCCATCGCCGAGGTGAAGTCAATGCTCAAGATACCGGTGGCAGGCTCCGGCGACGTCCGAACCGTGGCAGACATCCAGCGCATGAAACAGCACACGAACTGCGATGCCGTCATGATCGGTCGCGCCGCCATCGCCAATCCGTGGATCTTTGCGCGGCTCGACCGGGAACAGGTCTCATCGGAGTTACTGCACCAGACCGTGCGCGAACATCTGGCGAAGAGCATCCAGTTCTACGGCGAAGCGGACGGGCAGAGGCTCTTCCGCAAGTATGCCGTGCAATACCTGTTGCTGAAAACGCTCGACCGCAATGCGCGCAAGGAAATTTTGAAGGAACGACCCTCGGGGGAATTTCTGGAGATGCTCGATCAGGTTTATGCCGTGACGGCAACGACACAATGAAATAGAACATAAATTCTGTTATACTGGAAATCACCCTCACCCCCCGTCCCCTCTCCCCATGGGAGAGGGGGGAGTTATTGATATGGCAAAAACACACACACGTTTCGTTTGTCAGGATTGCGGACGCGTTGCCGCTTCGTACATGGGAAAGTGCCCGCAGTGCGGATCGTTCAACAGCATGGTGGAGGAAGTCGTCCACGATGAGCCGGTGACGAAATCCACTGCGGTTCGCGGACTGACGGGGAGGTCTGCTCCGCGCGCGATCGGCGATGTCTCTTCTGACGCCGAAGACCGCATCAACCTGCCCATCGGCGAGTTTGCGCGTGTGCTTGGCGGCGGGATTGTGCCGGGCTCCATCGTACTGGTCGGCGGCGACCCGGGCATTGGCAAGTCCACGCTGATGTTGCAGATGGCAATGGAAATGGCGGCGACCAAGTGCGTATTGTATGTTTCGGGGGAAGAATCGGAACGGCAGATCAAGATGCGTGCCGTGCGTTTGAATGAAAAAAAGGAATTGCCCAAAAATTTATTATTGGTCACAGAGACCAATCTCGAAATTATTTTGAACCACGTCAATGATGTTAAACCCGACCTGTTGATCGTTGACTCGATCCAAACAACCTATCTCTCCAACATGGACTCATCCGCCGGTTCGGTGAGTCAGGTGCGCGAGTGTTCGTCGCAGTTGCGGGAACTGGCGAAAACCAGCGGCATCTCGGTCTTTGTCATCGGGCACGTCACCAAGGAAGGGACCATCGCCGGTCCGCGCGTATTGGAGCATGTGGTGGACACGGTCTTGTATCTCGAAGGTGACCGCTTCCAGGCGTATCGTTTGCTGCGCTCGGTGAAGAACCGTTTCGGCGCGACATCCGAAGTGGGTGTCTTTGAAATGCGCGAAGGTGGGTTGGTCGAAGTGACGAATCCGTCGGAGGCGTTTCTTGCGGAGAGAATGATCAACGCGGCTGGTTCTGCGATTGCCGTAACCATGGAAGGGACGCGTCCCATCCTGGTTGAAATTCAAGGTCTCACCTCTCCGACTCAATTCGGCAACGCGCGCCGCACCGCCAACGGCGTGGACTTTAACCGCCTGCTGTTGATCGCGGCGGTGCTGACACGCCGCGCCGGGTTGAAACTCGCCGAACAGGATATTTTCGCCAACGTGGTCGGCGGTCTGCAGATCGACGAACCTGCCGCAGACCTGGCGGTGGCTGTGGCGATCACATCCTCGTGGAGGGACATCCCCGTCAAAGCGGATGCGGTGCTGATCGGCGAGATCGGTCTGGCGGGCGAGTTGCGCATGCCCAGCCAGATGCAGGCGCGGTTGAAGGAAGCACAGAAACTGGGATTCAAAACCGCCATCGTGCCGAAAGCCATCCGCAAGGGAGAAGATTATCCAAAAGGGATTGAGATCGTGGAGGTGCGCTCCATCCATGATGCGTTGAATGCGGCGTTGAAGATGCCGGATGCGCCCAAGCGGAAGACAGAATAGATCATGTCGTTGCGGATTGCACGCGAAGTGCTGAAGGTGGATGATGTCTGCACGACGCACAACGATCCCATGATCGCCATTGACCGCAAGTTTGGATATGTCCAGACGCCGGGGAGTTTTGTGATGCTGAAGAAGATCGGGTGAAGGCAGGTTGGACGGGATATAATGTCATTAATCTTTGACCATCCACAAGCAGTTGGACAGATGCGGCGGCGCATAGTCCCTTCTCTTAGGGAGCGTAAAAATATAACTTCCTTCACCCGCCCGCCGACCATGTCTTTGCGAGGGCGCTCGTGCTCTTTGTCCGAAGCAATCCCCCCGCTGATGTGGAGATTGCTTCGCCGCAACACCAAGAGCGGCGGCTCGCAACGACATCGCCGGAAGTTAATTATTTACAGACCCTTAGCTTTGTTACATCCCGCCGCATCAACCCTTAATTCGTTGCGTTTCATTGCTAATCGAAAAAAACTTTGCCGTGAACATTATCTAAATTGCAAGCAAGAAATTTGGAATGTTGATCATGAGATGTCCACAATGTAATACCGAAATGTATAAATCTATGGGCGGACTAGATATATGCCCTGGTTGTGGATATGGTTCGCCTTCAGTCGCACAAATAGCGGCTGAAACGCAAAAGAAGATAGAAGAAGAAAATCGGAAACAAGAAGAAGATGCAAAGCCCAGGTCAGATATTATAGGCGCATGGAGATTAGATGTTTACTTCCGATGTAAAGGTACAAGGAGTGAAGGACAACATGGAATTCTTATACATAACGGAGAAATTGTAGAGCCTAAACAAGTCGGAGAAGTAATTGATACAGACTTGGGTCGAATGAAATACTATTGTCGTCCAGAAGACATGAAATACTCTATTCAACCGACAGGTTGGAATTATGCAGATGAAGAAAAGATTCGACCTTCGTATTATAAAGAGCAATGACAAGCGCCCGACATCGCTTGCACAAAGGCGCAGGGCAGGCTTTGTCTTGGGTTTATAGGCGTTGAGTCTGGCACAATAAAAAACGCCAAACAAAACGTCCCGGAAGATCACCGGGATAATGCACCTGACCCTTCGACAGGCTCAGGGCAGGCAGTGTGGGACTGCCGCTTCGCGGCGTGTGGCATTTTCAAGCATTTTTCTGGCTTTGGGTTTTCTGCTTACAAGCAAAGTCCACGCCCGCTCACCTGTACGCCGAAGGGGCATAACCCAAACCGAAATTCCTCGTCCCGCCTCACGCGGGATATTTTCTTTCCCTCTCCCATCTCTAGTATAATCTTCTCCATGAACATCAAAACACAACTCAACGATTCCATGAAAGATGCCATGAAAAGCGGTGACGAGGTCCGCAAGCGCACGGTGCGGATGGCGCTGGCCGCCGTCAAACAGGTGGAGGTGGATAAACGTATCGAACTTGACGATACGGCGGTGATGGCTTTATTACAGAAGGAGATCAAGAACCGGCGCGAGTCGCTGGAGGAAGCGAAGAAAGCCAACCGCGCCGACCTGATCGAAGCCAACGAAGCAGAGATCAAGGTGCTCGAAGCCTTCCTGCCCAAGTCCATGCCCGCCGAAGAACTGCGCGCGCTCATCCAGTCTGCCATTGCGGAGACCGGCGCGGCGGGTCCCGGCGACATGGGCAAGGTGATGAAGGTCGCCATGGCAAAGGTTGCGGGGCGCGCCCCGAACGATGCCGTCAGCGCAACGGTGCGGGAATTGCTCCAGCCGAAGCCTTAATGATAAAAACTTATTTCACCACAGAGACACGAGGACACAGGGATTTATTTAAAGATTTTCTCCGCGTCTTCGTGGCTCTGTGGTCAACTCTTTAGATCAGAATGGCACTCGTACCTGCGCGGCACAGGCAGACACCGCCGCGTATCCACACGCTCCAGATCGTATTGCTCAGTCTCGTGAGCATCATATCCTACGGGGCATTGATCCTGCCGTCCCTGACAGGACCGGGGGCGATCTCCCTGCAGGCGGGGGATGTTTCACCGAGCGATTTCCAGGCATCGGAAGATATCGAATACATCAGCGAAGTGCGCACGGAGGAGGCTCGTATCACGGCGGAAAACTCGGTTGCGCCGGTCTATGCCCCTCCCGCCCAGTCCATTGCGCGCAAACAACTCGAGCAATTGCGCACCGCCCTGCAATACATCACGCTCGTGCGTGAGGATGCCAATTCCACACCGGAACAAAAAACAACAGACATCGCATCCCTTGGCGATATCACGATCAAGCCGCAGACCATCGAACAGGTCCTGGCGTTGACCACTGCGCGCTGGGACGCGATCCAGCAGGAGTCTTTGAGCGTGCTGGAGCAGGTGATGCGCCGTACCATTCGGGACACCGATCTTGATTCCGCGCGAAGGAGCGTCCCTTCGTTGGTGAGTCTCGCGCTCAACGAAGAACAGGCCGCGGTCGTCGTGGAACTGGTCTCCGCGTTCGTGGCACCCAACAGCGTGTATTCCGCCGATCTAACGGAATCAGCCCGGCAGTCGGCGCGAGAGGCGGTGGAACCCATCCTGCAAAAATACAAGGCGGGTGAGATCATCATCCTGCGCGGACAGATCATCCGCCCGGTGCAATTGGAGGCATTACAGGAACTCGGCTTGATCGAACAATCCAGCCCCTGGCAGGATTATGCCGGTGCGGGCGCGCTGGTGATCATGACGGCCTCGTACATTGCGCTGTATTTTTCGCGGCGGCGGATGCAGTTCCTGCTCGATGCGCGCAGTCTGGTCGTGGTTGCGTTGATCGTCATCGTTTTCGTCGTTGGCGCGCGCGTGACCATCCCGGACCGCACCGTCCTGCCGTATGCCTTCCCGCTCCCGGCTGTGGGTCTGTTGATCGCCACATTGTTCGGCGTGGAGTCCGGACTGGTGTTCTCGCTGGCGGTCGCCCTGTTGGTACCCTATGCCATGCCGAACGCGCTCGACCTGATACCGTACTTCATCGTGTCATCACTGACCGGTGTGCTGGTGCTCGGCTCGGCGCGCCGCGTGTGGACGTTCTTCCGCGCGGGCATGGCGATCGCGGGCGCGGGCATTGCCATGCTGATCGCGTTCCGACTTCCGTTCACGCAGACCGATGGGATCGCCCTTCTGCAACTCACGGGTGCGGCGTTCTTCAGCGGTCTGGCATCCTCGAGCGTGGCGTTATTACTGCAATATTTCCTGGCGCAAAGCCTGGGGTTGACAACCGCCCTGCAATTGATCGAGATCTCGCGTCCCGATTTCCCGTTGTTGCAATTCTTCCTGCGGAATGCGCCGGGCACATACCAGCACAGCCTGCAGGTGGCGAACCTTGCCGAGCAGGCCGCCGAGTTGATCGGCGCGGACGCCCTGCTCACGCGCGTGGGGGCGCTCTTCCACGATGTGGGCAAAGCCATGAACCCGATGTTCTTCATCGAGAACCAGCCGCACGGACAGATGAACACGCACGAAGATATCGACCCCGCCGATGCCGCTGCCGCCATCATTGCGCACGTCACCGACGGCGTTGCGCTGGCACGCAAACACCGCCTGCCGCGCCGCATCGACGATTTCATCCTTGAACACCACGGCACCATGACCACGCGTTACCAGTACAACCAGGCGCTCGAAGCCGCGGGCGGCGACGCCTCGAAAGTGGATATTGAGAAATTCCGTTATCCGGGTCCGCGCCCGCGTTCGCGCGAGACCGCCCTGCTCATGCTGGCAGACGGCTCCGAAGCGCGCGCCCGCGCCCAGCGTCCGCAGACGGACGATGAGATCCGAAAGATCGTGCTCTCCACCATCGAGATCGCGCAGAAACAGGGGCAATTCGATAATACACAATTGACCCTGCGCGACCTGGGCATTGTCACCGAGTCGTTCGTCACGGTCCTGCGCGGTACCTATCACCCGCGTATTGTCTACCCCCGGGAGCAATCGGCGGCGGAAAATATCACCACCGCGCCGAACACAAGATGATCACCATCAAATCAAGCCACAACTTTCCTGCTTCATTGTTCGAACGCGCCGCGCGCGCGGCATTGAGACATCAGAAGGAATCTTTGGATGTGGAACTGTCCATTGTGCTGGCGGACGATAAAAGGGTCCGCGAACTGAACCGGGATTATCTTGGAATCGACGCGCCGACCGATGTGCTCTCCTTCCCCGCCTCTGAAACGGACGGGTCAGAAATCGACCCGGAAACCGGCTCCCGTTATATCGGCGATATCATCATCTCGGTGCCGTATGCCGCCAAAGGCGCCGCGAAAGCCGGTCACCCAGTGGAATCGGAACTACAACTTCTGACGGTGCACGGCGTGTTACATTTACTGGGTCACGACCATGCCAAAGCGAAGGAGAAGGCAAAGATGTGGAAGGCGCAGGCTGAGATACTCGAATCGCTCGGGCTGGGTAAGATTCAAATCCGTGAGGAGTGATTACATAGTACGTACTCCGTATAAACCATGACCATCAAGGAATTCTTTTCTTCCCGTATCGCCGCATTTAGGCATGCTTTTCGCGGTTGGGGGTATGTGCTCAAGACTCAGCACAATGCATGGATCCACTCAACCGTTGCATTGATTGTCATTGCATTGGGGCTGTGGCTGGAACTTCCGCCGCGCGATTGGGCTGTGCTGGTACTGGCAATTACCATGGTGTTCACTGCCGAGTTCATCAATACCGCCATCGAAGCGGTCGTGGACCTGGCAAGTCCGTCACATCATCCGCTGGCGAAGGTGGGCAAGGATGTGGGGGCGGCGGCGGTCCTGATCGCGGCGCTGGCGGCGGTCTTGATCGGTCTGTTGATTTTAGGTCCGCCGTTGTGGTTGAAACTTTCTCAACTGTTCACTGATAACTGATCACTGGAGGTTCTTATGGCTTTATCTTTTCTATTTGGCACAGTCGGTTCACCGATCGGCACGCCCAAAAAACCGGGCGGTTCCGTTGGTGCGATTGAGTTCAGCAGGTCCATCGGGTTGGATACACTGGAGTTGGGTTGGGTGCAATCTGTCCGCGTAACAGAGGCGACTTGTGCGTTGATCAGGGAGAAGGCAACGGAGCAGGGAGTCTCATTGAGCGTGCACGCGCCGTACTTTATCAATTTGAATGCCGATGAAGATGAGTGGCCCAAGAGCCGCAAACGTCTCATGGACGCGGCGCATTATGGCAATCTCGCCGGAGCCACGGATATCGTTTTCCATCCCGGCTCGTATTTCGAACGTCCGTCTGTGGAGGTGTTGAAGGTCGCCATCCCGCGCTTGAAGGATTGTGTGAAGGAATTGCGCAAGGTGAAGAACCCTGTAACGTTACGTCCGGAGACGATGGGTAAATCCGCGATGCTGGGTTCACTGGAGGATACGCTGGCGATGAGCAAAGCCATCGAGGGCGTCCAGCCGTGTCTCGATTTTGCGCATCTGCACGCGCGTCCCGGCGATGGGACGATGAACTCGGTCAAAGAGTGGAGACAGATCCTCGAAGCGTATCAGGAGTCGCTGGGGAAAGAGGCGTTGAAGAGTCTGCACATCCACCTTTCAGGAATCGAGTACGGTCCCAAAGGTGAGAAGAATCACCTGGCGTTGGGCGAGTCAGACTTGAAGATCAATTTCCTGTTCGAAGTGTTGAAGGACTTTGGCTGTGCGGGGAGAATCATGTGCGAAAGCCCGATCATGGAATCGGACGCGCTGAATATGAGGGAAGCGTGGATAAAGGTGAGCGGCGAGTTGGAATGAGCGATCATATATGATGCGAAGAACCTGATAAAATTGCACAAACCTTAAAACTAATATTTTGGTTCACTTTGCTTTAGACAGAAGGAGATGGTAAATGAAAACATTATGGTGGTTGATACTCGTTGTGCTGGCTGGTTTGCTGGGGATATTATTTGTTCAATACCTGTCTGTTCATCCTCTTCAGATGAGTTCCTATCTTTTTGCTGTTTGTGCGGTTCTCTTTGCGTTGATCGTAGTCCTGAAAGTTGGTTTTCAGCGGACAACGCTCCTGCTTGCGATCCTCGTATCGCTGGGTGTTTTTCTTATAGGTCATCTTTCCATGACAAAGATCATTTTAGCAAGGGACGATCCGAGACCCGTTCCCGAATTGACAAGGAAGCCGGGTGATCCGGGTCTCGGTCATACGGCGGTCATTTACTTCACTCACGGCGAACCCCAAACATACAACCCGAT
>JBFYRY010000140.1:0-9513 GCA_041302025.1 Chloroflexota bacterium | reverse complement strand
ACTGATTGTGCCGGTGGCGTTGGAGCAGGGCTCGAAGTTTGCCATCCGTGAAGGTGGTCTGACCGTCGGTGCCGGTGTCGTCACCAAAATCATTGAATAATAGAGAAAGTTGGTAAGTTAGAATGGCATCCAAGAAGAAAGACGTTCGCCCCGTCATTACACTCCAGTGCAATGATTGCAAGGAGCGAAATTACACAACCGAGAAGAATCGTCGCAACGATCCAAATCGCATGGAGTTCAGCAAGTTTTGCCCGCGTTGCAAGAAACACACCACGCACCGCGAGACGAAATAGTTTGTAATGGGGCGGGGCGCATCTCCGCCCTGATAAAGGCCAGTAGCTCAATTGGTAGAGCACTCGTCTCCAAAACGAGCGGTTGTGGGTTCAAGTCCTGCCTGGCCTGTATGTAAGAAGCAGAACGCCGCTGTGAATAGGGCGGCGTTTTAGCCGTAAGAATGAAGGAGTTATTACCTTGGCTGAAAAGGATAAGAGCAGGAAACCGAATGTAATTCAGGCATTCTTCCGTGAAACAGTCGGCGAACTCAAAAAGGTGAGTTGGCCCTCAAGACGGGAAGTGATGCAATTGACTGTGATTGTTTTGGTCGTCATGGTCGCGATGGGTGCGATTCTCGGTCTGACCGATGGTGGCGCCCGTTTGCTTTTGAATTTGATTCTGGGTATTTCGTAAGCATTGAGGTCCTAATGTCTTTGCAGGAATCGCAAGAGCAATTCGAACGGGGATCAGAAGATCCGATTGAAAATAGCCTGGACGCTTCAATCGAATCTCCGTTGTCGGATTCTGACGCGCATGCGCCGTCGAACGAATCCGAAACTGTAAACGTTCCTGCTCCCGAACACCTGTCCCAGTCTTCGGATACGGGGTTGCCTGCCGACACGCCTGAGGGTCCCGCCTGGTATGTGATCCATTGCTATTCGGGCTATGAGAACAAGGTGAGACATAACCTTGAACAGCGTATCGAGACCATGGGAATGAAGGACAAGATCTTTGATGTGGTCATCCCGACCCAGGAGGAGATCGAAGTCAAGGATGGCAAGCGCCGCACAGTGGAGCGCCATATTTTTCCCGGCTATGTGCTGGTGAATATGTCACTTTCCGAAGAGTCTTGGTATGTTGTACGGAACACTCCGGGCGTGACCGGTTTCGTTGGGATGGGGAATAATCCCACACCGTTGCGCCCCGAGGAAGTTTCACAGATCATCAAGCGTATGGAGGCGGAGGCACCGACCGTCAAAGTCACGTTCAAGGTGGGTGAGCGTGTCCGCATTGTGGATGGGCCGTTCAATGACTTCCGCGGGCTTGTTTCCGAGATCGATATGGAGCGCACAAAAGTACGTGTGCTGGTGTCGTTCTTTGGGCGTGAGACGCCGGTCGAGTTGGACTTCCTTCAGGTAGAGAAGGCATAAATTAAACGGTAACAGGTTGCGGTTTGGAAGGAAACGAAGAGTCCCATCCGCAACTTGATACGGTGGGAGTGACGCCAAGACGTCACGCCAAAACCACAAAGGAGTAAAAATGGCAAAGAAGTTTAAGGCAATTGTTCGTCTCCAGCTTGATGCTGGGAAAGCCAATCCGGCGCCCCCGGTGGGTCCAGCATTGGCTGGTCATGGTATCAATATCATGGCTTTTTGTAAGGAGTACAACGCCCGCACGTCGAGTCGTCCCGGCGAAGTGCTCCCGGCTGAGATCACGGTCTATACCGACGGTTCGTTCACTTTTGTGCTGAAGACCTCGCCGGCGGCGGTATTGCTTCGCAAAGCCGCGAAGGTGGAGAAGGGTTCCGGCACACCGAATAAGGAAAAGGTCGGCAAGATCACCAGGGCGCAGGTGAAGGAGATCGCGGAGACGAAGATGAAGGATCTGAACGCGATCGATCTCGAAGGCGCGATGAGGCAGATCGAAGGCACCGCCCGTTCGATGGGCATTAATATTGTTGACTAAATTAGTGGGAGTGGCGTCAATAGCGCCACGCTAACACCACGGAGGATAAAATGGCTAAACACGGAAAGAAATACAAAGCCGCTCTGGCTAAGGTGGATTTAAACAGGGAATATTCTTCACGGGAGGCAGTTGCGCTCGCGAAGGAGACCAGCATTACCAAGTTCAACTCGACAGTTGAAGTTCACATGCGTACGGCGCTGGATCCCCGCCAGGCAGATCAGCAGGTACGTGATGTGGTTGTCCTGCCGCATGGATTGGGCAAGACTGTGCGTGTGTTGGTCTTCGCCCAGGGCGAAGGTGCGGCGGCTGCCCGTTCTGCCGGCGCCGATCTGGTTGCAGATGACGATGAGACCTTGAAGAAGATCGAAGGCGGCATGCTTGACTTTGATGTGGCGATTGCCACGCCGGATGCGATGGGCAAGGTGGGCCGCCTGGGTCGTGTGCTTGGTCCGCGCGGTCTTATGCCAAACCCGAAGGCCGGCACTGTTGTCAATGCCGCGGATCTGGCTCGTGCGATCAAAGAGGCGAAAGCCGGTCGTGTCGAGTTCCGTCTCGATAAAACTGCGAATATCCATGTCTCGATCGGGAAGGTCTCGTTCAGCGCAGAACAGCTCCTTGAGAATTTTGCCGCGCTGATGGATGCTGTCCATAAGGCACGTCCATCCGGTGCAAAAGGTGAGTACATCAAACGTATCACGATTGCCACCACGATGGGACCTGGGATCAAGATAAATCCCAGTGATACGATCAAACTTGAGGTAAGCGAGTAAAATAACTCGATAAACCTGAAAGCCACTTCGCCGATGAAGGCGGGTGTGGCGCCTTTGGCGCCGCTTAATATCCTGCTCAGGTGAAGACGAAAAGCAATCACCCCCCTCATTTGGGGTTTGCCAAAAGTCTTTGCCTGTCCTGGAAAACGCCAGGATTGTAATAAAGTGGCAAAGACTTTTTAATTGAAAGGAGGTGATACCCTTTGGCAGTTTCAAAAGAACGTAAAGCGGAAACGCTGACGACCTATGCTGAATGGCTGAAGAAAAGCCAGGCTGTGATCCTTGTGGAATATACCGGTGCCAGGATGAAAGATTTGGATGCCATCCGCGCGAAGGTTCGTGAATCGGGCGGTGAATTCCATGTGGTGAAGAATACGCTGGCGCGCCGCGCATTCAAGGATAGCGGAATGTCTCTTCCCCAGAATTTTCTCGTGCAGAGTACGGCTGTTTTGTTTGCCTTCACTGACCCTGCTTCAACCGCAAAGGCTTTGACGGAAGCCGCAAAAGGCAAGGATTTCGTCAAGGTCAAAGGCGGTTTCATGAGCGGACAAGCGCTCAATCCCGCCCAGATCAAGTCGTTGGCTGAAATGCCGCCGTTGCCCGTTATGCGTGCCCAGTTGCTGGGCGTATTGCAGGCTCCTGCCGGCAAACTCGTCCGCACGCTTGCCGAGCCCGCACGCGGTCTGGCGGCCGTCATCAAGGCTTTCACAGAGAAGGCACCCGCCGCGGCGTAATCGGCATGATTATTACGCAATAAATAAAATTAAAATCATCTCGCTAGTAAGGAGTACTTAGCAATGTCTGAAAAGCTCGAAAAACTCGTGGAAGAACTCTCCACACTGTCCGTTCTCGAGGCGGCTGACCTCGTGAAGAAACTCGAAGAGAAGTGGGGCGTTTCCGCCGCCGCTCCTGTGGCTGTAGCCGCTGCCGCCGGTCCTGCCGCCGCTGCCGAGCCTGTTGAAGAGAAGACCGAGTTCGATGTGGTTATTAAAGATGCCGGTGCCAAGAAGATCGACGTTATCAAGGTCATCCGTCAGTTGACCAGCCTCGGTCTCGGCGAAGCCAAGACCATGGCTGAAACCGCTGGCGCCAAGGTGCTGGCCGGTGTTGGCAAGGATGCCGCCAACGAAGCCAAGAAGAAACTCGAAGACGCCGGCGCGGCTGTCGTGCTCGAGTAGGATATTTCCTGAACAAGAAAAGGCGATACGCAACACGCGTGTCGCCTTTTTGATTCTCCGCTTTAATTTGCCATCCCTTCTTGAATCAAAAAGAACGGCTACCGATGCCGTCCTTTTTGATTCGGTGTTGTCATGCCGCCAGCGGTCTGTCCATTTTGCGAATGACCATCACCACTTTGCCGCTTATATCCAGTTGTTCGGTTTTCTTTAGGAAGATCGGTTTCATGGTTGGGTTGGCGGGCTGTAGGCGATACCGGTCTTTTTCCTTGTAGAAATATTTCAGTGTATATTCATCGTTTACGCGGATTGCCACCATTTCACCGTTGCGGGCATCTGCAGACTGCTTCATGACCACGATGTCGCCGTCGTTGATCATGGCATCGATCATGGAATCTCCCTTTACTTCGAGGGCATAGAGGTCATTTCCCTTTTCTTTGGAGGGGAGGAGGCTTCGGGCAATTTCAACCGCTTCATATTCCTTGTCGCTCAAGTAATTCACGCCTGGCTCGGGTACCAGCATCAGCGGGCCTGCCGCAATGGGACCGAGGATGGGAATCCGCAGGAGGTCGGTAGCGACTTGTATCACCTCATTCACTTTTTCGGTCAAACGGAGTCCCCGCGACACACGATTATCGCGCTCTACATACCCCATGTTTTTGAGTTGATCAAGGTAGTAATTAACCACGGAAGTGGATGAGATGCCGACCTTTGTGCAAATTTCCCGAATGGAGGGCGGACGGCTATTTTCATTCTGGTATTTTGTAAGAAATTCCAGAACCTTTATGTGTTTATCAGTGATACCCTTGCTTTTACGAACCATCATCATAGCAACCTCCTGCCAAAAATCTGGCATGATAAGAGCATTCTTCGCTCATTTGTGCTATGAATAATACCCGAACGTCTGTTCTGTGTCAAGTCTTGATCGTGGTTGGTTCATGGTCTTCTCAAGAACGCTTGACAGATTTCTTTTTGTACATAGAAATTACGGAATTTTCTCTGAACTGACGGAAAAGATCCGTTCATCCGCGCAGGCCGTGTACAAAAGCGCCTGAAACCTGAACTTTGAGAAAGCCATGGGGGTCGGTTTATTGGTCTAGATCCATGTCCGGCGCCGCATCCAGATGTACATTCCTGTTGGCAATAAGAACGTCACAGTGAGCATAAGGATGAAAATCGGAGTTGTCGTCCAGGTCTTCATGAGACCGAGTGGCTCAAAGAAATTCATCCCAAAGAAACCTGTTACGAATGCCAGCGGCATGAATAACGTTGTGATGATTGTCAGGGTCTTCATTACCTCGTTCATGCGGTTATTGATGACGGAGAGATAGGTATCCAGGGCGCCGCCGACGAGGTCACGCAGGCTTTCGTTCAGGTCGTGCAGTCTCACCAGGTGATCGTAGATGTCGCGGAAGAAGATGCGGTCTTTTGGGTCGATGACCTGGTAATCGTCACGGGCGAGTTTGTTCATCACTTCGCGTTGGGGGAGCAGGATCCGCCTCATCGCTAGTAGAACTCTTTTAAGGGCAAACAGCTTCTCGAGAGTCCGAGGCGAGGGTCTGTCAAAGATCTGGTCTTCGATCTGGTCGAGGGATGCGTCAATTTTTTCCACTGCAGGCATGTAGTCAGCGACAAGATTATCGGCGATCTTGTAGAGGAGATGGTCGGCACCCTCTTGCAGGGAGCGCGTGTCCCGTTCGCATGCAATCCATGTTTCGTCGATTGCTGGCACGGGATAGTCATGGTGTGTGACGATGTAATTTTTCCCAAGGAAGACATCAAGTTCGTCAACCTCCGTATTCCATTCGCTACTGTCCTCTGCGAGGATCATGTAATTAAGTACGATATAAAGGTAATTGCCCCAATCGTCGAGTTTGGGTGCGTGGGTTTGTTGCAGGGCATCCTCAATTGCCAACGGATGGAATTCGAAGCCTATCAGAATGGGGAGGCAGGTTTCGGGTGGTTCGTTCGCAAAATCCACCCACAAGAGACCACGGCGATTTCTTATGAGTTTGGGGAATTCCTGAGGGGGGATATCCTTGCGGATGGGGTTGCCGGGGGTGTAGTAAAGGGAACGGATCATTTTTCCTCCGATATGTTGTGAAACTCAATTCTGAAGTCGAATTATTTGAAAATATGATTTCAAATAATTAATATTATGAACATTAACCTTGACAATTTCAAGAAACTTCTTATAATAAATCAAGAATTAGCAAGAAATCTTGAGAATTGAGAAAAAATGTTTGAATCTCGGCTCCAAAAGATGAAAGATGTGTATCACGAGTATCCTCGTGTTTTTTGGATTCTGATGGTGATCACTTTCGTTGACCGTATTGGCGGAGCGCTCATCTTTCCGTTTTTTGCACTTTATCTTACCAGTAAATTCAGCGTCGGGATGACCGATGTCGGCGTGTTATTCGCCACGTTTTCCCTTTCCAGTTTTGCGGGTTCGACAATCGGCGGGGCGCTGACCGATCGCTTTGGGCGCAAAGGCATCATCATCTTTGGTTTGATTGCGTCGTCCATGTCCACATTGGCGATGGGAGTGGTCAATTCCTTCCAGATGTTCTTTGTGCTGGCATTGTTCGTGGGCATTCTGTCCGATGTTGCAGGTCCAGCACATCAGGCAATGATAGCGGATATCCTACCCGAGGAAAAACGTGCAGATGGATATGGGATTCTGCGCGTTGCATTCAACCTGTCTGTAGTGATTGGTCCGGCGATTGGCGGATTGCTCGCGGCGAAATCCTATCTTCTTCTCTTCGTTTCGGATGCAGCGATCTCTCTCTTGACCGTTATCCTGATCTCGTTATTTATACCTGAGACAAAGCCCGAGGCTCATCCCGACGAACCCCAGCCGACAGTTGCCTCCAGTTTCGCAGGATACGGTAAAGTACTTCGCGATACGGCTTTCATGCTCTTCCTGGGTGCGGTCATGTTGCAGGTGTTCACTTACATGAACATGAACACGACATTGGGTGTGTTCTTGCGCAATGAGCATGGAGCATCCGAATGGCATTACGGCATGTTGCTCAGTCTGAACGCGGCGATGGTGGTGTTCATGCAGTTCCCGATCACGCGCCGCATCAAGAATTATCCGCCCATGTTGATGATGGCGCTCGGGACCGTGTTGTACGCGATCGGTTTTTCCATGTATGGGTTTGTGTCTGCCTATTTCATGTTCGCAACTGCAATGGTCATCATCACGATCGGAGAGATGATCGTATCGCCGGTTGCCCAGGCGCTGGTCGCCAGTTTTGCCCCCGAAGATATGCGCGGACGGTACATGGCTGTTTCAGGATTTTCATGGGGTATCCCATTCGCGGTAGGTCCGTATCTTGCAGGCTTGATCATTGACGGACCCAATCCTCATTACCTTTGGTACGTGGCTGGTTTTATCGGTTTTCTTTCAACAATTGGATTCCTCAGTTTGCATCGAGCAAAGAAGCAAACTGTTACGCCTGTGGTGAAGTTACAGGAAAGTACTTAGAAAAATCGGAGGAGTATCATGCATCCTGCACCATCCCGTTGTCCTGTCTGTCAGTCTGAATTGACTGTCGCAAAATTACATTGTTCGTCTTGTGATACATCCATTGAGGGACGTTTTGCAAGCGGTCCTTTCGGGGATCTAAACCCTGAGTATGTGGATTTCATCGTGACCTTCGTTCGATGTGAGGGCAAGATCAATCGCATGGAGCAGGAGGGTCGCTGGGGGTCCTATCCAACCATTCGCAACCAATTACATGAGGTGATCCGTGCTCTTGGGTTTGAACCCGGCAGGGAGGATGTTGTCGATGTGAGCATGGAAAAGAGAAACACCGTGCTTGAGGAGTTGGAAGCGGGCAAAATTTCGGCTGATGAAGCCATGCGCATGTTGCGCGGAGAGGAAGAGTAGTCATGTCAAAAACGGTTTCTCTAGGGAAAACTCCCAGGATCAAAGTGGATACCGTCGGGGGCGACCTCAGCGTTGTCGGCTGGGACGGTGACATCCTCATCAAAGGTGATGAAGATGAGATCAACTTCGAGCAGGGTGATGGAGAAATGACCCTATCCTGCGGAGGCGACCTTGCCTTGCGCGTCCCCAAAGGCGCCACGTTTGAATTTGCGAATATAGGTGGAGACGCCTCCATTCGAGGCGTGCAGGGAAGCATTGATCTGACGAACATCGGCGGCGATCTTTCCGTCCGTGATGCTGGTTCAGTCACGATCGGCAATATCGGCTCTGACTTCAGCCTGCGGAACGCGAAGGGCGATATCCATGTCAAGAACGCGGGCGGGGACGTTTCCATCCGTGAAGTGGACGGGAACGTGATCCTCGACTCGGTGGGTGACGATCTTGCGTTGCGCGGTGCACGCGGTGATGTGAAGGTCAATGTGGGCGAGGATGTGATCGTGTATCTCGACCCCAAAGCTGATGGCGGATACTCGGTCGTTGCCGGCGATGATATTTTACTTGTCCTTCCCGAAGGGACAAATGCGACCCTTACCTTGCAGGGCGATACTATCGACATTGACCTGCCTGGCGTGGAACCTGATGAAGATGCGACCGAACGAGTCGTTGTGCTTGGTGACGGCTCGGCAAAGATCTCGCTAAGCGCGGGCGGTGACGTGCGTGTGAGCAACCGCGAAGATGCCGGTGAATTTGCGCAGGAATTCGGCAACTTTGCAGGCATGAACTTTGATTTCTCCGGCTTTGGCGAGCGGATATCCAAACACGTGGAAGAAGCAACCCGCCGCGCGACAAAACGAGCTGAGGAGGCTGTCCGCAGGGCGGAACGTACGGCAGAACGTCATGCACGCCGCGGCAGGGTTGGGCTTGAGATTGGACGGTGGAATTGGGATGTCAAGGGAGCGCCCAAGCCCCCGGTCCCGCCTGTGCCGCCCACCGAGCCTGTTTCGGACGATGAGCGCATGTCAATTTTGAAGATGCTGGCTGAAAAGAAGATCACTGCTGAACAGGCAGAGCAGTTGTTGTTGGCTCTTGAAGGAGGTAAATAATGTCATCTGAAGAACGCAGGAAGATCCTGCAAATGGTGGAGGAGGGGAAGATATCGGCGGAGGAAGCCGCGAGTTTGATATCTGCGCTGGCGGCTGATGATGTGGATGAATCTGCTGAGGCGGAGGTCGAAGTCATCGAAAGTGGATCAGGTTCCGGTTACGAGAGACCCGAAGCCCCAGAGTTTGATGCGATCAAGGCGCGGGCGCGTCGCTTTGCATTGATCCCGCTGTGGATTGGCGTCTTCGTCACCGTGTTGAGCGCCTGGGCGATCTATTCCATCCAGCAAAACGCCGGGACCAACTTCTGGTTCTATTGCATGGTCTTCCCGCTGATGTTGGGTGTGTTGTTATTGGCGCTCGGCGGAGGCGGACGCACCTCGCGCTGGATCTATGTGGATGTGAATCGCAAGGATGCCAAACCGGGCGACGGACCGAAACATATAACGCTTGGCTTTCCGATCCCGTTCGGGTTGACGTTGTGGGTCATGGAGAATTTTGGGCACAACATCAATGGCATGAACAGGAAGCAGGTGGATGGCATTGTTGAAATGATGAAAGCGACCAGGGATTCCAACGAACCCATGATGGTCAATGTGGATGACGATGATGCT
>JBFYRY010000139.1:0-9523 GCA_041302025.1 Chloroflexota bacterium | reverse complement strand
GTCCCGTTGCTGGTCGTCTTCGACGGGCAGGAGTACCTGCACCGCGGCAAACTGGCTGTCATCGTGGACAACCTGATCGCCGAGAAACGCATCCGACCGATCGCGATGGCATTCCTCACCAACGGCGGACGCTGGCGCGACGTGGAATATTCCTGTTCGGACGGCACACTCCTGTGGCTGGATGAAAACGTCCTGCCGCTGGCAAAGGAAAAGTTGAACCTGCTCGATATCAAAAAATATCCCGGCGCGTATGGCGTGCTCGGCGCGTCACTGGGCGGGACCATGTCCATGTACACCGGCTTGCGGATGCCGGATGTGTTCGGCAAAGTAATGAGCCAGGCTGGCGCTTTCACCATCGCAAGCCGCGACTTTGCAGTGGTAGACCTGGCGCGTCACGGTCAATCACGCGAAGTGAACATCTGGATGAACGTCGGTCAATTGGATTTTCTGCTGGAAGATAACCGCAGGATGTACGCGTTGTTACAGGAGAAGAAATACAACGTGAAATATCGCGAGTTCTCAGCGGGTCACAACTACACCGCCTGGCGCAATGATGTGTGGAGAGGGCTGGAGGGAATGTTTGCGGTGGGGTAATGGCTGGCGTTTTGAGCGTGTGGGTGGGAGAAGGTAACGCCATTTTAACGGAACGAGCTTGAGCCACGAAAAATGCTTGAAAACGCGGCGCGTCCCCACCAGTCACGTGCATGCTGTGTTAGGCAGTTTTTGACCTTAAGACTACAGAACTAAAGAAAAACTAAAACTACTATTTGCTAATGGCTTTAAGAACTTTTTGAAAACTTTTCTCGAAGCTATGCTTAATGTCATATTCCCAAAGTCTTATAACCATCCAACCATTATTTTTCAATTCGGCGTTTACGAATTTATCTCTTTTTCGATTGCCTTCAATTTTCTTTTTCCAATAATTCGGGTTTGTTTTTGGCATAACACATCTTTTAGGATGACCATGCCAAAAATCTGAATCAATAAAAACCGCTACTTTCTTACGCCGAAAAACAATGTCGGGTTTGCCTGTAATTTTTGAAACATAAGCCGCAAAATAAATTCTTCTTTTTTTCAATTCTTTCATTACCGTCCGCTCTGGTGTTGTACCTGTCGAGCGGATGTGTTGCATGTTTTTTCGTCGTTGTTCTTTAGTCAAATTGTCCATTTACAATCGTGATGTAAGCCTTCGCCAATTTTCAATTCCATAATTGAATGAACCTGTGTTTGCGTAAAAATGGTCTTTGTTGTCAATTTCTTTTTCAATACCTTCGATAATGACTTTTAATTTACCTTCCGGGTCAAGTTCCTGAAAATCTGGACGGACATACAAATTGTTTCTTGTAAAGACACCTACACCTTTTTTGATATAAATTTTTCGAGTGTCTCGTCCCCTGTAATTCTCGCTTCCTGTTACTTCTGCGGTAACAGAATGAATTGGATAAATTAAATCTTGGCGCATTAAAAATCCAGAAATATAAGCTGGAATTGGTTCAAACTCTGGAATCGAATCCCATAAAGCAGAACTGGAATCGGCGGTAAGTTCCCCAAGCTCTATTGCCTTTGGGAACAACTTTGTTTTCAAAAAGCTTATATCTTTCAAATACGCCACAAAATGCTCTTTGGGCGTGCCTAATCGAACAAATATAAAAGCGTCAATTTGAGCAATTTTTGGAGCGCTGTATTCATCAAGCCAGCGGGCATTAAACTTTCCTGTTTTAATGCTTGTGTTTATCTTGGTTTGCCGATAATCACCAGATGGTTCTTTGACAAATTTTATATCCGTTGAAATATAGTCATCTAAATCTTGGTCAAGAGTGGTATCTTGCTGTATCTGCAAGCCTAATTTTTCAGTAAAAAAGCGTTGTACGGCTATTTCACCTAATAATCCCCTTGCTGTATCAGTCCATAATTGCCCCAAGTCTCTTTGTTTGGAGCTTCCAAAATCTGAGCTTGCAAAAATTAAAGCTTGCGGTAATGCCCGTGTGATTCCCCTTGCGTAATCATCACTAGAAAGCCAAATAGTTTGTGGAAGAAAACGATTATTTAGCCAAGTCTCAAAATCTCCTTCATCAAATTCGCTTCCACCTTCAGCACCTCTTACAATTTGTTTTGCTAATTCAATTGAATTCGCTTCGGAAATTTGTTGACCCAAAACATTTGCAACTGCGCTTACCCTTGCTTCAAAAATTGCCTGCTCCTTTTTGTTCATTTTTAGTATTCTCCGTTTTTCTCGTTGACAACGTAATGTGTCTTTTCAAATAGACTTTCAATTGCTACTATGTTCGGAGGGATAAACGGATACTCAATACCAGATAAACTAGCAAGAACAGCATTAAATACAACTTCTGCGCCCTTTGGGGGAACAGCCATGCCTATTTGCTTTCTTACGCTTTCTTTTGAACCACAAAAAATAAAGTCATCAGGAAAAGTTTGCAGCCTAGCACGTTCTCGATTAGTTAATGCTCGATTTTCGCTCCAGTGATAAACATGCGTACCACCACCACCGCTGCCAGTTACAGTGTACGAAGGTTTATCAGGGTCTAGTCGCTTGTAAATTTGGCTGATTTTTGCTCCTTTGACATTCAACTTTAGATGTTCAGGTAAATTAGCATTAAACGCATTTTCGCCAGGTTTAATGTGTTTCAATCTCTCCACAACTGTATCTGATTGTCTTGTGAGTTCGTTGTTCGGGGCATTATCAGGAATAGGCGGATTTTCTATGGCATTGCGAGACGAAACATCTGAATTCGCATAAGGCTCAGGCGATGGAACATGAAATTTTTCAGTAACATCATCTCGAAAACCAATAATTATGATTCTATGCCGAGCTTGTGGAACTCCATATTTTTCAAATTTGTACAAATGAGGAACGATGTTGTAACCTGAATCTTTAAAAGAGTTTAGGATAGTATCAAATGCTTTTCCGTCATTAGAATTTCGCAACCCGCCAACATTTTCAGCAAAAAACCATTTCGGACGAAACATTTTTAATGCCTTTACCCCATATAGGTAAAGTGCGCCAAACTTTCCGTTAGTCCCTTTTTGCTCACCGACAGCACTAAAATCATTACAAGGAAAACCAAAAGCTAGTGCGTCAATGTCAGATATTGACGCAAGTATTTCATAATCTAAAGTTCTTATATCGTGGCAGATTACTGTGTCTGGATTTTCTGGACAAATATTTTTTCGGTAAGTATCGCAAGTATCAGAATCATAATCTGTAGACCAAGCATGAGTTATAAAATCTACATTACCATTAACACGGACTTTCGCAGACTTTGCCCCTACTGCGATTCCACCAGGACCCGAAAATAATTCACCTAAACGATAAGCTGTGTTTGTCATAAGGCTATTTTACCCTACCCTGTCCACCTATTAATTCATATTAACCTTTGCAAATGGCTTGCCAACGAGACTGTCGAAAAACCCTTGGTTCGAAAAATGTTCAAAAAAATCTTCCACAACAGGCTAAAAAATTGCCAAAATATTGTGCGAAACTCCAAAAACCAGACGCTTTTTAACGTTTCTTTCCCACTTTTCAAAAATTATTTTTGAGAAGTGGCTTTTTCGACCGTCTCAACGGCTCGCGGTAGTGGCAGGTGGGTGGGCTGGGACTCGCTGCAGAAACAGAAAAAACTCGAAGCCACGAAAAATGCTTGAAAACGCGGCGCGTCCCCACCTGTCCACTGCACGCATTGTTAGGCGCTTGTTTCGATTTTCTTACCCTGCAGCTATGGTCCTTCCTGCGTAAAGGAATAACTTGTAATATCGGCTTGAGCATTCGCGCCACGAGTTGTATCACCGAATTTGAGAGCATAATGTTCTATTGAAGTCACCTCAGGTGGAGCGCTCCCCAATAAGTTGCCATCCACAAAAATCCTAAAATCTTGCCCCGCTTTACCCTCAATTCTGTACCAGTGGAACTGATTAACATCAATAGGATTCAACGGCATGAGATCAGTATCAACCCCGCCTACAATCCGGTTCGGTCTGATGCCAATAGCGAATTGCTCATAACCGATCAATACAGAGAGTGTAAAGCCCCATGGATTATCATTCGTATCATCCCCGTAATTTGTCACTCGTGCTCTTACATTTAGAGTGAAGGGAAGCTGACGATCGATAGGAGTGTCAAGACGATAGGCGTAGGCGCTCTCTCCCTGCATCATGCTATTCATATGCAATTGACTGCCGTCTACAGAGAAGATCCAGGACTCTGGAATATGTGTAAAAGTAGATTCATACTGCCATCCCTGAGCACTTGGCAGTGAATCGAACGAAAGTAGTGGAGCATCTGTTGGAATCACTATAGGAGTTTCCGTCGGTGATAACGGTGTGTCTAATGGAGGAATATTTGTGGGGGAATCCGGAATGCTAGTCGCTGTGGGTGGGTTAATTGGCTGTGGTGCCATTGTCGGTCGTGACGTTCTGGTAAGGCTGGCTGGTAATCTTGTACTGGACGCTATCGGTGCTTGAGTTTCAGTTGGGAAAGCTGATGTCTCAGTGGCTAGTTCCTCTTCAGTTTGCGTTGTATTTATTGCTTGAGTTAGTATAGGACGACCTTCTATGGTTAATGTTGGCGGGAGGGTTTCAATAACAGTAGTAATTGGAGTAGTCATTGTTGGCGTTGCGTCAAAAGCTAAGCCGTTTAATAATTTGGCGCCACCCAAAACCCCCAAAATGATGCATAAGACAACAGCAAAAAACGAAGCAAACATGCTCTTCGGATAAAACCCTGCTGTACCACCAACTTTCTCGGTGTCTTGGTTTAGGGTCAGAGATGGTTTCGTCCTGCGCCTTATTGAAATCCCCAAAGATCTTGCTCGTACTTGAAGTGCTTTTATTAGCCGTTCATATCCGTCATCTAAGAACAAGTCAACCCACTCTAGATTCTGTATTCTGCCTGGAACTGTGCAATCCTCTAGCCTTGCGGGAATAATAAAAATTTCTCCCTCGGGCTTTTCCGCTGCTGTATCCAAGGCAAGCTTGATTTCTTTTTGTACATAGCCCTCTTTTGTAACAGATCGAGCCGATAAGCAAACTATTACAACGTCAGAGCTTTTGACCGCATTTGGAATTTCCATACTCCAATCTTGCCCGGGAATTAGATTCTCCTTATCTAACCAAGCGTCAATGCCATCCCATACAAGGCACTGATGAAGTTTTTTTACAACAGATTTGTCACCTGATGCATGACACAAGAAAGCGCGAAGCCGTCGTTTTTTATCCTTCATTTTTTATAACCCTTCAATGATGTTTGGATGCGCGCCGAACTACAAATTAGACGGTCAACTCCAACTAACTGCTTATGGACGATCAGTTCCGACCAAACGCCTAATTGAGTTAGGAAGTTGGACAATCACAAAGTAAATACCTTATTATTATTCACTACCATTCTACAAAATTTCCCCTCCTCGAGTCATGTGTCATTTGTCATCGAAATCACGCACAATACCGGGCATGATCATCGCGGCGCTGTGCTACGTCTAGCAGAACGGCAGGTTCGAGGCAGGGGCAATGCCTGAGGAATGTATCCGGCGCGAGGTGCAGGAGAAAGCGGAGGCGGATATTCCCATCGCTTATATGCCTTCCATCACTAGTTAGTCAGGCATCCGGTGCTATACTTAAGGTTGTGAAATAAATCACGAAAAAGGATGTTACATGACACAGGAAGACCCCAGAATACTGGAACTTCGCAAGATGCGCGCAAAAGCCCACGAGGGCGGCGGCGTAGAGCGGATCGAAAAGCAAAAAGCAAAAGGCAAGATGACGGCGCGCGAGCGCGTCGAGTTACTGCTCGATTGGAACACGTTCAACGAGATCGAGCCGTTCATCACCCACCAGGGCGATGAGATGAACCTGCTCAAGGAAAGTTATCTCGGCGACGGTGTGGTGACAGGCTACGGACAGATACAGGGGCGGACAGTGTATCTCTACTCACAGGATTTCACAATTTACGGCGGCACGTTGAGCGAGATGCAATCGCACAAGATTTGCCGTGTGATGGACCTGGCTGTCCGTAACGGCGCGCCCTTCATCGCGTTGATCGACTCGGGCGGTGCGCGCATTCAGGAGGGCGTGCGCTCGATGGGCGGTTACGCCGAGATCTTCCGGCGCAACGCGCAGTACTCGGGCGTGGTGCCGCAGATCAGCGTGATGCTCGGACCGTGCGCAGGCGGCGCGGCGTACTCCCCCGCCCTGACCGATCTGGTCATCATGGTGCAGAAACAGTCGTTCATGTTCCTGACAGGACCGGATGTGATCAAGGCAGTGACCGGTGAAGTGATCGATGCTGAATCGTTGGGCGGCTCGGATGTGCACATGTCCGTCAGCGGCGTGGCGCATTTGAGCGTGAAGAGCGAACGCGACGCGCTCGAAATGGTTCGGACGTTCCTCTCGTACCTGCCATCGAATAATGTCGAAAATCCTCCATTTCTGAAAACAGAGGATGACCCCATGCGCATGGATGAATCACTGAACCACATTGTCCCGCTCGACCCGGCGGAACCGTACATCATGCACCAGGTCATCGAGAAGATCGTGGATAGCGGCACGTTTTTGGAAATCCAGCCGGATTGGGCGCGCAATGCCATCGTGGGTCTGGCGCGCATCGGCGGTCACAGTGTGGGCATTGTGGGACAGGAACCCGCCATCATGGCAGGCGTGATCGACATCGACGCCGCCGACAAGATGACGCGCTTCGTGCGCATGTGCGATTGTTTCAACGTTCCACTGGTCACGTTCGTCGATTCGCCCGGTTTCCTTCCCGGTATCGCACAGGAACACGGCGGCATCATCCGTCACGGCGCGAAACTGCTCTACGCCTATTCCGAAGCGACCGTTCCGAAGATATGTGTCATCACGCGCAAAGCCTATGGCGGCGCGTATGTGGTCATGTCCAGCAAGTACCTCGGCACCGACGTTACCTACGCCTGGCCCAGCGCGGAGATCGCCGTGCTCGGCGCGGAAGGCGCGGCGAACATCCTGTTCAAGAAACAGATCGAGTCTGCGCCCAGCCCGTCGGAGGAGCGCAAGAAACTCGCGAATGAATACCGCGAGAAATTCAATAATCCCTACTACGCCGCCTCCACCGGCTACGTGGACGATATCATCGAGCCGCGCGAAACACGCCGCAAGATCATCGCGACATTATCGGCACTGCGCGATAAATATGCCCCGACGCCTCCGCGCAAGCATGGGAATATTCCGGTGTAGTCAGTGGAAGTAGAAAGCGGACTCACTCACTACTTTCCACTTTTCGGGATGACAAAACATGACATCTAATTTACTTCTCTCACTCCAAATCACCGCCCTCGGCATGGGACTTGTCTTCGGCGCGATCATTTTGCTGTCGGTGATGATGTCCCTGCTGACACGATTCACAGCGGATAAAGAGACCGCATCAGACTCAGCCGAGGCTGGTCCCGTTACCATCACTCCGATCCCATCTCCCAGCGTGATCGGGGAACACAGAGCCCACGCCGCGGCAGTTGCTGTGGTGATGGCGCTTGCCGAACTAAAACAATCACAGGCTTTCTCCGAGCCACAGACCGCGCTGGTCTCTGCCTGGCAATTGGGAATGCGGACCCGGCAGTTATATCAAAAAGGTTTACCGCTTGCTCGTAAGACACAAAAGGCAGGACAGGAATGAAGTACACAGTCAAAATTGCAAACAAGACCTATGAGGTCGAGATCGAGGATATTTATGCGCGTCCCGTCATTGCGCGCGTGGACGGTGAACCGTTCGAGGTAATGCCCGATACCAGCCCTGTGGGAAACGGAATCCAGGCTGAGGCTGGGAAAGAAGCGGGCGAGATAAGCCCGGTCGCGGTGAAAAGCGCGTCCAGTCCGAAGCCGATTCCAGCCGTCTCCCACGCTTCCAATCCCGCATTAGGCGGAAAGACCCTTACATCGCCGTTGCCCGGCACGGTCACCGAAGTCTTCATCAAGAAAGGTGACAAGGTCGAGTCAGGACAGGTGATCCTGATCATCGAAGCGATGAAGATGAAGAACAGCATCCGTTCGACCCGCACGGGCACGGTTGCGGAAGTGCTGGCAGGCGCAGGACAAACGGTGGCGCACAAGCAGGCGCTGGTGGAGTTTACAGAATGAACCTTGGCGAGTTACTGCCCGAATTGGTCAAAGGGCTTTCGAACTTTACGCTGGGCAATGCGGTGATGATCACCGTTTCGCTGGTGCTGATCTATCTCGCCATAGCGAAAGAGATCGAACCGGTCCTGCTCCTGCCCATTGGGTTTGGCTGCATGCTGGCGAACATCCCACTCTCAGGCATGACCACCGCGGAGGGGATGATGGGCGCGCTGTACGGCGGCATCCGCACGGAGATCTTCCCGTTGCTGATCTTCGTCGGCGTGGGCGCGATGATCGATTTCAGCCCATTGCTTTCACAACCCAAAATGGCATTGCTCGGCGCGGCGGGACAGTTCGGCATCTTCGGTACGTTGATGCTGGCGATCGTGTTGGGCTTCCCGTTGAACGAAGCCGCATCCATCGGCGTGATCGGCGCCATCGATGGCCCGACCTCCATTTATGTGGCGTCGAAACTCGCGCCGGAACTGCTGGCGCCCATCGCGGTGGCGGCGTATTCGTACATGAGCCTGATTCCCATCATCCAGCCGCCGTTGATGAAATTGCTGACAACAAAAAAAGAGCGCATGATCCGCATGGATTACGCGCCGAAACCGGTCTCGCAAACGGCGTTGGTACTGTTCCCGGTGCTGATCACCTTGGTCGTCGGTCTGCTGGTGCCGGATGCGACGCCGTTGATCTCGATGCTGATGCTGGGCAACCTGCTGAAGATCTCCGGCGTGGTGGACCGGTTGAGCAAGGCGGCACAGAACGAGATCATCAACATCGCCACGCTGTTTCTGGGTCTGACCATCGGCGCAACGATGAGCGCGGCATCCTTCCTGAACCTTGATACAGGCAAGGTGCTTTTGCTGGGCTTGATCGCTTTTGCTTTGGATACGATCGTCGGTCTGCTGTTCGGAAAGTTAATGATGTTCCTGAGCGGCGGAAAGATCAATCCGTTGATCGGTGCGGCGGGTATTTCCGCGTTCCCCATGGCGGGACGCATTGCCGCAAAGATGGCGCTCGATGAAGACCCCGACAATTTCATCCTCATGCACGCGATGGGCTCGAATACTGCCGGGCAGTTGGGTTCGGTGATCGCAGGCGGTGTTCTGCTGGCAATCGTGAGTAAACTGATCTAGAATAAATCACAAACCGTTTTACCGTGTATGTACCCATTAGGTGTGATGTCACGGATTTCCGGATCTTGGGAACGATCCGTGAAATCCGTGGTTTTTTATCAGGGTACATTCCAGTTTCAGCAATTTTCCGGGGAATGTAGCAAAACCAGGACTTACGCAGTTCAAAACCTTTTGCCACGAATTACACGAATTTTGTCTTAGTCAGTATCATTTTGCACATTAACAACATAGTTACATGAGCCAGATTCGTTTGGCGAATTCGTTGGGTGACAAGCCTGGAATGGCAA
>JBFYRY010000014.1:0-31214 GCA_041302025.1 Chloroflexota bacterium | reverse complement strand
CTACCCGCTCGCCCGCCCGCTCTTCATCTACTCGGATGCCAAGATCATGCAGGAGAAACCGCAGGTGGCCGCTTTCATCGCCTTCTACCTCTCCCAACTCGATGACAACATCCTCGATGTCGGTTACTTCCCCGCCCCCGCCAAAGCCATCTACTCCTCCTGGGGCGCTTGGTATGCCGCGGTAAAATAGGTTTACAGGTAATAATTTTGAATATGGCTGGCCTCTCCTCTCAATCCGGAGTGGCCAGCCAATATCTGTCTATAGAAGTGCTCTAGTCGATCAACATAATGCAAGCAAAAAGAAAGACCGTTTGGGCAATTCAAGAAGGGCAATAAATGTCCAGTGGAGAAAAAGCATGGAAACAGTCAAGAAGCGGGATATTCCATCTCTTCATCACAGTCAGTATTGTCATTGTGCTCGGCGATCAGGCGCTATTATTTTTCAACGACCCGGAAGTCACTCTGAAGGAATTCTTCACCTCAACCACATGGGTGCCCGCCATCGGCGATTTCGGCATCTGGGCGCTGGTCAGCGCCACTCTCACCACCAGCCTCATCGCCATTCTGGTGGCAGTCCCATTGGGGATGAGCGCGGCGATCTACCTGAGCGAATATGCCAGCCCACGTGCGCGCTCGGTCCTCAAACCTATTTTGGAAATTCTGGCAGGCATTCCGACCGTGGTCTACGGTTACTTTGCCCTGCTTTTTGTCAGCCCGATCCTGCGGAATATTTTGGGAACTGAGAACCTGGGCGTTTACAACATGCTCGCTGCCGGGCTGGTAATGGGCATCATGATCCTGCCGCTCATTTCGTCCATGAGCGAGGATGCCTTGAGCGCCGTGCCACGTTCCCTGCGCGAGGCGGCGTATTCCATGGGGGCGACGCCTTTCGAAGCCAGCACCCAGGTTGTCGTGCCAGCCGCGTTGTCAGGCATCGGCGCGGCGGTCATCGTTGGCATCTCGCGCGCGGTCGGCGAAACCATGATCGTGGCGGTGGCATCCGGCGCCACATCTGAATTTACGTTCAATCCCCTCAAAGCTGCTGAAACCATGACTGCCCACATCGCCCGCATCAGCGGCGGCGACCTCCCCTACGGCACCGTGGACTACAACAGTCTCTTTGCCATTGCCCTGATGCTCTTTCTGGTGACTCTGGTGCTGAACCTGGTCAGTCAGTGGGTGGTGTCCAGGTTCCGTGAACAGTATGAGTAGATCACATGGCTAAATACATCTATCCCGAAGAAAAGGATCTGCAGAGATTTGTGGCAGGTCGTTACCGCAAAGCATGGGTGTGGCAGACGGCATTTTTATCATCCCTGCTCATTGCGATCGTCAGCCTGACCGCCCTTCTGTTGAATGTTGTTGACGGCGCATTCGGTTACGTGGCGTTCGAATATAAGGAAGACCCTGCCACGATCAGCGAAAAGCCGCTCCAGGATCTAAGCCAGGAGGAATTGCTCGCCATCCTGCAAGCCAATCTTTCCAGGGGAGCGTATAACAAGTTGAACGAAGAAAAAACCATGGAAAGGCGCAGTCAGGCTGATCTTTACAACCTTGTCCTGGAACGCATCTTGAAGGTTGACACGAAGAAAACATATTCGTTATACGACTCGCTCTTCCGCAAGGCAGAGATCGAGACGGAAGTGAAGGATGAATTCCCTGAGGCAAGCCTGGAATTCCGCTACTGGCTGACACCTGCATTCTTGAGTTCGCCCATGTCCAGCCGGGCGGAATTCTCCGGGGTGCGGACGGCTCTTTACGGCTCCCTGTGGCTGGTTGCCATTGCAATAGCCTTTGCTCTACCTGTAGGCGTGGGTGCGGCAATCTACCTGCAGGAGTATGCCCGCAAGAACTTCATCAATCGCCTGATCCAGACCAACATCAATAACCTGGCGGGCGTGCCTTCCATCGTGTACGGCATGCTGGGATTGGCGATCTTCGTCCGCGCCTTTGAGGTATTCACCAGCGGTGCCATGTTCGGCATTACAGATACCAACGGGCGCACCATCATGTCCGCCGGGTTGACCATGGGGATTCTCGTCCTGCCGCTGGTCATCATCAACGCGCAGGAAGCGATCAAGGCAGTCCCCGACTCCATTCGTCAGGCGGCATACGGGGTTGGAGCCACCCGCTGGCAGACAATCTGGAGTCACGTTTTACCCAACGCCCTGCCCGGCATCCTGACCGGCAGTATTCTTGCCATGTCACGCGCGGTCGGTGAAACGGCGCCTCTCATCATCGTGGGCGCTTCCACGTTTATCAGCGTCGATCCAGACGGTCCGTTCAGCAAATTCACCGCACTGCCGATCCAGATCTACCAATGGACAGCGCGCGCCCAACCTGAATTCCATAACATTGCAGCGGCCGCGATCCTGGTCCTGTTGGTGTTGCTGTTGACGCTCAACGCGACAGCCATCCTGCTTCGCAACCGTTTCCAGCGCCGCTTCTAGGAGAAATTTTCATGCAATCAGAAAACAATACACAATACGCCATTGAGACCCGGAATTTGAGCATTTATTACGGGAAATTCGAGGCTGTGAAGGATGTCGAACTGAAGATCGAAAAACAGAAGATCACCGCCATCATCGGTCCGTCGGGATGTGGTAAATCCACCCTCCTGCGCGCATTCAACCGCATGAACGATTTCGTGGTGACCAGCCATGTGAAAGGAGAAATCCTCATGCACGGCACCAATTTGTACAGCAAGGAGATCGACCCCGTGGAAGTGCGCCGCCGCATCGGCATGGTCTTCCAAAAGCCCAACCCATTTCCCAAATCCATCTACGAAAACATTGCCTGGGGCGCGCGCATCAATGGGTTCAGAGGCAACATGGATGATCTCGTTGAAGAATCCCTGCGCGGCGCGGCATTATGGGACGAGGTAAAGGACAAACTCAAGGAAAGTGCCTACGCCCTTTCCGGCGGACAACAACAACGCCTGTGCATTGCCCGCACCATTGCCATCCAGCCCGAGATCATCTTGATGGATGAACCCGCTTCTGCTCTCGACCCGATCTCGACCCTGCGCATCGAGGAACTGATGCAGGAACTGAAGAAGAACTACACCATCATCATCGTCACTCACAACATGCAACAGGCGGCGCGGGTTTCAGACTACACCGCCATGATGATGCTCTACGAGGAGACCCGCTCGGGCACCGTCATCGAATATGACGATACAAAGAAGATCTTTACCAATCCCAAAGACAAACGGACCGAAGATTACGTCACTGGGCGTTTCGGTTAATGTGTATAATTGCTACATATCAACGATGAGGTATTTATGGTAAGAAAAACTTTTGAAACTGAAATTCAGCAGGTAAAGGATGATGTGCTTATTCTGGGCAGCATGGTGGAGAAGGCTTTACTGGATTCAGTGGAAGCTCTCAAGAAACGCGATATCAAAGCCGCTGAAAAGATCTTTCTGGAAGATAGAGAGATCAACAAAAAACGCTTTGAGATCGAGAACCACCTGATGATCCTAATTGCCACGCAGCAGCCGATGGCGCACGACCTGCGCCTGCTGGCTTCCACCATGGAGATCATCTCCGAACTGGAGCGCATGGGCGACTACGCCAAGGGTATTTCAAATATCAACATTCGGATGGGTGACGCGCCTCTTCTCAAGCCTCTGATCGATGTACCTCGAATGGCACAGAAGGGTGCCGACATGCTCCATCGTTCATTGACCGCCTTCGTCAACGAAGATGTGGAAACTTCGAAGAGACTCCCTGTCGAAGACGATGAAGTGGATGCGCTCTACAACCAGATCTACCGCGAACTGATGACCTTCATTATCGCCGACCCAAAGGTGATCGAGCGCGCCAACTGGCTCCTATGGGTGGCACACAACCTGGAGCGTTTTGCCGACCGTGTGACGAACATCTGTGAACGCACCATTTTCATCGCAACAGGTGAAATGGCTGAGATCAAATCTACGGACGATGAGTTCTGGAAACAGCAAAAACAGGAAAAGTAACATAAAAATCCGCTGGTACTTATCAGCGGATTTTTATTATCTCAGCTTGCGAACTAATTACCCCATTTTCCCCGTGATATAGGCTTCCGTCAATTCCTGTTTGGGTTTTGTGAACATGTCCTTTGTGTTGGAAAACTCAACCAATTCCCCCAGCCAGAACAGCCCTGTGTAATCTGAAACACGCGCCGCCTGTTGCATGTTGTGAGTGACGATCACGATTGTATAGTCCTTCTTCAATTCGGCGATCAACTCCTCGATGCTGAGCGTAGCGATCGGGTCGAGCGCGGACGTGGACTCGTCCATCAGGATCACCTCAGGCTGGACCGCCACAACACGTGCGATGCAAAGCCTTTGTTGTTGCCCCAACGACAAGCCCAGCGCATCCTTCTTCAAGTCATCCTTTACATCATTCCAAAGCACCGCGGCACGCAGGGATCTCTCCACCACCTCGTCCATGTTCACGTCCATGCCCATCACGCGCGGACCGAACGCCACGTTGTCGTAAATGGACTGCGGGAACGGGTTCGGCTTTTGGAAGACCATGCCCACTCGTTGACGCAGCAACACCACGTCCATGTCTGGATCGTAGATGTCCTTTCCATCCAGCAGGATCTTCCCATCCACGCGCGTGCCGGAGATCGTATCGTTCATGCGATTCAGGCATCGCAGGAATGTGGATTTGCCGCAGCCGGATGGACCAATGAGAGCGGTCACTTTGCGCGGTTCGATTTCGATGTTGATATTCGAAAGCGCCTTCGAAGGACCATAGTAAAAGTCGAGGTTCTGGACGGAGAAAACAGATTGAGCTTCAGACATGGGGCGATTTTATCATGTGACTGACATGCCGAAAACTTTCGGCTATAATTCGCCCCGATGAACCGACACCTGCTGCTCTTTACAACCCTGGTTGCAATGCTTTTCATGACATCATGCGGTCCCGCTTCGTCGGCGGAGTCTGCATCTGATTCTCAAGAGACCTACATTGAGAATAAAGGCTCAGACACCATCGTCAACCTGGCGCTTGCCTGGGCGGAAAAATATCAGGGCGACCACCCCAATGTCCGTATTTCGGTGACAGGCGGCGGGTCCGGGACGGGAATCGCCTCCCTCATCAACGGGACGGTGGACATCGCCAATGCGTCCCGCAAGATCAAATCGGAGGAAGTCGACGAAGCGAAGTCCAACGGCGTGGACCCGGTTGAACACATATATCCGACATCTACAGCGGCAGGATCGTTAACTGGCAGGAAGTCGGCGGGGAAGACCGACCCATTGTGCGGCTTTCGCGCGAGACCAACTCGGGCACGCATGTGTATTTTCTTGAGACCGTTCTGCGCCTGGGCAGTAAGGAAGATAAAACGCTCTTCTCGATGGATACGCTTCTGCTCCCGTCGTCCGAAGGCATCATCGCAGAAGTGCGGCAGAACCCAAATGCAATCGGCTATGACGGTTTGGGATACGTGCCCAAAGATCTAAAAATGATCGCCATCGCCGAAGAAGAAAGCGGCGCATACGTATTGCCATCCATCCCAACCGTGAACGATAAAACCTACCCGATCGCGCGCGACCTGTACATGTACACGGATGGACAGCCCGAAGGTTTGCTCAAGGAATATCTTGATTGGATCATGTCTGATGAAGCGCAGGAGATCGTGGCAGAACTTGGGTTCGTGCCTGTCAATTAATAATAAAGACCTCACGGGTTTTGAAAACCTGTGAGGTCTCTTTATAGGAGATCAATGGAAAAATCTCTCAACTGGCGTGAATTCATCATCACCCGTCTCATCAAGGCATCGGGGTATTCAGCCATACTTTTTGTGGCGCTGATCTTTATCTTCCTCGTGCGCGAAGGCGTGCCGACCTTTGTGGAAGTCGATTTCAAATCGCTCACCAACATCCGCTGGTATCCCATCGAGGATTACTTCGGCATCCTGCCGCTCATTACCGGCTCGCTCATCGTCACCATCGGCGCAACGCTTGTCGCAGTCCCATTCGGGATCGGGACAGCAGTCTATATCTCCGAGATTGCCCCGCGCTGGATGCGTGAAGTCCTCAAACCGCTCGTGGAATTACTCGGCGGACTTCCCTCCGTTGTTTTGGGATTTCTGGGGATCCTCGTCATCTCACCATACGTACGCGTCTTTCTGGACCTGCCAACTGGTCTGACTGCCCTGACCGGGTCTCTGCTCCTGGGCGGGATCGCCGTACCCACCGTCGTGTCGGTGGCAGAGGATGCGCTCGATGCCGTACCGCGAGCTTATCGTGAAGGCGCCTGGGCATTGGGCGCCACCCGCTGGCAGACCATCTGGCGTGTGACATTGCCCGCCGCCAAATCAGGCGTGCTCACCGGCGTGATGCTTGGCATCGGACGCGCCATCGGCGAGACAATGACCGTCATGATGGTCACCGGCAATGCACCTGTCCTTGCGCTGAAACTCGGAAGCCTGTTTTCCCCCGTCCGCACCATGACTGCCACTATCGCCGCAGAAATGGGCGAAGTCGCCAACGGAAGCACACACTATCACGTGCTGTTTTTTATCGGCATGGTCCTGTTCCTGATCTCGCTTGGCGTGAATGTTGCCGCATCGTCGATGGTGTTCCGCGCCAAGAAACGCGCCGAGAGGATCTTGTCATAACATGAAACGCGCACTCGCTCTCAACCGTCATCTCGTGCAACGTATCGGCTTCACCGGCATCACATTGATGGCGGTCTTCACCGTCATACCGATCGTTGCCGTTGTGATCTACATTCTCGTCCAGGGCGGTCCTGCCATTTCGGGGGAATTCATCACAGGCTTTCCGCATGACGGAATGCGTGCAGGCGGAATACTCCCCGCAATTGTCGGCACGTTGTATCTCACACTTGGCACGGCTGTATTCTCTGTCCCGCTCGGAATCGCCGCCGCCATTTACCTCTCGGAGTACGCGGCGGATACGCCGCTCACGCGTACCATCCGAATCGCCATCATCAACCTTGCAGGTATTCCATCTGTCGTATATGGCTTGTTCGGACTTGGCTTGTTCGTGCTCTTCCTGAAATTCGGCACATCCATCCTGGCGGCATCGTTGACGCTCTCCATCATGACCCTGCCGGTCATCATCAGTACCGCGGAGGAGTCACTGCGCTCGGTGCCGCAAGGATTCCGCACGGTGAGTATTTCGCTCGGTGCAACCCGCTGGCAGACCATTCGCCGCATCGTCTTGAAGGAAGCTCTGCCGGGCATCATCACAGGCGTAATCCTCGGGCTCGAACGCGCCGCAGGCGAGACCGCTCCCATTCTGTTCACAGGCGCGGCGTTCTTCCTGCCGCGTCTCCCACACTCTCCATTCGATGCAACGATGGCATTGCCGTATCATCTCTTTGTCATCTCCACGCAAGTCCCTGAAATGCCGATCAAGATCCAATACGGCACGGCGCTTGTGCTTCTGGTGTTCGTGCTTACGATGAATCTCGTCGCGACAGCCATCCGTTCAAGAGCGAGGGCAAAACGACAATGGTAAACAAGATCGTCATTGAAAACCTCTCGCTTCAATACGCAGACGGTGTTGAATCACTGCGCGACGTGAGCCTGAACATTCCCCAAAACGCGGTATCCGTGCTATTCGGTCCGGCGGGAGGCGGCAAATCCACGTTGTTGCGATGCCTGAACCGCCTCAACGACCTCACCGAAGTCAAAACATCGAAAGGTCGCATCCTGATCGATGGGGAAAACATCCTCGACCCCAAAACCGACGTTATCGCCTTGCGCCGCAAAGTTGGCATGGTATTCGCACGACCTGTCACGCTTCCACTAAGCATCCGCGAAAACCTGACGTATGGTCTGGAACTCGCCGGTGAAAAACGCCGCGTCAAACTGGATGAAGCGGTCGAACGGAGCCTGAAACTGGCGGCGTTATATGAAGAGGTCAAAGACCGACTCGACGATCCTGCCATTGCCCTTTCAGGCGGACAGCAACAACGCCTGTGCCTCGCCCGGTCGCTGGCGCTTCAACCCGAGATCATCCTGCTTGACGAACCGACCTCCGGTCTCGACCCGATCTCCACCGGCAAAGTGGAAGCCGCGTTGCAGGAACTCAAAAAGGAATACACGATCATCCTCGTGCCCCATTCCGTGCAACAGGCGGCGCGGACGGCGGATTATGCCGCGTTCTTTTTGCAGGGTGAGGTGATTGAATACGGCGAAGGCAAATCGCTGTTCACGACTCCCAAACAAAAACGGACGGAGGATTACGTCACCGGCAGGTTTGGGTAGAGTCGCTTTCAGGGGAGGGGATGCCGGTTGATCAGAGACAGGCTGTTCGGTCGGTGTGAAGCGGCGCTGGAGGTCATCCAAAAAATCATAACGGAGAAGACGTCGAATGAACAATCCCTATGACATATTATTTGAAACGGTTCGGATCGGTCCGGTGACTGCCCCGAACCGTTTTTATCAAGTGCCACACTGCAACGGATTCGGTCACCGCATGCCGCAGGGACTCGCCGCAATGCGCGGCATGAAAGCGGAGGGAGGCTGGGGAGTCGTCTGCACCGAGGAGACGGAGATCCACCACACGAGCGATCTCTCGCCGTATTTCGAGGGGCGCATTTGGAGCGATGATGATATTCCGTCTTTGCAATTGATGACGGAGGCTGTGCATCAACACGGCGCGCTGGCAGGGATCGAACTGGCGTATAACGGGATCAACGCTTCGAATTTGTATACGCGCGTGCCGTCGCTGGCGCCGCGCTCGATGGGGACGATCAGCGGTTCGGGCTATGAACCCGTGCAAACCCGCCGTATGGACAAGGAGGACATTCGCAACGTGCGCAAGTGGCACCGTGAGGCGGCATTGCGTGCCAGGCGCGCGGGCTTCGACATTGTTTATTGCTATGCCGCTCATGGTATGACCGCCGCGAACCAGTTCATTTCAAGACGATACAACGACCGAACGGATGAATACGGCGGCTCGCTTGAGAACCGCGTGCGTTTCCTGCGCGAATTGATCGAAGATACCAAAGACGCGGTTGGCGACACATGTGCGGTGGCGGTGAGATTTGTGGTGGACGAGTTACTTGGCGAGGAAGGCATCACACATCAGGGCGAAGGCTATGACGTGATCGCCATGCTCGCCGAACTCCCCGACCTGTGGGATGTGAACATCAGCGGCTGGAGCAACGACTCGGTCTCTTCACGGTTTGGCAAAGAGGGGCATCAGGAGAAATATATTTCGTTCGTGAAGCAATTGACGACCAAGCCGGTTGTGGGTGTGGGACGTTATACGTCGCCCGATTCGATAGTCTCTGCGATCAAGCGCGGCGTGATGGATTTGATCGGCGCGGCGCGTCCTTCGATCGCTGATCCGTTTTTGCCGACCAAGATTAAAGAGGGGCGCATCGAGGATATCCGCGAGTGCATTGGATGCAACATCTGCGTGACGGGCGATATGCGGTATGTGCCGATTCGCTGTACCCAGAATCCTACAATGGGCGAAGAATGGCGGCGCGGCTGGCATCCTGAGGTCATTTTGCCGAAGAAAAGCGACAAGGATGTGATGATCATCGGCGCGGGACCAGCGGGATTGGAATGTGCGCGGGCGTTGGGTCAGCGCGGGTATGAGGTGTCCCTGCTGGATGCACGCAAGGAGTTGGGCGGGCGTGTGTTGCGTGAATCCGCCTTGCCGGGGTTGAACGAGTGGCGGCGTGTCTTGGACTGGCGGCTGACCCAGATCGGGAAGATGAAGAACGTCGCGGTCTATCCCTCCAGCCCGATGACGGCGGAGGATATTCTCGAGTCGGGGGCGCAGAACGTCATCTTTGCCACGGGTGCGACATGGAGACGCGATGGTGTGGGCAGAACTTTGTGGAAGCCGATTGCGGGGTGTGAGTTGGGGAATGTGTTGACGCCCGATGATTTGATGGATGGAGAAAAGGTAATTGGTAAATTAGTAAGTGGTAAATATGTGATCTATGATGACGATCATTACTACATGGGCGGCGTGCTGGCGGAATTGCTTGCGATCAACGGATGCAATGTCTCACTCGTAACGCCTGCGCCGATGGTCTCGTATTGGTCGCAGTTCACGCTGGAACAGGAGAAGGTCCAGGCGAGGTTGATGAAACTGGGCGTGAAGTTCTTTACACGCCATGTATTGAGTGAGATTCAAAACGATTCGGTTCGGTTGTCGGACACGATCCTGGGGAATGAAGTCGAGTTGCCGCGTGATGGGGTGGTGCTGGTGAGTGACAGGAAACCAAATGATGATGTGTATCAAGCCCTCCACGCTTCGACTGCGGGTCTCGATATGGACGAGAAAAGCACTCGTCCTACTCGACCCTCCGCTCAGCGCGATTTGCGCATCATCGGCGATGCGGAGGCGCCGAATATCATCGCGCAGGCGGTGTTCGCCGGTCATCTCGCGGCGAGGGAGTTTGAGGAGGAGAAGGTTGAAGGTACGCCGTTCAAGGTGGAGCGGACTGTGGTTTCTCCCTCACCCTAACCCTCTCCCGGAGGGAGAGGGGACAAGTATCACCACACACGCTCCAAATTCGGGTTATCGAGCGGGGCGCGTCCCACCTTTGCCATGTTGATCCATTCACCATGCACCTTCACGCGCACCACGTCGGCGGTGAAATCGGTCACGGTGCCGCCATTGTTATTGAACAGCGACGAACCGACCGCGTAAATATCCACGGGGACTTCCAGCTTTTCGAAGCGGCGGATCTTTTCCGGATTGAACCCGCCGGAGACAACGATCTTGACGTTCTGACAATACGCACGCGCCGCCTCTTTCTGGACCTCGGACAGGCTCCAGTTTTCCCAGGCAGAATCCATCGCCTGACGGACTGCGAACACAAGCCGCGGATTGACTCCGAGATCGAGCGCGGGGTCGCCCAAAGGCTCGACGGAAACATCGCGCAGGCTTCCGCTTGTATCGAGGCGGACACCGTACAAAACATATTTCGCCGCTTCCGTTTCGTCGCCTGCGTTCTTCAACTCGAGATGCCGCTTGAGCATAGCTTCCATCACGCGTAACGTGTCGCGCACGGAGTCGTTGTTGAAATCCACCAACGCGATGCGTGGAATATGGGCAGGCAAAACGCGCGAGAACTGCATCATCACTTCGGCGGTATCGCCAAGGAAGGATCCGATGGCGGCATGGGCAACCGTCCCGCCACCCGCGCCGCCCCACCAGTCTCCCTGCGCGTCGGTGGAGACGAAGGCCCCGAGATCGCGCGCGTGGTCCTTGTTGAAACGTTGCAGGGCGATGTTATAGGCATAACCGTCCGCGGCTTGTACTTCATGCAGGTCGAAACGGGCTGGGAAGAAAAGGACAGGTTTGCCGCGTGCCGCCAGCATGGTTTCATAGACGTTCGTTGCCACGCGGCTCGAGCGGGTGAGGATGCCGAGCGTGGGAGTTTCGAGCAGGGCAAAGTCGCGGTAACGTCCGCGCACCTTGATGACCGGTTCGACATGCAGTGGGTTGCCGTCCGATTTGACGGTTGCCCCGTCATGCACCGCCCAAACTTCAAGCTGGTCGGATGTATCCACGAACGTATCGCCATCCCAATACCCTGTGCAGTGGCAGAGCATGGCAAGAGCCTTGTCCACACCGACGACAGTGGTCTTGCCGACACGGCGCGTGAACCATTGCATCTCCACTTCCACATCGCCAACGGCAATATTTTCAGGGGATATTCCATCGGGCAGGTTGTGATACTTTCCCGAATATTGATAACCTTCCGAAGCAAGCATTATCAGCATGCGTCCGATGTTCTCGAAATATTTATCCGAATACCAGCCGCGGCGCATGCGGTCGATGTCGAGTTTGAAGGTGTCGTTGGTAAGGCGTTTGTTGTCGAAGATGCTCATTTGTTACCTTTGTCCTGTTCGGGGATATTCGATACTCGATATTCGAATATCAAATATCGAATCCCGTTGAACGAACAACATGCATTCCGGCTTGGGCAAAGCGTGAGTACGCTTCATTTGCCGCGTCGGTGTGGTCCACCACGCCGGGGACGACGACCGGGGATGAGCAGTCTTCGAGCAGGTAGACCTTCTTCGCGAGCGCGGGGTCAACGGCGGTGATGTCGTCGAGCAGGTCCTGCACGGTCCATGCCACGCAATGGGATTTGGCTTGACCGGCGATGATGAGTCTGTCGAATTGCTGGAGTTGCTCGATGAATTTCTGATTGTGGACTCCGAGCGTTTCGCCCATGGGACCGGTCAGCACTTCGGGACCGACAACCGAATAGTTTTCGGTGAAAGGCTTGTCGCCTTTGATCTCGATCTCATACTGTGTATTCCGGGCAATGGAGTGAAAGAATAATGCTTCCTCCACAGACGAGACCAGCGCATGACCGATGCCGCCGAGCATGGCATGATAGGGCCAGATGGTGAGCGCATATTTGCCTTTCTTTTCCAATGCGTCGGCATAATGGATCATCATCTGTTGTCCGTATTCGGGAGCGATGCTGAATTCACTGGCGAGGGCGGGGTTGAATTGCCATTTGCCGTCGCGCAGTTCGGAGGCGTGAATGTCTGTGTACGGCGCGGGATGCTTCCCATCCCTGTCAATGAAGAAGACGGCGTGGAAGACTTGCATGGTACGGTGCGTGTCCATGGTGGCGGTGATGCGGGTGATGTGTGCGAGGTTGCGATAGATAAATTCGCACAGGCGGGTGTTATCCTCCACGGCGCCGCGTCCGCTTCTGCCGCCGACGTAGAGTTCGAAACCGGGGATGCAGAAGGTGTTCTGCACGTCGATCAGCATCAGCCAGGTTTTGACCGGATCAACGGAAGCAGGCTCCAGCTTGTGAAGATGCGCCCAGTCCCGTGCCTGGACCGCGCGCTCCTCGTAGGGAATCCGCCAGACGGCGCCGACTTTGTCTGCGTCGAAAAAATCAGGTATGGGTAAAAGGGGGATGTTCATGGTCTCTCCGATTTGATTGTATACCCGTGCAAGTGCATGTCAAGTGTAACACCCTCGGCGACCATGCCGTTGACTTTTTAGGCTGAAACCTGTAGACTTAATAAAATTCATCACAAGTCCTGGAGGCGCAATCATGGCATCACAATTCCAATTGATCATGAGGATGGGACCGACACCCGGAGCGGCTTTTACGCTGGAAGGGGATCAGATGTCGATCGGGCGCGATTCGACGAATGAGATCGTGATCAATGACGCAGAGATCTCGCGCCGCCATGCCCGGTTGACCTTTCAGGGCGGGAAGTATGTGCTGGAGGATCTCGGCTCGACCAACGGGACATTTGTGAACGGACAGCGACTGGCGGGTCCGCGCGTGTTGAAGGCGGGCGAAGTGGTTTCGTTCGGCGAGCAGATCACGCTCGTGTTCGAGGCATCCACGTTCGACCCCGCCGCGACAGTGGCTTCGCCGCGTGCCGCCGCCGTTCCGTCCGTTTCGCGCCCGGCAACGCCTCCTCCGCCCATGCCTGCGGAATATGCCGGGAGCGTGCCTGCCAGCCCGGTGCCGTCTGCCCCTGCTCCCGCCGCAAAGAAAATGAATATCACACCGATCATCATTGGCGTTGCGGTGTTCCTGTTGATCTGCTGTTGCGTCTCTGTGTTCGTTTGGGTGGATGCCGATGCCACGGGCGCGCGCTGGTGCATGTTCCCGTTCAATATCATCACCCGGGTGATTGGAAGCACCTGCCCGTAGGCGCCAGACGTGTTCCTGTAAACATTCCCGCGAAAAGGATCTCCGCGGGAATGTTGGTTTTAAGTTGCAAAAGCCATGCCGATTCGCTAGAATAGAGTTACCTGACTGAATGGAGCCGCCCTGTATGACCCAAAACTCTCAGACATCACCGCGCTGGGGTTCGACCACCAAATTACTGGTCAGTCTTATCCTGGTGGGGATCGTCGCCTTCCTGTTGTATCGTTTCTCGAACCTCGTGCCACCGTTGCTGATGATCATTGTCGTCGCGTATTTGTTCCATCCGGTGACGACTTTCCTTTCGCGCGCACTCCATCTTTCGTGGAAGGCTTCGGTCAATATCCTGTATCTGCTGATCCTTATCATCCTGATCGGTCTGTTGACGCTGGGTGGTGTGGGACTTGTGCAACAGGTGCAAAGTTTGATCAAGTCGGCGCAGGAGATCGTGGCGAACCTGCCGACATACGTTGAACAATTTTCGACGCTGGTGTTTGAATTCGGTCCGTTTCGGTTCGATATGTCCACGCTTGAACTGGACTTGAACACAATCAGCCGGCAATTACTTTCCATTGTCCAGTCATTGCTCGGACAAATGGGAAATCTTGTCGGCACGATCGCAGGCGGTGCGGTGGGCATCTTCGGCTGGACGTTCTTCGTGCTGATCGTTTCTTATTTTGTGATGGCCGAAAGCAGTGGGATACGAAGAGACTTGTTCAAAGTGGAAATCCCCGGTTATGAAGAAGACCTGAGCAAACTCGGAAATGAATTGAGCCGCATCTGGAACGCGTTTCTGCGCGGGCAGATCATCGTCTTCTCGCTTGCCTCGGTAGTGTACACGATCCTCTTCTCCATCCTGGGCGTGAAATACGCCATCGGGTTGGCGCTCATGGCAGGACTGGCAAAATTCCTCCCGTATATTGGACCGTTCTTCACCACCATAATGATGGCTTTGATTACCTTCTTTCAGCCGGAGAAACCCTTCGATTTGCCCGATCTCTGGTACATGCTGGGAGTTATGGCATTTAGCTCCGTCACCGATCAGATCATAGACAACCTGATCACACCGCGCATCATGGCGCGCACGTTGAAAGTGCATCCCGCCGCAGTATTGGTCACCGCGCTGATTTCCGCCAACCTGCTCGGGATCATCGGCGTTGTCATCGCCGCGCCCTTCCTGGCAACCTTCCTGTTGATCGGCAGGTATGTGATGCGCAAGATGTTCGATATGGACCCGTGGCCCCCCGTCCAGCCCGAACCGCCGCAGGTTACATCAGAATTTATCGCACGTTTCAAACGCTTCGTCCGGTCCAGGTTTGCAAAGACCGCGCCGGAAGAACCAATCAGACCCAAGGAGAAACCAAATGAGCAACAACCACAACGAACCAAAAACCGAAACGATCGCCGAAACCGATAACTTCCTGGCGTGGAAGGCGGAGGAACCCGATGGCGAGACCACCTATCACATCGAGTTGAACAACGTCACTGTCCACTTCTTCGAGGAGGAGTGGGTCGAGTTCATGCAATTGGTCCGCAATTTGAAATAACGCACGAGGTGACTGTCACTTCCAAAAGTAACAGTCACCTTGTTTTGGGTCACCATGAAACTCAACAATACCATCACTGATGTGCACGGTATCGAAGTGGGACACGCGCAGGACGATGAAGCGCTCACCGGCTGTACGGTCATCCTTTGCCGCAAGGGCGCGGTTGCGGGCGTGGATGTACGCGGCGGCGCGCCCGGCACGCGCGAGACCGACCTGCTCGATCCTGTCAACCTTGTCCAAAGAGTCCATGCGATCGTCCTATCGGGCGGTTCCGCTTTTGGATTGGATGCGGCGGGCGGCGTGATGCGTTATCTCGAAGAACACAGGATCGGATTCAACACCGGCGTGGCAAAAGTGCCCATCGTCTCATCAGCCATTCTCTACGACTTGAACCTCGGTCGCGCGGACGTTCGGCCTGATTCCGCTATGGGATATCAAGCCTCCGCCTCGGCATCCTCTGCTCCGCCTGCGGAGGGCAACATCGGCGCTGGGACCGGGGCATCGGTCGGCAAGATGTTCGGCGCGGCGCTCTCCATGAAATCGGGGCTGGGAACCGCCAGCATCGAGATCGGCGGCGGAGTGGTGGTCGGCGCGCTGGTGGCGGTCAATGCCTGGGGTGATGTGATCGACCCGCAGACGAACCAGATCATCGCCGGGTTGCGCTCCGGCAAGGTGGGTCCGTTGCGGGTGGGCAAAAAGGAATATTTCGCCGATACGCTCGCCATGATGCAGAGTCCATTGGGGCGCGGTGTGCTGGGGCTGGCTTCGAGCACGAACACGGTTATCGGTGTGGTGGCGACGAACGCCAGCCTGACAAAATCACAGGCGACCAAGGTTGCGCAGATGGCTCAGGACGGCATCGCCCGGACGATACGACCCGCCCACACCATGCTCGACGGCGATGCGATCTTTGCGCTATCCACCGGAAAAAAGAAAGCGGATATTTCTGCCATTGGGGCATTTGCGGCGGAAGCGATGGCAGAAGCGATCATGCACGCGGTGAGAACGGCAAAGCCCGCGGGCGGGGTGCCGGGGTTGAACCGTTAGTGAAATCCATTCAGAACATACCTTTTCAACAAAACACCACTTCCACCATCGATTGGAAGAGGTTCGTCCCTCTCTGGTTCCTGGGGCTGCTCCCAGCTTATTTCCTTACAAGTTACTTCTCCAATTTTTACCCGGCGTTCTACCAATTCATCCTGCTCAGTCTGGTCTTTCAGATCATCTGCGGTCTGTCGACTTATTTATTACTCGATGAAGCCCTGAATAAGACCACCTTCCATTGGCGAAGTGCATGGACCTCCATTCTGGTACTAAGCCTTGCCGTGGCGCTGGATGTGGCAACGATCATGCTCGCATGGCAATTTCCGGGTCTCTTCAACCGTCGAATTCTGTTCATGAATTCCCCGTTGTTCACTGCCTTCGCCGCGTTGACCATCCCATCGATGGCCAGCTCGATATTGATCTTGAAATGGATGTTGCGTTCTGATTTTCGAGGTCGCTTGCAAGGAACACACGTTTGGCTGTTTATTCAGCAAAACCTGGCAGGGCTTATGCTGGCAGCCTGTTTTTTCTTCGCCTATTTCACCCTGACGCAGTGCATTAATTTTCCGGGCTATAACACCGTTGACCAGTTTTTTGACACCGACATTTCCGAATGGCTGTCAAGGTTGGCATACATACAGCCCAAACAGTTCATGGCAAGAGCCGTACATCCCGCCATTTTATTATTCCTCCGGCCGTTCGTGGAATTATTTGCCATACTTGTGCATGGGGACAAGTTTCAGGCGGTATTTTTGCTCCACGCACTGACAGGAGCCTCCTGTGTATTTCTGGCCTGGATGATTGCAAAGCATATATCGGGTAATACGGCCTTCGGGTTGATCATCGCATCCCTGTTGGGGGCGGGTGCTTCCCATTTGCTTTTGAGTTCGATGATCGAAACATATATTTACTCGGCATTTGCCATTCTTCTGTTCGTCCTTCTCATGCAGTTGGATAAAACGGATTTAAGACATACCGTTCCTGTGGGGGTATTGGTTTTTGGGATTACGATAACAAATCTGTTCCAGACCTGCATCTTGTATGTTTTCAAACACCCGCGGATCAGGGTGATTATCAAATATGTGGTGCTGGTTTTTGCCATTACGCTTATCCTGAATGTGATTCAAGTTCAGGTCTATCAGTATGTAAAGGCGCTATATAACCCTGCCGATCTTCTCTTCGAACAAAAATACAAAGTCGGATATCTCACAAGATCCTGGGGCTTGACGGGCCGCTTCCATCTGATCGTACGCGCCATCCTTCTCTATGCCATTGTCGCGCCCAAACCATTCATCCTAACAACGGAGATTGGTGTCGACATCCCTGCCTTTAGCGTATTCAAGATCACGATCGGGGAATTTCATGTTGCCGGCTATACCGGGCTGGCGGACTTCACCGTCAGATTTTGGATGGTCATTCTCCTGGCGGCGGGCATCCTGTTCGTGTGGAACCTGTTCAAGTCGCCGAGGCAGATGTCATTACCGCTGGCGCTTGTGGCTTGCATGGGCTTCAATCTCCTGCTTCACATATTCTTTGGGGATGACCCCATGCTTTATTCACCAGACTGGGCATATGCACTGGTTTTGTTCGTCGCATATGCTTTGCAGACATGGGCGGACAGGAAGTGGGTACATGCCGTGCTGAGCGTATTTCTCGGTTTAATGATGACTGTCAACCTTAACTTGATCCATTTGATATTGCAGGTCTCCCTGCCGTTTTATGGCAAATGATACATACCGTACTCACTTGTGCAGAATCAAAACAGCGACCTGACACCGGTCGCTGTTTTGATTCTCGCAAATCTTTATTTTCTACCCTTCAACTCATCCTTCAGGATCATGGTCATGACGATGCTCACGATGCTGACCACCAATCCGCCGAGGAAGGCATTCCACCAGACGGGGTCGGTGATGATCATGACGATCCCGAACGATTGACCGATGACGCTCGTCAGCCAGAACAGGAAGGTGTTGATCACGAGTGTGAACAAGCCAAGCGTCAGGATGATCAACGGGCAGGTGAGGAATTTGAGCAGGGGGCGGAAGAGGGCGTTGACCAGTCCGAAGATGAGCGCGAGCCAGAGGACCGAAACCAGTCCGCTCTCAAGGGATATCCCTGGCAGGACCAGCACCGCCAGATACAATGCTATCGCGTTGATAGCCCAGCGAAGAATGAATTTTGTCATTTTATCTCCTCATAATTTTCACGTCACTGCGAAGCCGGGTGTGGCGAGTGGCGAAGCAGCCTCAATACCATGCAGGAGATGCTTCGTCGGACATTCGTCCTTCTCGCAACACCGCACCTGCGGTGGGTGCAGGTGTGACGATCATCTATTAGTACGAAGAAACAGGGGTTTCGTTGCGGTATGCCTTCATCCACAACAGGGTGCGGCGGGCTTTGAAACCGGCGGCGCTGATGGCATCGGTCATTTCACCGGCGGGATAGTCGAGGGACAGAGTGGTGCGGCTGGATAGAGTCCGCCGGGCGTGGATGAGCAGTTGGGTGAGCGCTTCGGGGCTGGAGCCTGTGCCTGTTGCCGCGTAGATGGAATCCAGCCTGCCCCCGTACGGCATCCACGAGAGGGTGGCGAGCAAATCTGCGCCGCGGACTGCCGCCCATTGCGCGATGTTGAAATCCACGAAGAGCAGGTAGAGCCAGTTCATGAGTCCCGGTTTGAGGGCGCTGATGTTCAGGGGCTGGTACCAGTTCAGGGATTTGGGATAGAGCCGCCGGAGCCATTCCTGTTGCTGGAGCCAGAAATGGGAATGCCGCGGAACGATCTGTATATCGGAATCAGGCTGGGGGAGGAAGGAGTCGGGCGAAGCCGTCCATGTGGTGCGGCGGGCAAGTTCGCGGAATCCCAGGTCTTCGTAGAGTTTGATGGCGCCCGGATTGTCGTCGCGGACGTGGAGCCAGATGGCGGAGGCTTTTTTATCGCGTGCCTGCTTCATGACGCGTTCGGTGAGGGCGCGCCCGATGCCGCGGCGGCGATGGTCGGGGTGGGTGGCGACGTTGGCGATGAGGAAGATGCGTTTGCCTTCGTAGTGGAAGGGGATTAGGCTGGCATTGCCGACGATCCTGTTGTTCTCCTCCCAGACGTAGCCCATCATCGGCAGGGATGCGTTGTCGGTGACGCGTGAAGCCCAGCCCGTGAAGCTGTCGTTGCGGCTGGCGCGGCGCATGTCTGCCAGGTAGCGCTGGCCGTCGGTGTCCATGGTGGGGGAGAAGCACAGTTCGATCAGGTCTGCCACCGTGGAGAGGTCGCGCAAAATATTGAGCGGCCGCATGTGCGGATGCTCCCTGGCTTTGACGGGGATCGTGATGGAACTCATCAATGCGAATTATAGTCGCGTTTGTGAAGCGAAATGGATGTAAAATTGTGGGCGGAGGCTGGTATGCCAACAACACGCAAAAGCGCAAAGCGATCCGTCCCTAAAGTTCAACCTAAAAATTCATCAAGCGAAGAAATAAAAATACCAATTAATCCGTATCGTCCGGGAGGAGCATTGTTGCCGAACGATCTTTTTGTCGACCGGAAAGATGAATTGTCTGAAATAGTGTCGGCGTTGAGGGAAGAACGATCTGTCGCGATCTATGGACAAAGGCGAATTGGAAAAACGTCCTTGTTGAACCGCATTGCCCCGCTGGCGCCAAGGATCGGTAAAAATGTCGAGTTTGTTTCCTTCTCGATGGAACCGATCATAGATGAGGCCGATTTTTTGAAGACGCTTGCCAGCAATATCAACCACCCCAATCTAAAAGATTGGGAAACATACACAGATTTTCACCTGGCGCTCAAAGATGGTGGCATCAGATACATCCTGATATTGGATGAATTCGATAAAACTGCAAACAACCCTGCATTTTCCGCAAATTTCTTTGGGGCGTTACGTTCCTGGTGTTCGCAGTCATGGATGGACATGGTCATCAGTTCACTGTTTTCCCTGAGCGATTACAGCGTCAAGGGGTATATGACCTCTCCTTTCTACAACGTTTTCCAACTTACCATTCCTCTCGACGTGATCGACAGCGAATCATCCCTGGAATTACTAAACCCCTTATCCAAACTCACGCCAAAATGGAAAAAGAATTGGGAGACAGATGTCATTGAAAAGACGGAAGGCTATCCCTATCGTCTGCAGTTGTTCGGGTTCCACTCCCACGAACTTCTTACGAGGAAACCGGATGCTTCTCTTGAAGAAGCCCTTGAAATTTACAGCCAGAAACTGCATATCAGCGAACCCTACGATAAGATTAGAATCCGAAAATTAAGCGATCATCTTCTGGCTTCAGCGCCATATTCTTCTGAACGTCCCACGCAACCTCGTAAAAAACGCGGATTATTCCATCTGCCAGCATATGTGATTGGTATTACATTTGCGCTCGGCTCGTTCACTGCGTTGGGCGGATTGATCGCACAGTCAGTTGCACTCGCCATTGTCGGATTGGTGCTCATCGTCATTGCAGGTCTGTTCATCATTCTACGATAGGAGGGATATCATGGCAAAACAGAGTGGGATACGGGAAAACCGCCTTTCTTCCGTTTCGACCCCGATCGATGTGAGGCTATTGTCGGATCCCATCGTGATCAAGATGGCAGAGGAAAAGGGCAATGGGTCCGAATCAGGGTTCAAGGTTTTCTTTTTTACGATTCTGGTCATCATTGTTGTCATTATCGGCTGGGGGGTGTGGCAGGTCTTGCCCCGGAATGTGCAGTCACAGCAAATCACCGAAGCGGGCTTTCCAATCCAGTTGACCATCGATGAACCGCGGAACGCCACACTCAGGGATAAATTACCCATCACAGTGACCGTGCAAAATACCGGCTCAACGAAATTGACCCTGACGCTTTCTGTAAGTTTAGACCCTTCGGATGTGGCTACCCTTTCTGAAGATGGCTTGACTTCTGTGGAGGTCAAAGACCTGCCGCCCGGCGGCGTGTACACACACACCTTTAATTTTTTGCCTGTGCGCCCGGGAACCGGGTTACTTCAACCTACAATCCGTATATGGAATGGAAGCGCTTATCTTGAAAAATACCTGGCGAATTCACAGATGCAGGTGGTCGGCTGGCCCCCCTATTTGCGCCTGTTATTGACCTACATCCTGACCACCAGCGGGGTGGCCGGCGCATTGGTCGGTTTTGGTTGGGAACGGATCAAAAAAGCCCTGGGTGAATGAGCGCGATTGCCTCCCCTCCCCGCCCGAAACCCTTACCCGACGTGCCGCCGGAATGGCGGCTTCGCCCGAATTTCACGCGCCCGCTTTCGCTGTTCAATCCTCTTGATTATCTGAAACTTTTATATTGGGTGTTCTTCAAGCCGCAGTTCATTCGCGAGTATGTGAAGTGGCTCGACCCCAAAGCCGCAGAGGCAAGAGGGCGGAGAGTGGTTGTCGGTGCTGTCCTAGGTTCGGCGAAGATTCGACGCTTTGCAATTCAGTTCTTATTACTTGAAATATTTTTTCCATTTTTGATTTGTTACTTTTCCCAACAATTTGACGTATCAGTCGACTGGCGATTTTTCTTAGTTGGTCTGGCTGTTAGCGCGGGAGCTAGCACCCTCATTCTGGGAGATGGGATTGCAGTAAGAACAATTGCTGGAATTTCTGGAAATCTCTCTTTTGCCCCAATATTTGCATGGACGACTGCCCTAATCATCGACAAAACGTTTCGAATAAATGAAATTGTTGTAGTTGCGTTTGGGATTATATTAATTGGTATTACAACAGGGATACTAAGGATTGCCACTTATGGGGCTTCAGGAGTTATGGAGAGGGGGGTATACAAAGGAGCGGCAAACGCCATAGGGTTTGGACGATTTATATTTATACCATTTGGCTATCTGTTACCCACACGCAGTGCAATAATATATGACGGTCTTGCGTTGACTTCATTTCCACATATAAAAAAGGAACTGTATACAATTCTGACATCCGATCTTGCTAAGGGCATATCGGTTTTTGATGAAATATTGGATTATTCCCTGCAATTTATTCCCGTTATCAATGCAGTAAATGAATTTGTTCTGGTAAATGACATAAAAACCCATAATCTTGTTCGATTAATTTTCCAAATTAACCGCCCTGAATTGGTTCAATTTATCAGCCGCGATCTTGGTAAAACAATCAATAGAGATGGATGGGGTATTAAGAAACCCCTTCCCTACCGCACCGACACCCCTTCGCGCGCGATCTGCGCGGCGTATTCACAGGTGCTGGATGCAAGCACCGATAAATTTGAAGAAACTTCAAAAGCACTGCATTTTGCAGTAGACACGTTCTCTCAAAATCCGGCATTGGGTTATGCCGAGGAGAGCCGCTGGTGTTATGCCCTGCTTGCTCAGTTGTGGGATGGCAGTCAATTGGAGCAGATCGCGGGTATCAAACAGAAGCCGCTCAAGGTGAATTACGATGAAGCCCTGCGTCCCGAAGTGGTGTACTCGATCAATGACTTACTCGATACGGTCAGGGATGCGCGCACGATCCGCGATGCCACCTCCGATGTGGAGCGCCTGCGCGCGCAGGGACGCGCCAACGACCGCCTGCGCCGTTTGCGGGAATATGTCGGTGATGTCTGTTTCGAACCAGAGAAGAAAATTCTGCTGGTCGTCATCGACAACTGGACAAGGGAATTCACCGAGCGCGGCGGCGAGTTGGGACGCGAGCAGGTCATCACCGTCATTCCAAACAACTATGTGGTCGGTCCTGCCCTGCGCAACCAGCACAGCCACCTGTTTGTGGGCAGGCAGGATATCTATACGGAGATCATGCGCTGGTGGAGCAACGAACAGGTCAAGCCGCCGGTGCTGGTCTGGGGTCAGCGGCGCATCGGCAAGACGTCCATTCTTCTGCATCTGGCACAAAACCTGAGCGAGGAATACATCCCGGTGTTCATTGACCTGCAATCGGTGGGCGCCGTCAACAGCCTGGACGGCCTGTTCTACAACCTGACGCGCGTCATCAGCCGCGAACTGGAACCGCGCGGAATCAAGGTGACTGCGCCGGGCAGTGCCGAGTTCCGCCGCGAACCGATCATCCGCTTTGACCGGTTCCTGGACGAGTTGACCGCCCGCATCCCAGCCGGGAAGTGGCTGGTGCTGATGCTGGATGAGTTCGAGAAGATCGAGGAGAAGATCGAGCTCCTGCCGCCCGACTTGATGACTTATTTCCGCAATATGATGCAACACCGCCCCAGCATCGCCATGATCCTGGCGGGTTCGCATCAACTGGATGAGATGAGCCGCGATTTCTGGAATCCGCTGATGGGGATTGCAAAACTGGTGCATGTCGATTACCTGGAGGATGAATCTGCCGGACGCCTCATCACCAATCCGTGGGCTGATTTTCCGCTTAACTACGAACCGCGCGCCGTCAAGTTCATCCTCCAGCAATGCGGCGGACATCCGTTGTTGTTGCAGGCGGTGGGCTATGAGATCGTCGAGCGCGTCAACCAGCGTCTGGCACGCGGCCAGGGACAGGTATCGCCCCTGGCAACGGTAGCAGACGCGAGGTCCGCGGTGGATGCGGTGCTCAGGACCAGTGAATATTTCCGGGCGGTGCATATCTCCCTGAGCCCGTCTGCGCGGAAGTTGCTGGTGTCCATCGCCGATGAACAGGAATCGGCGGGTCAAACGATCACCATCCCTTCAAAACCAGGCAAAGCCTTTAAAGAACTCCTGCGCCGCGATGTGATCCAGGTTCGGGGGAATCAAGCGCACATCCGCGTGGAACTCCTGCGCCGCTGGCTGCGTGCGCGCAAGTAGACCATCATTTTTGCGATGTCACGCAGTTGATCATTCACGGAAAGGAAAGCCCCATGAACACGCTCAAGCAAATTCGATGGGCAGACCCGCCCTTTTGGATGGCAACGCTTGCCGATCTTCTGCCGCTCTGGTTGCTGTCCATTGCCATCACGGCGGAGGGATTCCCCAAGCCCCCGGTGCCGATCGGGCTGGCGGTCACGGCGTTTGCGCTTGCCATTGTTATCAGCATCGTTTTGCTGTGGGTGCGCTGGCTGACTCCCGAACTCCTGCTCTACAGCCTTTTCCCCTTCCTCGTCCTGGTCACCTTCGATGAAATTTCCACCAGTTACAAGACGCCGTTCATCCTGCTCTGTGCGCTGATCCTGTCTGCCGGGATCATTGGCTATCGTCGTCCGCGCTCCAGTAGGCTGGGCTGGCTGATCCTGTTTCTGGTCTTCGCCGTGACCTGGGCGCTGGCTTCGCACACCGTCCAGAATTACTGGGATATGGTCAGTGACTTGGGGTACGTCGAGTGCATGCCAGACTATACCGGCTGTGCGCCGTTGACCGGCGACGAAACGCCCTGGTGGGTGCTTTTCTTCAACTTTTAGTTCGGCTAACGCACGTTATTGCACCCAAATTCCAACACTCCTCTTACGCCGCGTTGACAAACCCTCAGTGCGGTTTTGTTATAATCGCACTTGTCCCACCAGACCCTAAAGGTCTTTGAGACCTTTAGGGTCTCTTTGTTAGAAAAGGAACCAAAACCCCATGATGCGATTTGACCGTTTTACAGAACGAGCACAGGAAGCCGCCCAGCGCGCCGCGGAGATCATCCAGCGCTATGGTCATAACCAGATAGATACCGAACACATCTTGATGGCGCTGATCGAACAGCCCGGCGGAGTGATTCCCCAGATTCTCGAAAAACTGAGCGTCAGCCCCGAAGCGCTGACCGAACGTCTCGATGCCACCCTGCGCGCCAGCCCCAAAGCCAATATCTTCGGCGGCGGCGCCGGGCAGATCTTCATCACCCCGCGTGTCAAGCGGATCATCGACCTTGCCAACGAGGAAGCCAACCGTCTCAAGGACGAATATATCTCCACCGAGCACATCTTCCTCGCCATCCTCACCGAGCGGAACACGCCCGCGGCGCGCATTTTAGAGTCCGCCGGGTTGACGCGTGACCGCGTCCATTCGGCGATTCAGGACCTGCGGGGCGGGCAACGCGTCACAGACCCCCAGGCTGAATCCCGTTACCGGACATTGGACAAATACTCACGCGACCTCACCCAACTGGCGCGCGAAGGCAAGCTTGATCCCGTTATCGGACGTGACAACGAAATTCTTCGCCTCATCCAGATCCTTTCCCGCCGCACCAAGAACAACCCGGTCCTCATCGGCGAGGCAGGCGTCGGCAAGACCGCCATCGCGGAGGGACTCGCCCAGAAGATCGCCAACAACGACATCCCGGAGATCCTCTCAGGCAAACGGGTGGTGGCGCTCGACCTTGGCTCGATGATCGCCGGGTCCAGGTTTAGAGGCGAGTTCGAAGAGAGACTCAAAGCCGTGATGGAGGAAGTCCAGCGCTCGCAGGGCGACATCATCATGATGATCGACGAGTTGCACACCGTTGTCGGAGCGGGAGCCGCCCAGGGTGCGATGGATGCGTCCAATATGCTCAAGCCCGCGCTTGCCCGCGGTGAACTGCAATGCATCGGCGCGACCACGCTGGACGAATTCCACAAGCACATCGAGAAGGATGCCGCGCTCGAAAGACGTTTCGCTCCGATCTACGTGGAAGAGCCGAGCGTGGACGATACGATCAAAATGTTGAACGGTCTGCGCGACCGCTACGAAGCGCACCACAAGGTCCGCTTTGCGGATGATGCGCTGGTCGCTGCGGCGCGTCTTGCCAGCCGTTACGTCACCGACCGCCGCCTGCCCGATAAAGCCATCGACCTGATGGACGAAGCCGCCGCGAAATTGCGCGTGGCGCTCTATTCCATGCCGCCCGACCTCAAAGCCATGAAAACCGAGATCGAAAAGATGCATGCCGAGGAGGAACAGGCAGGTGTGGTGCGCGATTATGAACGCGCCGCCCAGAAAAAATCGGAACGCCTGCGGCTCGAAGAGGAGTACCACGAGAAGCGCGATAAATGGGAATCGGAACACCAGCTCGATGAAGTGGTGGATGTGGAGGATATAGCCTCCGTCGTCCACCAATGGACCGGCATCCCCGTCACGCAGATGATGGAAACGGAATCGGAAAAACTCCTGCACATGGAAACGCGCCTGCACGAGCGCATCATCGGACAGGAGGAAGCCATCCACGCGATTTCGGATGCGATCCGCCGCTCACGCTCCGGGTTGTCTGATCCGTCGCGCCCGATCGGTTCCTTCATCTTCATCGGTCCCTCCGGCGTCGGCAAGACCGAATTGGCGAAGGCGCTTGCATGGTTCATGTTCGACGACGAAGAGGCGCTCGTTCGCATTGACATGTCCGAGTACCGCGAACAGCATACCGTGAGCCGTCTCTTCGGCGCGCCTCCGGGATACATCGGGTATGAGGAAGGCGGTCAATTAACGGAGGCAGTCCGAAGGCGTCCGTATCGCGTGCTGTTGTTCGACGAGATCGAGAAGGCGCATCCCGAAGTCTGGAACGCGTTATTGCAGATCCTGGATGACGGCCGCATGACCGACGGCCAGGGCAACGTGGTTGACTTCCGCAATACGGTGCTCATCATGACCTCCAACCTGGGCACCGAATACGTGCGCAAAGGAGGCACATTGGGCTTCCTGCATGCGAAGGCAACGGATGAAGAGCGCGAAGCGCACGATAAGGTCGAGAAGGCGCTTAAGGGCGCGTTCCGTCCCGAGTTTCTCAACCGTATTGACGAGATCATCATGTTCTCGCCATTGTCCATCGAACAAATGGAGGAGATCGTCATCCTGCAAATGAAGGAAGTGCAGGACCGCCTGAACGAGCACAACATCACGGTCGAGTTGAGCGATGCCGCCCGCAAGTGGCTGGCGAAGGAAGGCTATGACCCGGCGTTCGGTGCGCGTCCGTTGCGCAGGGCGATCCAGAAGAATGTGGAGAGTCCGCTTTCGATGGAACTGCTCGGCGGCAAGTTCAAGGACGGCGCCACCGTGCAGGTGGATGTGGATGAAGAGAAGAACAAGATCGTTTTCCACATGTCCGAGCCGGTGAAGAAGAAAAGCAAACAACATGTAGACGCTTAACCATCATGGGGGCAGGTCTCGAACCTGCCCCCAGCAATTCTCAGTATGTCGTTGCGACCTTCGGGAAGCAATCCCCTGATTGTAGTGAGGAGACTGCTTCGCCAGAGGCTCGCAGCGACATGTTCATATATGGAGAATTGCTGACCTGCCCCATGTCCCAATTACATCCACTGCTTTTTCTTGATATAATTTCATTGTCGCCCAGGTAGTTCAATGGATAGAACAAGGCACTCCTAAGGCTTAGATGTGGGTTCGATTCCCGCCCAGGGCACACATATAGCAGCGGTCAAAAAACCTCTTATAAAGCTCTAACAAAAAAATCTTGCATCTGTAAATGGGTTATGCTACTATAAAAGCGATGAACGCCAGGGTGCCCCCCTCACCCTGGCGTTCATCATTTAATTTGAAATTGTCAAAACGTCCCGCAGGCTTCCCGAACATTGAGTAACTGCGGGATGTGATTTTTTACTTCAAAACCTTCTCCAGTGCCTCCCCGAATTTTTCCAATTCAGCCAGCGTGTTGTAATGCACCGGTCCCACACGGACCATCCCGCCCGCCTCCAGCAACCCCATCCGTTCCACGATCGCCAGCGCGTAATTGTGCCCGTTCCAGACGTAGAAGCCCAGTTCCCCAAGCGCACCGGCGATCTTTTCGGGGTCTTTCCCCTCGGCAGTGAACGAGACAGTCGGCACTCGTTCATCGAGCCGGTTGAAATCCGTCACGCCATGGATGCGCGTCCCCGGAATCGATTGGACGATTCCGATCAATGCCCTGGACAAATCTTTTTCGTATGCCTGCATTGCGGACATCCCCTTCTTGAGATCCAGTTTGCGACCGGAGAAACCCGCTTCTTTCCACGCCGATTCCTGATCCGCTCCGAACTGCGTTCCCAGCCACTGGAAATATTCCAGCGCTCCCAGCACACCCGCGATTCCCTCGTGGTTCTGAGTGCCGGTCTCGAACTTATACGGCAACTCATCCGAAGCCGGGCGGACCTTGTATGGTTTCAACTCATTCAACAGTTCATACTTCCCATACAGCGCGCCTGCATGAGGACCGAAAAATTTATAACTCGAACACACAAGAAAATCACACCCGATATCCTGCACATCAATGGGACCGTGCGGCGCATATTGCACCGCGTCGATGTAGACCAGCGCCCCGGCATCGTGCGCCATCTTCGTCAACTTCTTCACCGGGTTCACTGTCCCCAACAAATTCGATGCATACCCGAACGCCGCGATCTTTGGCTTTTTCTCCAATGCCCTTGCAAAATCATTCAGGTCGAGTGTGCCTTGCTCCACATCGATGTCCACCCAGAGCAGGTTACAGCCCTTGTCCTCCGCCACCAGCATCCACGGAGCGATGTTCGCATCGTGGTCGAGCCGTGTCACAAGGATGTTATCTCCCGCCTGCAAGTTACGCGCCAGCGAACGCGACATGTGCAGGGTGAGCGTGGTCATGTTGTTGCCGAAGATGATCTCCTCGGGGCGCGAGGCATTGAGAAAATCCGCCATGGCGGCATGAGCCTCATGCAGGACTTCATCCGATCGGCGGCTGGTCTCGAACATGCCTTCGTGGTTGGCATTATTCTCAAGCAGATAGCGGTTGATACGGTCAAGACTGGGCTTTGAAATTTGCGTCCCGGCGGGGTTATCGAGAAAGACAGCGGGACGGTCAAGCGATGGGAACTGCTGACGGACAAGGTTCAGGTCAAGTGTCATTTTTACCTCTTCATGGATTGGTTTGTGCGATCTCTTCAGCCTTTGCAAACTCTTCGGGTGTGTTCACATTCCAGAACGCCAGCCCGGAAGGGTCATATTGCCGGACATCATCGAGTGTGAGCGTGTGAACTTTTACCTGCGGGAACCACACGATAACCTTCCATTGATCGGCAGAGATGGCGGTTTCGATGGCGGGGAGACAAGTCTCGCGGCGGTAGACCGCGTGGATGGGTTCATAGCCTTCGTCTGATTTACAGATGACAACATCCGCTTCTTTCTGGACGAGGAGGCTGATCATCGCTTCGATCAGCCTTGCACTGGCGAAGGGCATGTCGCAGGCAACGACTGCCACAATGGGATGCGCGGCGGAAGCGATTGCAGTGTAGAGTCCGCCCAGGGCGCCGCGACCAGGCTTGAGGTCCGGTGTGAGGCGTGCATGGAGGAAGGAATAATCTTCGGGGTGATTCGTCGTCACGATGAGTTCATCCGCAATGGGGTGGAGTCTATCCGCCACGCGTTGGATGAGGGGACGTCCGAGAAAAGGCTTGAGCGCCTTGTCCTCGCCCATGCGGGAGGACGCGCCGCCAGCCTGTACACAAACTGTGAGCATGGGTGTATTATATTCGTATGGCGAGATCAATTGGCGATTTGCTGGATCAATTGACGGTGACAGGGGAGTTGTACGAAAAGTTGGAGGAGGGGGCGGTGCGATGCTTTGCCTGCGGACATCGTTGTGTGATTCGCGATGGCAGGCGGGGGATCTGCCAGGTGCGGTTCAATCAGGGCGGAGAATTGCGCGTGCCGCATGGATATGTCGCCGCCTTGCAAAGCGACCCCATCGAGAAGAAGCCTTTCTATCATGTCCTGCCTGGCGCCAACGCGTTGACGTTTGGAATGCTCGGTTGTGATTTTCATTGCGGGTATTGCCAGAACTGGCTGACATCTCAAGCCATGCGCGACCCGGATTCTGATATATCGGTAAATTACATTCGCAAGATCTCTCCACAAGGGATGATCGATTTCGCGCGCAGGACAAATGCGTCGGTGGTTGTTTCCTCTTATAACGAACCGTTGATCACAAGCGAATGGGCGGCGGCGATCTTCAAAGAGGCGAAAAAGGCGGGGTTGATGTGTGCCTATGTCTCGAATGGGAATACCACACCTGAAGTGATGGAATATCTTGCGCCGTATCTTTCGGCGTACAAAATAGACCTGAAGTGTATGAGCGATAAGAACTACCGCAAATTGGGCGGGGTATTGCAAAACACACTCGACGGGATCAAGCGCGCGCATGAGATGGGATTGTGGGTTGAAGTAGTGACGCTTACCATCCCTGATTTCAATGACTCAAACGAAGAGTTGTGGGACGCGGCGCGCTTCATTGCAGGCGTATCGCGCGATATTCCCTGGCATGTGACTGCCTTCCATAAAGATTACAAGATGACCGACCACGATAATACTGACGTAAAAACACTTTTACGCGCGGCGGAGATCGGTAAAGAGGCGGGGTTGCGATATGTCTACGCGGGGAATTTAACGGGAAGGGTGGGGGAGTATGAGGATACTTTTTGCGCGGTATGCAATCACCGGCTGATTCAAAGAAGCGGGTATATCATCCGGAAGTATCACGTGACCGGCGCGGGGACGTGTCCCAAGTGCAATTCCAAAGTGCCGGGTATCTGGCACAAAGACCCCTCCCAGGTAGCGTTAAACGGGTTGGGTATGCCATTGCCCGTTTACTAAATTTCTTTTTGCTGTATAATCGTTTCATCATGTGGAAGGAGGCGCCCATCGCTGATATATTTAACTGAATCTCTCAAATCGTATCCAAACTATATATTCTCTTGGAGGAGAAACGTGAAAAATAAACTGTTTGTCTTGCTTTCTTTGCTCATGCTTGCCAGCCTGGCTTTGGCGGCATGCGGCGGCGCGGCAACCGAAGCGCCTGCACCGGAAGAACCCGCTGCGCCCGCTCCTGTTGAACCAGCCGCACCTGCACCTACTGAAGTCCCCCCCATGCCTGAATTCGTGGCTGAAAAACTTGAAGCCCCCGGTGGCAACTGCGACTACGGCGGCACAATCAAGTCCATCGAGGCAGTTGACCGCTACACCGTCAAGTTCACCTTCTGCGCGCCTGAACCTGCTTTCGTTGCCAAGGTTGCTGTGGAAGCCTTCGATATCTATGACGCCGATTACTTGAAGGAAACCGGCGGCGATGCTGTTGCCATGAACGAAAACCCTGTCGGCACGGGTCCCTACATCGTACAGGAATGGGT
>JBFYRY010000394.1:0-2884 GCA_041302025.1 Chloroflexota bacterium | reverse complement strand
TGCCATTCCAGGCTTGTCACCCAACGAATTCGCCAAACGAATCTGGCTCATGTAACTATGTTGTTAATGTGCAAAATGATACTGACTAAGACAAAATTAGCGTAATTCGCGGCAAAAAGATTTGCGATGTACGGTAGCGAAAAAAATAATGGGAATTAATAACAAAAGTGCCCTAGTTTTCCTACACTAGGGCACTTTTCCAGCTGGGGGCAATGGATTTGAACCACTACTAGCTGATCCAGAGTCAGCCGTCCTGCCATTAGACGAGCCCCCACTGAACTATCCAGCGGGCGGTATTGTATCATGGCAGACAGGAGCAATCAAGGTGGTTTTACTTCACGATCACCCAATCGCTTCCACTTCGACCAAAGACTTCGGGTGAATACATCTCCTCCGCTTTGGCAGGCGGGACAATGAATGTGCCGGGCGTGGTTGCGCGCGCGATGTAAGTGTATTCATAGACGCCGTCCCATAACAGGGATGTGAACGCCTCGGCGCGCTCATCGCGCATGTTCTGGTGCTCGTACCATGTTCCCCACCACCACCATCCATAGCGGATATCAGGTGACGTTGGGTCTTGCGGGGTGCTCTGCGAAACCGCCAGCGCCGGGTTGACAATCTCCAGACCGGCTGGCAGCGGGTCGACCAGCGCCACATGATAGCGGCGGTTGTCAGCCACCATGGTGATCTTCACCCGCACGCGCGCTCCGGCTTTGATATGCCAGACGCCGTCATTATCCTGATAGACATCTTCGGGATCGTCCGCGCCTTCGTAGCGCCGCTCGATGACGAAGCCCATGTCCAACGGGTCCAAGTTCAGGTCGGTGGGAGCGTATTTCAGACCCAGGCGGTAGTAGAGGCGGCCCGGTCCATCCTTGCTGAGGATCAGATCCTCGGTCCCGTTTGATGCGGTTTCAGACAGAACATAGTTCATCGGGATGAGGGTCTCATACTGGTCGGTCGTCCGCCCGCGGAATTCGTTACTCCCGGCATAAGTATCTCCAAGCCAGATGCGCGCCACGAAATCCGGTGTTTGCGCTTCATAGGTATTGAAGTATCGGTCGAGTGCCAGCAACACGAAAACGTTCTCCTGCGTACTGCCCCAGTGTCCCTTCGTGCGGTGGGCGAGCAGGCCGTTGACCACTTTGACGATCAGGTCGCTTTGCGGGTTGTCTTCCATCAGCGCATCCAGCAGAATGGCATCGGTGCGGCGGTCGGAACTGAGCAGGAGGTAGGTCTGGTCGCTGTAGCCCGTGGTGAAGTTCGCCGCGCCAGCCGTTTCAACAACATGGTTGTTGACGAAGAGCCGGATCGCATCCAACTGCTCCTGGTCATTGATCACAGACCACAGCCAGCCGATGGCTTCCATCGAAAGATTTTCCAGCCCCGCATCCTTTAGCAGTCTTTCGGCTTTCCCCGAATCGCGGTCACCTGCCAGATTGCGCACGTACAACGCGTACGCGCTCAACGTCCAGCGGGTATCCTGGCTGTACCAGTAGGGATAGTGACTCTCGATATCGCGCAGGTACACCAGGGCATTCTGTTCCATATCGGCGGGGATTTCGTATCCCTTTTGCTTCGCGCGGATCAAGGCATGCGTTACATGGATGGTGTTGAACGGGATCGACTCGAAGCCGCGCCGCCAATATGGGAATCCGCCATCGTAGTTTTGCATGGATTGCAGACGCTTTACATCCCGGCCGACGGCTGATTCCATTTCATCGGGCGACGGCAGCCCTTCGGCTTTGAACGCCGTCAACACATCGCGCAAGGATGCCACTGCCAGGATGCGGGATGACAACTGTTCCGAACATTCAAACGGATAGGATGTCAGGTACAGCACGGCATCAGTCAATGCCTGTACTGCCGTGGATGATGTGGTGATCTCCAGCCCGCCGTATTGCGGGAAGACACCCGAAGGATACTGGACAGGTTGCGCGGTCGCGCCTTCATCGATCACGCCATAGGTTGCGAAAGCTTCCGTGGTGGCAGGTGTGTAAACGGGCAATTCCACCGTGGCGGCATCGGCATATCTTCCTGATACGGCGGCGATCTGCACATGGACGGTGCCCGCCTTGATGGTGGCGGCTGGGAAGCGAACTTCCACGCGGTCATTGGCAGGGATGGTCACACGCAGGCCAGCATTGCCCAACTCAAGGTTGGTGGCTCGCGCGACGACTTCGACTGTCATCGGGATGTCCGTCTGGTTTTGCAGTACGACGGGCAATTCGAATTTGTCGCCGAAGTTGAGGAAGCGCGGCGCGGAGGGGCGCACCATGAGCGGAAGACGCGCTGTGATGTTGGATCCTCCCGTACCGAATTGATTCCCTTTTTCATCCACCGCCACGACCATCACCCGGTAGCGGGTGAGGTTATCGGGTAATTTGATCGCCACCCGCGCTTCGCCGTTGGAGCCGGTGCGCACGACAGGAGCAAAGGTCGCCAGCGGATTGAAATCGGAGCGCACGTTGATGGGCGCCTGTTGCGGTTGCGGCGGCATTTCAGCCGCCATTTCCATCATGGCTGTTGCTTCCGGAGCGGCGGCAGGCACGGGGAATCCGAATCCGTTCAGGGCTGAGTCTTTTTGCGTTCTCAAGGAGCTTTGCTGGTCTCTTGCAAAAGACTGCGGGTCTGCCAGCACGATGCTCGCGCGGCCATAGATGCTCGAAAGATACGATGGGCGATCGGTATAGAAAACGGCCAGCGGGTCGCTCAATTGATAGTTCGTCAGCGCAAGAATGGCTTCATCCACGACCACCACGGCCAGTTCCGCATCGGCCACCGGTTCGTTGTTTGCATCCTTCACGATAACGGTCAGCGTGGTTTCACCGCCGGGTTCCAGTTTATTTTGCTCGGGCGTCACTTGCAGGGATAGTGTCCGCTT
>JBFYRY010000393.1:0-2884 GCA_041302025.1 Chloroflexota bacterium | reverse complement strand
GGGCAAGGACACCATGGAAGGCGGCGCAGGTCCGCTCGAGGAGATCGATCTTCGCAAGGCGGGGAGTTTGGTCTCGCAATTTGGACTATCCGATCTGCCGTGGCAATTATCGGGCGAGACCATCGCGCAATTGAATCCACCGGCGCGCGCCTACAAAAACGGACCGGCGTACGCCGTCATCTCGAACCCGGAGGCGGAGCATGTCGTCGTCTGGTCGGTGCTGGTGGAACCGGATATGCGCGGGAAGAATCTCGGTGCAGAGATGCTCAGGAATGTCATCGCACATCATGCGTGCCGGACATGGCACATCCCTGCGATCTTCCCGGAGGAGTTCACCAAACCGTTCGAGCGGGCAGGCTTCGTGAAAGAGGAACTGTCGCAGTGGCAGATGAAGTTGGCAGTATGAGGCGACGTCCCTTGTAACGGTATCAGCCTCCGGCTTGAAAAGAACCGTGTTTTTGTCACTCTTTTGTTTTACGGCGCGATCGAATCGAGGATATAATCTTTTTATCCTTGTACAGGAGGACGCAGGAAATGCCGTCTGGAACAAAGTCATCTTCGGAACGGAAAACGATCGGTGTATTCGCATCCCAGGTGGGTCGTGCATGGGGAACTGAATTTCTCGCAGGGGCATCCGATGCCGCCAGGGAAAATAACGTCAACCTTGTATATTTCATCGGGGGAAAGGTCTCACCGCTTGTCTCCGCAGACCAGTCCAAAACATCGTTCGGTTTATACGACCTTGCCAAGCCCGACCAGTTCGACGGCTTGATCCTTACCAGTGATGTGGCGTATGGAACGGGGGAGGATGAACTAAAGGCATTCCGCAAAGCGTACGATGCCCTGCCGGTGGCGACGCAATCCATAAAACTCGATGGTGCGTCGATATTCATGCCCAACAACGCGGAGGGGATGCGTGCGGTGGTCAGGCATTTGATCGAAGATCACAGTTACAAACGCATCGCTTTCATCTGCGGCATCCAGGGGCAGATCGACGCCGAAGAGCGTTTTCAGGCATACAGGGACGAACTCAAGGCGCACGACCTGCGCTTCGATGAAGACCTGGTGGTGAACGGGGATTTCACGCCCGAGAGCGGGGGAGCCGCCATCCACACCCTGCTGGACGAACGCCGAATCCGTTTTCAGGCGGTGGTTGCGGCGAACGACCGCATGGCATTCGGTGCGCTGGAAGCGCTTCAACAGCGCGGCATTCGCGTGCCGGACGATGTGGCTGTCACCGGTTTCGACGACCTGCGGGAAGCCCAGACAACCGGCGTGCCATTGACCACCGTCCGCCAGTCATTTTATACCGCCGGCCGGCAGGCTCTGGACGCATTACTAAAGCGCATCAACGGGGAAACCGTCCCACACACCACTTTTACGCCCACGCAATTGTTGATCCGCTGGTCGTGCGGATGCCTGCCCGAGAATGTACGCCAGGCGGCGGTCGCGTTACGAGATGTGGCAAAGACCGGCAGGCTGGAGAATAAACGTGAAGCCGCATTACGCGCCCTGTTGAACTCCGCCGGCATCACAGAACAGGACCCCACGCTCCCGCAGTTCAAGGATGCCTTCGGCCGCGCCTGGGACGGCTTTTTACTTTCTCTCGGCGGGAATTCGCCCAGCGACGATTTCCTGAAAACGGTCAATGCAATGATCGAACTGATGCAAAAGCATAACCTGGCGCCGACTGTATGGCACAATGTGGTTTCGATGATGCGCCGGTATGCGTTGAGCGGCATCAACAGTCACACCACGATGTTGCAGGCGGAGAACATGTTCCAGCAGGCGCGTTTGCTGGCGGGCGAACTCTCACAGCGCTGGCAGGCGTACCAGAGACTGGTGCTCGAAAAGCAGGAAAGCATCCTGCAGGGGTTCAGTTTCTCGATGGCGCCCGCCATGAGCATAGACGAGATCGGCAAGGTCATTTCGGAATACTTCCCCGCGATGGGTATCGGGCGCTGGTATGTGATGTTCTACAGCGATGTAAGCGCGCCGCAATCCATCTCCGCGCCCACGCCGGAGAGTTATAAATTATTGTTCCAGTACGAGAACGCGAAATTCGAGATCCCCCGCAAGCAGGCGTCCATCGGCACCGGTCAGCTCGTGCCGCGCGGCAAAACACCCGAAGACCGCCGCTACACCGCCATCGTCATGCCGTTGACGCTGGCAAAGAACCGCTTCGGTTTCATGTGGGTCGAAATGGGACCCGATGATTGGGAGATCTACGTCCGCATACGAAACCTGGTCAGCAGTGCCCTGCTCCGCACGATGCTGGTCTCGCAGAGGGAACAGGCGCAAAAGGAAGTGGAACGCCTGCTCTCAGAGGCACAGGACCGCGCCAAGGAACTGGCGATCGCCAAGGAATTCGCCGAAAGTACCGCCTCAGAGAACGCGGAATTATATTCCAGCGAGCAGGCGCGGCGGCGGTCAGCGGAGGCGCTTACAAAGGCGGCGCGGCAGTTGTCTTCGTTGTCCACGGAGTCGGAACTTTTACAACAGATCGTCGAGCAGTTGACGCAGATGGTACCGGTTGCCCGGTGCGCGTTGTTCCTGGAGGATGTCAACGGTGTGCCGCGCCTGCGCGGTCATATCGGATTTCCAAAACAGGCTCCGGTGGACGATTTGAAGTACGAGTTGGATGGGGCAAACGTCTATCACACCATTGCCAAACAGGCTGAACCGCTGGTGATCGGCGATATCAAAAGCATGAAAGGCTGGGAACAGTCGGAGTGGCTTCCCAAAGACGGTTCATGGGTGGGCGTTCCCCTTTATTCAAAGAACAGGGTTACGGGAATGCTGGCAATGAGCCGAGAGAGAGCCGGCTCTTTCATCCAGGACGACATCCTGCTTGCCAGCACGTTCGCCATCCAGGCATCCATCG
>JBFYRY010000392.1:0-2886 GCA_041302025.1 Chloroflexota bacterium | reverse complement strand
TTGTTTTTCCGCGATGACAAGGAAACGGTCCAACATTCTTAATTTTGGACTCGGATTTGCGCATGAAAAGACGAAGACCGCCTGATCGGCATTTGCCAGTAAAACTTGTTGATACTGACCCTGGGGCCTCGGGTCAAGCCGGACGATGGCCTGCTTCCGTTCTTCGACTTCTTCTATCGCCCCGCTTCCATCCGCCCCCACCGTGACCCGGACCTTATCCCCAAGAGCCGCGATGTCACCCATTGCCCGTCCGCGTTTTAGCTTGCCGCGCAATTGACAAATGACAAAGCCCTGCCCGGTCTCTACCGTAAAGAAACCGGACTGGGCTTTGATGATCAAACCGTGTTGTATATTTTCGTTCGTCAAATAGTCACCGTTAGACTTCACAGGTTTCTGAAACCTGTCAGGTCTGTCCTTGTTTATTTCGGTTTCGGCGTTTTGGTCGGGATGCCGCCGATGGGAGTGGGCGTTTCCGTCACGCCGAAATTGGATTCAAACCAGTATATCGTTTGCGGTGTGCCGTTGTAATACACTTCCACGATGCGCTTGAAAACGGGAGCCGCCCAATCGGAGCCCTCGCCCGCATATTCAAGGACGACAGCAATCGCAATATCCGGGACCCCGGTATTCTGGCTTGCCATGGTATAACCCGCGAACCAGGCATGCGGTTTGACGTCACCCGATTCGGCCGTCCCAGTTTTACCTGCAACCGGAACCGACAGTCCGCGCAACCGGAAGTTGGCTGTTCCGCGTGGATCATTGACCACGCTGATCATCGCATCCTGGATGAACTGCAAACGTTCGGGAGTAATGGGCAGGGTGCCGACCGCCTCCGGTTTGAAGACGGTGGTCGCCGCGCCCTCGATGGGCTGGACCTTTTCCACCAACTGCGGACGGAAGAGTGTGCCGCCGTTTCCCAGCGCCGCGATGAAACGCACCACCTGCAACGGCGTGACCTGCACCGTTCCCTGACCAATTGACTGGTTGACCACTTCGATCGGGTCGTTTCCTGGGTCGTTGATCTGCCCGGAGTTTTCGGCAATCTGCTGGATGCCGGTCTGGCTTCCCAGCCCGAAGGCGCGCGCCATATTGGCGATATCGTTCGGGCGGTTGTTTTGGTAAAGGGTGTAGCCGATATCCCAGAAGAAGGGGTTGCAGGAGCGCATCAACCCTTCGGAGAGTGTGAGCAAACCGGAAGGCGTGCTGTCGGGCGATGTACATTCGATCCCCGCCGCGAGCCGGTCCTGGCAGTGTTGCCATGTCCAATCATGACGCACCTTATCCGGCAGTTTTGTCCAATCGTACTGGCAATCCAATGTTGTCTCGGGGATGTACAACCCGCTTTCCATGCCTGCCGCCATGGTGATGATCTTGAACACCGAACCGAGCGGATATTGTCCCTGTGCGGCGCGGTTGAGCAGGGGATTATCCTGCCGCTGGAACAATTCACCGATCCGCGCCTGGCTGTTGGGATTGGTGGGCTGGAACACGTTCGAATCGAAACTCGGCGAGGATGCCATGGCAAGGATGCGTCCCGTGTCGCGTTCCATCACCACGACCGCGCCGGTAAATCCCTTGATGGATTGTTCTGCGTAGTATTGCAGGTTGCGGTCGATGGTCAGGTATACGGAACTGGCAGGCTCCGGCTGGCTCTCGGCAACACGTGTGACGATCTGCGAACCGTCCGGGGTGAACACATACAACGCGCCGCCGCGCTTGCCGGTCAGGTATCCCTCCGCCCATTGTTCGATGCCCGCCTTGCCCACCCGTTCATCGCCTGCGTATCCAAGGCGGCGGTATTTTTCCAACTCATCTTCGCCGATGCCCAATGTGTAGCCGATGATATTCGAGCCGACGCCCTGCTCGAAGTAATATCGCGCGTTGTATTCGGTCCAGTACAAACCGCCGGGTGCGACCGAAGTGATCCGTTGGGATTCGTCCTTCGACGCTTCGCAGAGCGGGATGGGATATTGCGACGGGGTGTTGTAGATCCGTTCCGAAAGGACTTCGGGACTGATGCCGCACAACCGCCAGGCTTCCGAAAGCAGGGTGCCCAAACCTTCCTGGGTCACGTTGCCGGGGATGACATAAAAGGCATTCGCATCGGACTGCGCCACGAGCGGTTTGCCGTTTCGATCGTAGATCTCGCCCCGGGAGGGAGCGGCATAATCCATCTTCAGAATGTTGCCGCCCGCCAGTTCCGGCAGGATGAGACCGTCATCCCATTGAAGTTTCCACTGGTTGTCCTCGAGTGCGAGACGGGCGACCATGTCGCGTTGGATGTCACCAACCAGCGCGGTGTGATACGTGATGCGAAAGGCGACTTCAGCGGAGTAGGGATTGACCAGCGTGGAGAGTATCTCGTAATCGAACGAACCTGCGCTCATGATATTGAGGGCATCGCGGTTGCGTTTGGCAAAATTCTCCAACGTGTTCGTATCCTGTGTCGCCTTGCTGAGCAGGCTGTACATTTGGTTGTAGTCTTCCGCCTTGAACGATTCAAAATAAGCTGTAAGCGCCGCACCTGCGTCGGGCGCAGGAATGATGGTCACCGGCGGCTGTGGCAGGGATGTGGCTGTGGGCGGCGCAGGTAAAACAGCAACACCTGCATTGCAGGCGGTCATAAAAGTAAGGACAACGATGATATTGAACCAATGAAGAAATTTCATTCTTTGCCTTTCAGGTTCTGTCACTCTGAGGGAGCGATAGCGACCGAAGAGTCTCTTCTGGTGTATGAGAGATTCTTCGCCGCTCCGCGACTCAGAATGACATTTATTGCTGGCTCAAGATCGAACCAAACACCGGACATTCATATTCCAACAAAGTCTGGCAGTTGACCGGCACATTTGCACTGGGTTCCACGCCCATCTTCTTCATCAGGCGCAC
>JBFYRY010000138.1:0-9606 GCA_041302025.1 Chloroflexota bacterium | reverse complement strand
GATGTGATACACGTGCCTGTTCCGTGGAGGTGGGTTTGGCTGTGCCAATGTCCATGCCGCGATAAAAGAGACGCGAATCGGCAGAGACGATCTCGCCATTGAACCGCTCCGCGAGTTGGATGGCGATCTCCGTCTTGCCGACGGCGGTGGGTCCAACGATCAAAACCAATGATGGCTTTGTCATTATTCGTGCTTTTCTCCGGTTGGGCTGATGCTTACGCCGGAGATCATGCACATGGCTTTTTTCCAGGCAATTGCTTCTTCGTGCGCGATCTTCTCCGAACCGGTTTGATAGTCGCTCTTGCGTATCACTTCAGCCATCCCGCCCTGGAGAGTTGCCAATTTCTCGCGGGTGAGTTGCATCAGAAATGTCACATTCTCCGGCTTCTCAAGGCGCTCCAGTAACCGGGCTGTATGAGGCAGGCACAGACCGTCCGACATTTGCAATGCCGCCTGCAGTTTTTCATCTCCAAGCGCCTGGCTCATTTCATTCAATGTGTTTTTGATGACCGCGTCCCGCTGTTCACATGCCAGACAAGTGCCGTTGCTTGCGGCTGTGTCCATGACCCCACCGACCAACCGGGAAACCTCTTTTGGGTTCAATGAGGCGGATGAAGATGAAGGTGGAAATTCACGCAATAACACTTTTGCTATGTTTTCATAAATAATGGATGCACCTAACGTATCGGCGATCCTTGTGCTCAACAGTAATCGGACATGTTCTTCGCAAACGCCCAGTCTCTTGTTCAAGCGGGCGCGCGTATCGATGTCGTTGACGTACTCGTAGAAAATCGACTTCAAGTAGCGCTTGACTGAATGTGCGCCAACACGACAAATGGGACATCCATTTTGCGCGCACGCCTCAAGCAAGTCATGGTTCGAAAAAGGGGAGGGTGGTTTCTTGAAAGGATTCATATCGCATTCTCAAAGTATGTGATTCTGGGTTTGGTTCCCGGTCTGCCCTCAATGGCAATGACATCGATCTGCCAGTGGTCGATCCCGTTTTCCGCCGCATAATGGTCTGCCGCGGCGAGCATGTGTTCACGTTTGCGCGGAGTGATGGATTCTTCGGGCAGTCCCATTTTGTTCGATGTCCGCGTTTTGACTTCGATAAAAACGGTGACATCGCCTTGTTTGGCGACGATGTCGACCTCGCCGTAGGGGGTGCGGGCATTGCGTGTCACGATCTCGTACCCTTGGTCGGCGAGATATTGTGCGGCAGTGTCTTCGCCCCATTTGCCGATGCGTTGGTTATGCTTCATTTCAGGAACTCTTCCAGAATGGCCTGGAGACGTTCGTCCAGGGTGGGCTTTAGCGGCTTTGTATTTTGCGTGAGGCGTCCGTAGTGCTGAAGCATGATCTTGATCGTACGCTCGATGGAATATTGTTCGGAAGCCTTGCGAGCCGCCGCGCCCATCCTCTTTTGCAAATCCCTGTTCAGGCAAAGGTAGGTGAGTTTGGCTGTAAAGGATGCGATATCCTCCATCGAAAGCAGACCAGACTCCCCGTCTACGACCGAATCGCCGACTCCGGGTGAGTCGATGCCCAGGATGGGGAGTCCAGCCGCCATGGCTTCGATCACCGAAAGCGGATGGACCTCCGTAACCGATGCGGTCACAAACACATCACACATCGCAAGATAGGAAGGCAACCTATCGTAGGAGATCATGCCGGTAAAGTGGACACGCTCCTGGATGCCCAATTCGCCCGGAAGCAATTTCAACGGTTCTTCATGTTCCTTCTGCCCACCGCCGACGATGAGCAGGTGGACATTTGGAAAGAGTCTGGATACACCGGCGAACGATTTGATGAGATATTCAAGGTTCTTCTCCGGCGCGATGCGACCGGCATACACCAGCAGGATGTCTTCATCCGAATAACCGAACTCTGCGCGGGAAAGCGGTTTGGCATTGTGGAAGCGGGTCAGGTCCACACCGTTCGGCACGACCTCGATGTGACCACCCACGCCATACTGGCGGAGAATTTTTTCCATGCCGGGGGAAGGGGAGATGACCAGGTCCACGGCGCTGCAGAAATCGGGCATGTATGCCTGCAACATGCTCTGGCTGACTTCCACGGGCATGAGGGGCAGGCGCGCCTGGGCGTAGAGGTCGTAGCGGGTATGGTTGGTGAAAATGACGGGAATCTGTTTGGGACGGCAGTAACGCAGGGCGAGACGTCCGCTGAGGAAGGGGTGGTGGACGTGGACCACGTCCATGCTTTGGAGCAGTTTCTTGGCGGTGGTCTTATATCGCAGGGAGAGATAAAAGCCTGTATCTGCGAGCGGCACGCCCGGGTTTCGGACGACGCGGAGTTCGTCATCCTTGTAATCCATATCGCCAAAGGTAAACACGTAGACCTCATGCCCCGCACTTTCGAGGGCGCGCTTATTCAGGTCGATGTAGTTCGTAATGCCGCTGACATACGGCTTGTAGGCATCTGCCATCATTCCGATTTGCATGGGTTAATCCTACAGGCAAGAGGGATGTGAGTCAAGGCAAAGGATGAAAAAAGAATGGGGAAAGTGGGCGTGATAAAATCAAACCATGACCGTTAAATTGATTTTGCGCGACAAAGAGCACGAAGTGAAGCCCGGGATGCAACTGTTGGATGCGCTCAGGAAGATCAACGTGGTGCCGGAATCGGTGATCGCCACGCGCGACGGCGAGATGATCTTGGATGATGAGATTCTGAAGGACGGCGATGTGGTCAGGTTGATCGCGGTGATTTCTGGGGGGGCACGTCATTGCGAGGGTTGAGATGCGTTAGCATCGAAATCCCGAAGCAATCCTTGAATAAAGATGAGATTGCTTCGTCGCTCACTGCCATTCGCTCCTCGCAATGACGGACAAATATTATGAAATGTAAAAAATGCGGCTCGAAAGCATCGGTCCACATGCGCCAGCATAAACTGGCGTTGTGCAAGGAACATTATCTCGAATGGGTTCCCGAACAGACTGAGCGCTTTATCAAAAAATACGGCATGTTTACGCGCGGCGAGAAGATCCTTGTGGCGGTTTCAGGAGGCAAGGATTCGCTGTCGTTGTGGGATATCCTCCATCGTCTTGGATATCAAGCCGACGGGTTGTATCTTGGTCTCGGTATCGATGGGGGCGTGAACTATTCGCACGAGTCACAACGGTTCGCTCAAAAATTTGCGGACGAGCACAACCTGAAACTCCACGTGGTGGACATCGAAAAGGAATACGGTCAGCCGATCCCGGTGCTGGCGGACAAATCCCATCGCGGATATGGCAAGCCGTGTGCTGTGTGCGGATTGGCGAAACGCCACGAGATGAACCGCGTCGCGCGGGACCTTGGGTATGATGTGCTCGCGACGGGCCACAACCTCGACGACGAAGCCGCCGTACTATTTGGGAACACGTTGAACTGGGCGGGTGAATATTTGTTGCGGCAGGGACCGGTTCTTCCGTCTTCCGATGGGCTGGCGCGCAAGGTAAAGCCGTTATGCCGCTTCTATGAGCGCGAAATGGTGGCATATTGCCTGTTGCGCGGAATCGAATATATCTACGACGAATGTCCCTACGCGGAAGGATCGCAGTCCATCTATTACAAGGAACTGCTCAACCAGCTGGAGACGACCCGTCCCGGCGCGAAGTTGATCTTTTATCTGAATTTTCTTGAAGCGCGTAAAAGCGGGAACCTGTTCGTCGAGCAGAATATCGAACGTGCCCACCTGCACGCCTGTCCCAAATGCGGACAACCTACCTCCACGGATGACTTCTGTTCGTTTTGCCGGATGATCGAAAAGGTGAATGCTGAAATGGAGCATCCATCTTGATGACCGTCATTACCATATCTCAGCAAACAGCACGACGATTCATTCTCGGCAGGCAGGGATTGTGGCCCGGTCGGCGATGGAAGGGGAAGAAGGGTGTCGCACAAGCGATACGCACCTGCGAAGCCGTCCAACTGGATCCGCTGATCGTGGTGGCGCGCAGTCAGGATATCGTTCTGCACAGCCGGGTGTCTGATTACAAGCTGGAACATCTTTATCAAGTTGCCTATGATGAGCGTCAGTTTTTCGATTACGGCGGATGGCTGGCGATGTATCCCATGGAAGAGTTGCCGTATTGGCGCTATCACATGGAGCAGAGAGCGCATGGTTCGTATGTGAAACGTCATGTTCCGAACGGACACAAGGAAGTGATGGAATTTGTCCGTTCCGAACTGCGGACGCGCGGTCCGTTGGGCAACCGTGACTTCGACGGCAAACGATTGGAAACGCACAGTTACCGCGGGCGCAAGGAAACGTCGGTGGCGCTGTATGATATGTGGCTCTCGGGCGAGTTGATGATGCATCACCGCGAAGGATTTGACCGTGTATACGACTTCCGCGAGAACATTGCGCCGAAGGAGTTCGATCACGTTGCATCCAAAACAGAGACGGAGGAATTCTTTGCGCGCAAGGCGGTTTCATTTATGGGGATGAAGCGCGAGTCGTTGATGCGGGGTGAGATGCGCAACTACATGCGCGATGAATACTCGCCGGACGAGATGAAGAAACTGCTGGGGCGTTGGAAAGAGTCCGGGATGTTGCGGCAGGTCCAGGTCGAGGGGGGACGCGATGAGTATCTCGTTTTGGCGGAGGATGTGCCGGTGCTGGAAACGCTGGCGAAAGGGAAAATCCCCAAAGGATGGAATCCCAAAGAGACGTCCACGCTGGAGGAAGTGACGTTCCTTGCTCCGCTGGATATCGTCAGCGCGCGCGGACGGGCGCAGAAGTTGTTTGACTTTGAATATAAATGGGAAGTGTATACGCCTGTGCATTTGCGGCGCTGGGGGTACTATGTTCTGCCGATCTTATACGGCGATGACCTGGTGGCGCGGCTCGACCCAAAACTGGACCGCTCAACGATGACACTGGAGATCAGGGGTTTTTGGCATGAGGACGACGCGCCGGTGAAAGATGCCGATTTTGCATCCGCGCTGGCGATGGGCTTGATCCGCTTTGCGAAATTCCTTGAAGCAAAGAAGGTGGATGTGAGCACGATCAAGCCTGTGGGGTTGAGAAGGGAAGTGAAGAGAGTGATCGGTGACACTTCGACTTCCGCTTCGGTGGGTTCAGCGCTACGGCTCAGTGCAGGCCAGTTATTAGTGCGCGGGTAAATTTACAAATTATAGAAAATATATTGACAAAATCTGTGCAATCTGGTAAACTATTTTTATCTGAAAACAATCAATTTTGTGTGTAAATCATATGATTGAAAAGGTGAAAACATAAACATGCCTAGTCTTGCTCAACTTAGGTTCAATGACCCTGCGCCCGATCTGGAATTGCAGGATTCGGACGGCAAGCCTGTTGCGCTTTCCTCCTTTTGGAAACAGCAGGTGCTGATCCTGGCGTTTACGCGCCACTTTGGTTGTCCGCAGTGCAAGGAGTTGGTGGATGAACTTTTCACTGCCTCCGCCGAAATCAAGGAAAAGAATCTTGGTCTGGTGATCGTCACGCAAGGCACGCCGCCCGAAGCAAAAGCCTTTTGCTCGGAACGTGCCCCCGGTGTGAATTGCATTGCTGACCCGGAGCGTAAGGCATACCAGGCTTACGGGCTGGAGCGCGCGAATGTGTGGCAGTCGTTCTTTTCGCTTAACGTGTGGCGTTCGAACCGCCGCTTGAAAAAAGAACGCGGCTGGAACACCGACCTGCCTCCCAAGGGGCAGGACGCCATGCAAATGGCCGGCATCTTCATCATTGCCCCTGAAGGCCGCATTCGCCTGCCCTATTATTATGACGACATTGCCGACCACCCGGATATTGACCTGCTCCTGCATGGCGTGATGGGCATGGATTGGAACAAACCTTTCATTGGACCGGTTGTACCCTGATTATGAAAAATATATTTCTTGCCTTCTATCTGGCGATTAAGGAAGTGGTCCGCAACAAGGGACGCTTCCTGCTGGTAAGTCTCGTGATCGCGCTGATCACTCTGCTTGTTCTTTTCATTGCCGCACTCGGTGAAGGACTTGCCACCGGCAACCGTCAATTTGTTTCCAATCTGGATGCCCAGTTGATCGTCTTTCTGGAAAAATCGGACTTCAGCATTTCAGGCAGTCGTTTGGATACCAACACCGCGCGCACGGTTCGCCGCGTGGACGGGGTGGCTGATGCCGGTCCGATTTACACTTCCACCACTGAGATCGTTTCCCTCGAAGAGCCGCTGAAAGTGTCCCTGCTCGGAGCGGAGGCGGGGCGTCCGGGCATGCCGAAGATCGTGGAAGGACGCGAGTTCCGCGGCGGTGAGGCGCGCGAGGTGGTGATCGACCGCGGCGTTGCCCTCCGCACCGATATCAAGGTTGGCGACAAGATCGAGGTCCGTTCCACGCAGGGCACTGACGACCAGTTCTTCACGCTCGAAGTGGTTGGGTTGGTGGAGGCGCAGTCTTATTTCTTCCAGCCTACTTTGTTTGTGCCAGCCGTTACGTGGGAGAAGATCCGCCCGCAATCGGAAGCCGACCTGCAAAGCGATACGCCCTACCCGAACATTATCGCGGTCAAGTTGCAGGACCCGAAGCAGGTCGATCTAGCCAGGGCGCGCCTGCTGGCGAACGTGGCGAACATCGAAGTTGCCGATATTGAAACCACCATCAACAACATCCCCGGTTATTCCGCCCAGCAGGGAACGGTGCAGACGCAGGGATTCTTCACCCTGTTGATCGGTGTGATGGTCATCGGCGGGTTCTTCCAGATCCAGATCCTGCAGAAGGTGCCGCAGATCGGTGTGTTGAAAGCCATCGGCTCGTCGAACGGAGTCGTGGGTTGGTCGGCGGTGATCCAAATTATAGTGGTGACAGCCATCGGCGTCGGGATCGGAGGCGTGCTGACCTACGTCTTCTCGCTGTTCCTCCCGGCGACCATCCCGTTCGTGTTCGACGGAGTCCGCTCGATTGCGGCGGTCATCCTGTTGTTGTTGATCGGTCCGCTGGGCGGCATGGTCTCCATCATTTATGCGGTGCGTATCGAGCCGCTCAAAGCATTGCGGTTGGGATAGGTGTGTGATGTCTGATATTGCTCTTGAAGTAAAAGACCTGGTCAAATCCTTTGCCGTGGACGGCGCGACCATCTTTGCCGTGGACCACGTTTCCTTTCAGGTGAAATCCGGCGAGTTTGTGGCGCTGGTGGGACCCAGCGGTTCGGGCAAGACCACCATGCTGTCCATTTTGGCGGCGTTGCTCGCGCCCACCAGTGGACAGGTGCTGATCGATGGGCAGGACCTTGCCCAGATGAACGAAAAACGCCGCGTGAAATTGCGCCGCGAGAAGATCGGGTTTACGTTCCAGTCGAACAACCTGATCCCCTTTTTGACCGCGCAGGAAAATGTGGAATTCATGCTCCGTTTGAATGGACAGGCGAACAAGGCTGGGCGCATGCGTTCAGCCGAAATTCTCGCCCGTCTCGGTCTCAGCGACCGCCTGCACAACCTGCCCGCGCAACTCTCCGGCGGACAACAACAGCGTGTCGCCATCGCCCGCGCGCTGATCCACAACCCAGCCGTTGTTCTGGCTGACGAGCCGACAGCCTCGCTCGACACCGAACGCGCCTTCCAGGTGGTGGAGACCTTCGCCAGACTGGTGCACGAAAACAACCGCGCCGGTATCATGGTCACGCACGACCTGCGCATGTGCCAGCACGTGGACCGCATCCTGCAAATGCAGGACGGCAAACTGGTGCGGGTCTATGAGACGAAAGACGAGATCATGGAAGTCGCAATGGGAACGGTGAAGCACTAATCAAAAACTTCCGAAGTCGAAATTGGCTTCGGAAGTATTTTTGTATCATCTCACAAGCGTGACCATGCCGCCGTTGTTGGTAAGTTGTCATACCGAACCAAGCGCATCACCAAGACTTGCCCTGAGCTTGTCGAAGGGTAGTATTCGTCGGCAATGCCCTGTCGCTCTGCAAGGCGACCAAGTCCGTAGATGTAAGTGTTTGTGCCATCAGCGAGAACTTGAGTTAGTCCAGAATTGAGGTCGAGAGTGTAGTTAATGCCGTTTTGGGTGAGGCGATCACCAAGTCCGTTGTAGGTGAAGGTAGCCGAGGATGCCCCTGTGATTGATTTCAGGTGATTGGCGGAGTTATTCAGTTGTTAACGTACAATACCGTTGAGTATTGATCTAATCCCATAAATCAAAATATCTTGTGAACCATTCATAAACAGCATCGGCTATTGATCTGTCAACCAAATCCGTTTACAGATTCCATATATTGTTTATCTCAAGCACTCCATTTGCTTGCCTCTGTATCTGAGTAATAATCTCTTCATGACAAACTGAACAGGTTGTCTTCTGATCGATTTTCCGCAATTCATCAATCGCTTCTAAAATTCTTGACCTTCCTCGCTTTGCTCTTTCTAACGTACCTAAAGGAGGTCCTAAAGCAGACATATAATATTCATTGTCAGATATCTCGGCAATACGATTTATGTCGTTTATGAAACATTCGTTCAATTTATTGGTATGTCGGACAGGCTCTGTCATGGAATGAGTCTCCAGATCATAGGATTTCTTAGATTCGGAACCACATGTAGTGGCGTAGTAGGCGAAGTAGCGAACCGAAATGCGGCAGCTTGTTCGAGGGTCATCACTTGGAAATGAGCATCCGTAAAACCTGCATTTTGGGCTAGGGAATTTAGTGATGCAGATTGTGATGAACTGAGTGCGTGGGGCTCATTTTGTACGAGGATTATATCTAAGTCCCCTCCAGGAACTGGCTTACCGACCACGTATAAATTGCCATTAGTTTGCCCAACGATACTCTTAATCCCAGTAGCTGGAATATTTTCGGGAACTGAGGCATCGGATGATCCTGTTCTGAAGAAATCTAGTAATTGATTAAGGTTTCCTTCGCGAATCAATTGAAGACCTCTTTCAAAGTTTATGCGAAGCGCTTCTTTTGAAGATAGCGGTTGTTGAGGTGCCGGTCCACCTCCTAATTTTATTGGCTCCCATCCAATCCAGCGATTTGTTGATACTCCATAATTGTATGAACCTAAAGCCCCAAGTCCAGACAGCCCCAACCCAACCATTGCCGCGCCAAATTGAATCCAGGCACACTTGTCTTGGTAGTTATCTCTCAACTTGTTGGCGGCATCCATAAGTTGGACGGAAGATATTCCCATGCCAACCAGACTTGCTGCGACCCCTCCCAACGGACCCGTGCCAGCCACAAAACCAAAGACAGCTCCCCAAATAGCTCCTTGCTTTCTTGACTCGCGGACAAATTGCTCCCTCGATATGGAGAGAATTTGCATCGTTTCGGTGCAGCCACAGCCTCCCTCACGTGCAGAATCCCAGATCCAGCCAGCAACTACGCCTCCAACTGCGAGACCTACCAATGCCCCACCTACCGTTGCACAGATCAATGTGTCTATAACGGCAAATACACATTGCCCGCTGGGATCGGTATTCATCACAGGGTTGCTGTGAGCATAGTTGAAGCGATTCAGGCTGGCAGGGGTATTGACATCACCTCCATAGGTGTCCCTTGTCGTAAACCTCCCCGTCAGGGACTCATAATACCGCGCCCGCAAATACACCAACCCACTGGCATCGGTGAACTCACCGGTAAATCCATAATCAGTTTGGGCG
>JBFYRY010000137.1:0-9607 GCA_041302025.1 Chloroflexota bacterium | reverse complement strand
CCGTCGCGCTGGCGGTTGTTGTGCAGGAGATGGTGGACGCCGAAGCCGCGGGGATTCTGTTCACCGCGAATCCCATCAACGGACGGCGCGATGAGATGGTCATCAACGCCGCCTGGGGACTGGGTGAAGCCATCGTCGGTGGACTTGTTTCGCCTGACACCATCGTTGCCGACAAAGCCACAGGCAAGATCAAAACGTATGAAGTTGCGGAGAAGACCGTCATCACGGTACGGACAGAAAAAGGCACGAGGGAGGATCCGCTCGATGACGAGCGACGCAGGTCAAAGGTCATGAATGAAGCGGATGTCGTCGAGTTGGTGAACATCGCACGCGGAATCGAATCCTATTATGGCAGTCCACAAGACATCGAATGGTGTCGCGCCGCATCCCCCTCTCCCAGTGGGAGAGGGGCTAGGGGTGAGGGAAAGTTCTACATCGTGCAATCGCGTCCGATTACGGCATTGCCCGAAGCGCCGATCGAATGGACGCCGCCGAATCCGAAGGGCGTCTACATGCGCACCAGTATCGCGGACTTAATGCCAAGCCCGCTCAGTCCGCTTTTTATTACCTGGGCAATCCCAGTATTGAGAAATCAAATGAAGCCGCTCGGCGCGCGCCTAGGGATGGGTTTGCCAGTATTGCAGGAAGATTATTACACATCCATTAATAGTTACGCCTATATGAACGCGGCTTTTCCTACAAAAGCCTGGTGGTGGATCATCACTGGTATGTTGCCAGCATACCCAAGGCTGTTGCGGAACCTGGTTCCATTATGGCGTGACGAACTGCATCCTGAATATCAGGCGGCTGTTGCAAAGTATCAAGATAGGGATCTCCAAAAATTGTCGGCAAGCGAACTTTGGCGGGACGCTCAGGAGATTTTGACTGCCGCCATGTACTATGCCAGTGGGTTGCTGTTCGCCACGATGGGAGCCTCCGCTGGTTCGGAAGGATTGCTGACACAGGTCTATAACAAAATGACAAAACGTGAGGGCGACCCCGAAGCCAATACCTTGTTGATGGGCTGGGATAACATCCCCGTCCGTTCGGAGAAATCGCTGTTTGACATTGCTGTGTGGATTCGTGAAGATGAAAAACTGAGTAAATACATTCTCAACACATCATCGCATGATTTGGTTGGGAGTCTTGAGAAGCCCGATTCTGTTCCCGTTCCTTTGTTCCCTGAATTCGCCGTGCGTTTCAAGGCGTATCTGGAAAAATTTGGGCACCTCGTCTTCCAATTGGATTTTGCCGAACCTTTACCGCTCGACCATCCCGAATTGCTTTTGGAAACGATCAAGATGTACCTGCGCGGTCAAGGGACGAATCCGCATGAACGTCAACATGCCAGCGCCGAGAAACGCATCCAAACCGCGGAGACCATGTGCAACCGTCTCAAAGGATTGAAACGCTGGGCGTTCATCAAGGCGCTCAATTGGGGACAGTCACTGGCAGAGGTGCGCGAAGATGCGCTATCCGAAATCGGGTTGGGATACCCGATCCTGCGCGCCACGCTGCGCGAACTGGGAGGCCGCTTCGTTGCCGCAGATGTAATTCAGCAGACAGATGACATCTTCTGGCTGGAGAAAAATGAAGTGGATGCCTGTGTACAAAACCTGGAACATGGCATTGAACTGAAAAACCTGTCCGTTCTTGTTGAGGGACGCAAAGCCTTCAATAAGAAAGTCCAACGGGAGACCCCGCCACCCATGATGCCGATGAAGAAAAAATACATGGGAATTGATACTGCTGTCTGGCTGGCGGAATCTGAAAGCAATCGAACGGGCAACATCCTTAAGGGAGTTGCAACCAGCGCGGGAAAAGTCACAGCCCCAGCCTGCGTATTGCGTGGTCCCGAAGATTTCGACCAGATGAAACCTGGCGACGTGCTCGTGGCTGGCACCACCACCCCCGCGTGGACTCCGCTCTTCGCGATGGCGTCCGCCGTCGTCACCGACATTGGAGGTCCGCTCAGTCACGGAAGCATCGTCGCGCGCGAGTATGGAATCCCCGCCGTGATGGGCACAGGCGTCGCCACCAAACGCATCCAAAGCGGACATGTTATCACCGTGGATGGCAGCGCGGGGACGGTAACGCTTACGGAATGAAAAAGACCATATGGAGGCAGGATGAAACGTGCAATTTCAAAATCTGGCTACGACCTTGTTACCGGCGAATGGAATGATTCCTTGATCGGCGACTTCCTCTGGTCAAATGTCAACACCAACGAAGCCCTGCCGGATGTGATGACGCCAGCAAGCTGGTCGCTATGGCAGATCTACTTCGTTGATACCAATCCGGTCAGACTGCCGGGCAAATATCCTTTCTGCGGCAACATCGCCGGGCGCGCCTATATCAACCTCAGCCTGGTCATCTCGTTCTACCGCTCGGCGGGACTGAACCTGCGCCGCGGGATGCACGCTGATCTGCTCGGACTGGCGCAAACCGATGATCTGAACCTGGACATCCCGCTGATTCCCCTGCCGCCGCTGGCAGCGCTGTGGATGGTGTTGCCGGGCAGGCTGGAGTCTAAGCGCCTTGCCGCACGCAACCCGCAAGGGTTGGCAGACTTTGTAGACGAAACGCCAAGCTGGTGCCGGGCAGAGCGTGAGCGGCTGGGCGGATTGGATAAGCTTCATGAATTGCTCGAAATGTGGCGGAACGGAATCAAACCACGCTTCATGGACGCCTGTCGCTGGCTGCGCAGTATTTCGATGAACTTCGCCGACCCGGCAACCCGTCTGCGCCGGGAATTGGAGAAACTCGTAGGCGAAGCGGACGCTGTGGCGATCCTCTCCAACCTGGCTGATGAGTCGACTGAACTGGAAAGCCTTGGTCCATTGCTGGGACTGGGGCGGCTGGCGCGCGGCGAATTGAGCCGTGAGGCGTACCTGGAACATTATGGCCACCGTGGACCGCACGAGTTGGAACTCTCAGCACCGGGGGGCGAGGAGCAGCCCGACTGGTTGGATGAGCGGCTGGCGGATTTCCTGCGCTCTCCAGTAGATGCCGAAGGTCTTCTTGCCGTACAGCGCGAGAAATCGCTTGCCGCCTGGCATCGCCTGGAACGAACGATCCCCAGGCGGGCACCCCGGTTGCACAAGCAATTGGAAACCATTGCGACAGCCGCCCGCGGTCGTGAGGCGGTCCGCTCCGAATACACCCGCCTCGCGCGCCTGACGCGTCACTTCCTTCTGCGCGTCGGCGAAGTGACCGAATTGGGCGATGGCATTTTCTTCCTGTCTCTCGATGAAATGACGGCGGTGCTTGGCGGCGACAGATCACCGACCGCATTCATCCCCACGCGACGCGAGATGTACAACAAGTATTCCGCATTGCCGCCGTACCCTTCGTTAATCATCGGCGCGTTCGACCCATTCGCATGGGCAGCTGACCCGAACCGCCGCAATGACTTTTTCGATGCACGCAAACCCGCGAGCAAGGTGGGTAACATCATCAAAGGTTTTGCAGGCGCGGCGGGCTGCGTGGAGGGACGTGTGCGCCGCATTGACCGCGCGGAAGACGGCGACCAGATTTTGCCCGGCGAGATTCTCGTGACTTTTACCACCAACGTCGGCTGGACTCCGCTCTTCCCGCGTCTCGCCGCCATCGTCACCGATGTGGGCGCGCCTCTATCTCATGCCGCGATCGTTGCTCGTGAAATGGGCATCCCCGCCGTGGTCGGATGCGGCAATGCAACCATGCTATTGAAAACGGGAGACCACGTCCGCGTGGATGGAAGCGCGGGAACGGTGGAGTTGAAATAAAAGGAGATTGACATGTCAACGCAAGATATGAAAAACATGACTATCAGCATCCCCCAGGCATTGAAACTGGTCGGCATCATTGGCGGTGCCTGGGCGATCATCATCGCCGTGGGGACGGTCATCGCCTACCTCCCCGGACATCCCGGCTTTTCGATTTTCAACACCTACCTCAGCGATATGAGCGATACACCAGGCTGGCCGCAGATCATTTGGAATTCAGGCACGCTCATCGCGGCTCCCATACGTTATCTTGTGCTGGCACTGCTGGTGATGCGCCTCAGGCAACTGGGAGCGGGTAAAGCGTTTGCCATCGTGACCCTCATCGTTGGGTTCTTTTCCACCGCTGGAACCGCATTGATGACCGCCACACCTTTCAGCGTGTCTCCCATCATCCATAAAACTGGCATCGGCTTGTATTTCTTTGGTGTGGTGCTGCTTCAAACCATCATCTTCATCAAGGAGTGGTCGCTGAAAAGCATCCCCCGGGGATTGCCGCTGCTCAGCCTGGCAATGGTCCTGGTCTATTTCGTGTTTGTGACCCTGGTGATGCTTTTCGAGCAGGGCGTGGTGAGTCGCGTAACGCCAATCATCTGGGAATGGCTGGCGTTCTTCATCTCCATTGCCTGGGTGCTGGCGCAGAGCATTGTGTTGGGCAAAAACGATCCAGGAGGATCTTTGCCCCAGTAAATTGGAGTGGACTGTGCTCAAAATGAATACGGCAGTTCTTGGGCTCTTGATCATCCTGGTTTTTATCTGGCGTTTCGCGCGGACGCACCAGCTCTATTCGACCTCGCTTCGCCTGCAGACCTGTGGCTTGAAATCCACTCCTTTCAAGCTACATGATATTCACTCTTTCGTCGAGCAGGTTCTTTTGGGGCATCGCAGCCTCAAACCCATTTCGTTTTTCATTCGGGCATTTGTGCTTTCAGCAGTTGCAGCCTGTCTTCTGCCATTCAAACACTATGATCCTATTCTCTACTGGATCGTCATCTTCATGCTTGCTGTATATGTCCCTTGGTGTGCTTGGCATGGAATCTTGTTGAAGAGGAAGCTCACTGACTTGGGTATGAAAGCACATTCGGCTTTTGAGGAGAAAGAATATGACCAGCATTAAGCCTGATGTTCAAATCATCAAACAGGGTAATCTTTGCTATCTTGCGGACAATGAAAACCGATTGACGCGTTTCACGCCCTGGCTCGGGGATAGTTTTTCCTTCCTATACGATATCATCATGAGTGGTTCCATCTTTCCCAAGAAATTCGGCGGCAACATTCAGAAACACTATGACACGCTTGCACAGGCGTTATCAAATGTCGAGGGGACGCGTGTTCTTGAATTGGGAACCGGCAGCGGAAGCGCGGTACATTTTCTAAACAAAGACAATCAGTATACAGGGGTGGATGTCAGCCCAGGACTTTTGAAGCAGGCGGCAAAGCGGTTTGTCCGGGCTGGCTTCCAAAACCCCGAATTTTACGTGGTCAGCGCCGATGATCTGCCCTTCGAGAACGGCTGCTTTGACGTTTGCATCTCTATCTTATCCTTGAACTTCATTGGGAATGTGGAAAAGGTATTCCAGGAAATCAACCGTGTTCTGCTTTCCAATGGCCAGTTCGTTTGCAGCGTTCCTGTTCCAGAGCGAAACAAGCTTCAGAGCACAATTCGGGGCAGCCTGTATTCGGAAATGGAATTGGAAAAAATCTGTCGAGAGTATGGTTTCAGGTTCGAGCGCATCCCTTGTACAAACGGCGTGCTTTTGTACTTCAAGGCGATCAAATGAGGTTGTGCCCCATGAAACAGTCGAACAAAGACTGGTATCTAACATGGCTATCCTCGCACGCCGTATCAAAGTGACGTAAATGCGAATGTCGCTTCGAAAAAGGGAAATGTCGCCTAAATGTCGTCCGCACGACGTTGTAATTTTGGGTCCTGCTCCCGATAATGGCATCAAACCTGAAAGGAGTAAACCATGAACCAACCTCAACTCGGACTCAAAGTCGCTGACCTGCGCCAGCAAAAAGGACTGACGCAGGAGCGCCTGGCTGAACTGTGTGAAGTCAGCGCCCGCACCATCCAGCGCATCGAAAGCGGAGAAGTGGATCCGCGCGCCTACACCCTGCACTGTCTCGGCGAAGCGCTCGAATTCGACTTCGGTGAGGAGGACACCTCCAACGAGAACCTCTGGCTGACGATCCTGCACCTCAGCAGTGTGTTCTGCGTCCTCATCGTTCCGCTCCTGCTGTGGTCGTGGAAGAAGAATCAATCGTACAAGATTGACCAACACGGACGCCTCGTGCTCAACTTCCAGATCACCATGACACTGTCGCTCTTTGCAGCATTGTTCTTCATGCTTGTCGGCTTGCCTGCATTAGTCCTGCTGAACATGGACATGGGAGAGGGATTCGTCATACTGGCTTCAACTCTGGCCGTATTCAGCGTCCTTCCCTTCATTTTCATTGGAGTCTTTTGCACCTATCAGGGCGTGGTCAATGCCATGCGGGCGCTGTCGGATAAGCCCATTCGGTATGCGTTGAGCATCCCTTTCGTCAAATGATCGTATCGAGGGACAGCCGTCTACAAAGAAGATGGCCGTCCCTCAAGGATGAACGTCATGAACGCTATAAGCTCTTTTTCAAACAACTGGCTCAAAAAGGGCGGCGTCTTCCTGTTGTTCTTCATCGTGGAATCAATGGTGTTTGCCATCATCACATTATCGCCCTATCTGGCAAAGAGCGTGTTGTTTGGTTTCCACACCAGTTTCACCGTCGTACTCTTGATCGTCGCTTTGTTCTTGCGAAGAAGCGAACGAGGAAAACCATACTGGTCCGTGTTTTACGTTTTCTTTGTAGCCGCCGCGGCGATTCTCATCAGCGGTCTCTTCAGTGACGATCTGATGAGATTGTTCAATCAGACGGTCACAACTCCTCAGGGAATTGCCACAGCCAAGTTCTCTGAAAGCATCCTGCGCGTTATTCCCATTTTGGTGTTGATGCCGATCATGGGCTTTGACTGGCGTTCCATATATCTCAAGAGAGGCCGCGTTCGTATCTGGCTTCCCATCGCAATTGCCGCTCTGATCGTTTTCCCTGCTCTTGCTTATTTTGCCATAAGCAGTGGTCAGGCAGGTGTGTTGGAAAAACTTCTACCGCTTTGGCCATGGATACTACTCTTTGTACTCTCCAACGGGTTCATGGAGGAGTTGCTCTATCGAGGCTTGTTCCTCCAAAAGTATGAGCCATTCCTCGGTAAAGGTTTATCGAATATTCTCACGGCAGTTGTCTTTGCGATCATACACACACAGGTTACTTATGCGCCGCAGATGATCCAATTCCTGGCAATCGTTTTAGCTTTGTCATTGATCTGGGGAATCCTCATACAAAAATCAGACAGCTTGTGGGGGGCGGCACTCTTCCATTCCGCAGGCGACTGTTTGATCATATTTGGAGCATTTGCCAGCATGTAAGAGTAGAAAAACAGATCAAAAAACTATTATGAAGATGGACACAAATGGTATGCCAACGATAAGATTTCCCGGTAATGAAGACACCTGCAATTTTGAAGCAACAAGCACACAGGAGTGAGTGAAATGAATCTATCCACACCTTATGTTATCGAAACACATGCATTGAGCAAGACGTATAAAAACATTCAGGCGCTTCGATCCCTGGATTTGAAGGTGCGCCAAAATTCGATCTTCGGATTCCTGGGACCCAACGGGGCCGGGAAAACGACAACCATCAAGCTGCTGCTGGGGCTGATTCGCTCGAGTGCAGGCAGTGCCACCGTATTCGGGATGGACACCGTCAAGCAGAGCGTGGAGATTCGCGCCCGGATTGGTTACCTGCCGCAGGAGCCGCATTTCTACGAATACATGACTGCCCGCCAGACCCTGCGTTTCGTGGCAAGCTGCTTCTTCGAGGGACCCAAAAAAGCTATCGAGGAACGGATCGACGAGATGCTTGAAATGGTTGACCTGACCAGCAAAGCGAATCGTCCAATCATGACCTTCTCGGGCGGCGAGCGCCAGCGGTTGGGCATCGCCCAGGCACAGGTCAACTACCCCGATCTGCTCATCCTGGACGAGCCGGCTGCGTCTCTTGACCCGCTCGGGCGGCGGGATGTGCTCGAGGTGATGTCCAGGTTGCGGAAGTACACCACGATCTTCTATTCCACCCATATTCTGGACGACGTTCAGAAGGTCAGCGACACGGTCGTCATCCTGGATAAAGGCGCGCTGGTGGCTCAGGGTCCGATCGAGGAACTCCTGGCCAGCAGCGAGGGCGTGGTCTATATCATTCATTTGAGGGGCGAGGTAGAGGCAGCCCGCAAGCAGGTGCTTGCCCAACCATGGGTCAGTGGGATCATCGACGGGCAGCACAACGGCGACAGCGCCTGGCAGGTGAGCGTCAGCGACCCGCAGGTCGCCGAGGTGCAACTGCTCAAGCTGCTGGTCAACGATTCGGTGGTGGTGACCGAGTTCCGCCGCAAACAGTATGAGTTGGAAGATGTCTTCATGCAAGTCATCGAAGGAGGTTCGAATGTCCGGAAATAGTGCTTTTCAATTGGTCAGCGAACGCGGCTGGCGCCGCGGGCTGGGCAGCATGCTTAAGAGTGAATTGAGCCGCTGGTGGAAGACCCGCATGTGGTGGGTTCAATGCCTGATCTGGGGGGGCCTCATCGGCTTTTTGCTGAGCGCGGTTCTATTCAGTACAAGCGACACTCCTCCGAGCGAAGAGGTGGCGGTGCTCTTTTTGATTTTTGCCGGCTTGTTTCCGTCGGTGGGTGTGGTCATCATCATGCAGGGAGTCGTAGTGGGTGAGAAGAAAAGCGGGACGGCTGCCTGGGCGCTTTCCAAACCGATAACACGTCCGGCATTCCTCCTTTCCAAAGTGATTGCCAACGGTCTGGGCGTGCTGGGGACCATGGTGATCCTGCCCGGTGTCATCGCTTACATATTGAATCTTCTAGCCACAGGCACCCCCTGGAATCTACCCAGATTCCTGGCCGCTTTAAGTGTGGTCTTCCTCAGCCATTTCTTCTTCCTCAGCCTGACCCTGATGCTGGGTACTTTCTTCAGTGGCCGTGGACCAGTCATCGGCATTGCCCTGGCGCTATTGTTTTTGCAGCAAAACCTGATCGGATGGTTTCCCGTCCTGGGTACCGTGCTGCCCTGGAAGCTGGTGCTCCCACTCGGCGAGCAGCTGGATGCCGTGGCTCCCTCCCTGCTGGTGGGCTCGCACAATTACTCATCCTTGCTGATCGTGGTCATCGCGCTGGAGAGCCTCCTGTTCATCGGGGTTGGGCTGTGGCGCTTCAGCCGCGAGGAGTTCTAGGATGGGAACCAGAACAATTCCCGGGTGCTGTCGTATCCATTGAGTGCAATAAACTGAAAGGAGACTAAAAATGAATACTGAAAATAAAAAATTGTATCGCTCCCGCGATGACCGGAAGATCGCAGGTGTTTGTGGCGGACTAGCAAAGTATCTGAATATTAACGTTCATTTGTTGCGCTGGGCATTTGTACTGACCGGTCAGGTGACAGCTCCCCTTTACCTTTTGATGTGGATCTACCTGGAGGAAGAGCCTGTTGAACAACCTAGTATAGCTTAGCAGGAATGGGCGGGTTGGCGCCTCGCCCCAATGGAAAGATTTCCACAAAGGAAGTGGATGATGACAAAACTGGATAATCTTGATATGTCGAGGGTTATCTGGGGGATGATCTTCGAACAAAGGCTTGTCCAAGCTGTGCCGGCAAGCGAAAGAAGGAGCATGATATGAGACCCATAGAAGTGTTGATCCTATTGGCGATTCTGTTTTCTCTCCTCGCCAACCTCATCCCGAA
>JBFYRY010000391.1:0-4033 GCA_041302025.1 Chloroflexota bacterium | reverse complement strand
TGGCTTCTCGCCTTTTTGCTTCCCTGAGTAAATCAGGATATGCCGCGTTTCGGTTAGTTTTTAAGGTTCCATGCCTATCTTTGGCGAAACTACAGTTAGTAATAGATGTTACACTTTTCTTGTTAATTACACTTTTTCTAAAGATGGAAAATGCATCATGACGACAATCCTTCAAGATCTATTATCAAACCTGACCGAAGACTTTCCCGTGCATTCAATGCTCGTCGGCGTGCACTGGACAGTGGTTTGCAGTCGGCATTGTGGAATGGCGGCGACACAGGCATCCAACTTCCCACATGGGCATGAGCACGTCCGTGACGTGGGGCGCCTGCACCAGAAGAGTGCGCGTGACCTGGCACAATTGGCATATTCAACACAGCCACTGGAAACCGCCATCGGAGTAGCCGCGATCAATTCCATGCTGGAGGTGGACGAATCGCTCGCAGTGGAGGTCAACGCGTCGGAAGTTCTGACCAGCCGCGGGCGGGGAAAGAACGTTGCTTTGGTCGGGCACTTTCCATTTATCCAGCAACTGCGTCAAAGCGCCGAGAATCTCTGGGTCATTGAACAGCATCCCGCTGAAGATGAATACCCAGCCGAATCCGCAGGCGACCTGTTGCCTCAAGCGGATATGGTTGCCATCACAGGGAGCGCGTTGGTAAATCACACGCTGGACCGACTGCTGTCGCTTTGCAATCCCAATTCCACTGTGATGGTATTGGGACCCAGCACACCACTATCCCCCATACTCTTCGATCACGGAATCACCATTCTCTCCGGGACGCGTGTGGTTGACGAGGCGGCAGTTCTACGCACAGTTGGACAGGGTGCATCCTTTCGCCAGGTGGAAGGGGTAAAATTATTGACGTTCGTACAGGAAAAGGAAAAGTAACCGAATGGAATTTGTTATGCGCCCTATCGGGGTGATCCGCTCACCGTTCACCGAAAAAGATCGGACGCCCATTCAGTCTGCACGCTCGCAAGCCATCGGTCAGGTGGGGGTCTATCCCGAATTTACCGACGGATTGAAGGACATTGAGAATTTATCTCATATCCATCTGTTGTACGTCTTTCATGAGTCGTCTGAGATATGCACTTCATGTCAAACCATTTTTGGATGACCAAGAACACGGTATATTTGCCACGCGATATCCCAATCGCCCCAACCCGATCGGGATATCCACGGTCAGACTTTTATTACGCAAGGAAAATGTACTCACCATCGAAGGCGTCGATGTGCTTGACGGCACGCCCCTGCTCGACATCAAACCTTATGTACCAGACTTCGACCTCCGCACAGAAGATGTGCGTGTCGGCTGGTATGAAACACGGAGCAAAAAGTGAAACGACATAACATCATTATTGCTTTGCTGGTCACAAGCATTCTATTCTGTCCCGCCACAAACGCTCAAGCTCAAACAGATCTGCCTGTTGTCCGCGCCGTACTCTTTTACTCCCCCACCTGCGGACATTGCGAATATGTGATCAATAACACCATCCTGCCCATGATGGAGCAGTATGGAGACCAATTGCAGATCATCGGCATTGATGTCAGCCAGCAACAGGGACAGGCATTCTTTATGTCCGCCATGAAAAAATTCAATCTCGAATCTGCTGGCGTTCCCTTCCTCGTGATCGATGACACGTATATGGTCGGATCGTTGGACATCCCGGAAAAATTCCCCGGCATGGTCGAAACCTACCTTGCGCAGGGCGGACTGGACTGGCCAGACATCCCCGAGCTGAACGAAGCGATCGCTCGTTCTGAAGAAGCGGCGACTGCAACAGCCGCAGCCACCAACCCACCAACGGACAACCCAACTGTGACCGCTCCCACCCAATCGCCAACGCTTCAAACGACCCCGGTAGCAGATTCAGATTCCCCAGCCTCTTCCCTGCCGATTGCAACTCCGGGCATCATTAATCCCGATGCCCACAACACAAACTGGAAGGAAAACTTCTCCCGCGATCCGGCTGGCAACACCTTGTCAGTCATCATCCTCGCGGTCATGCTTGCGTCCATCGTGTGGGCAGTGTATCTCTTCCAAAGGACGGATGGGCTTTCCATAAAAGGGAATTGGGCGTGGATCATTCCCATTCTGTGTGTAATCGGGTTTGGCGTGGCTGGCTATCTGGCTTACGTTGAGACTACTGAGGTCACCGCAGTATGTGGTCCCGTGGGGGATTGCAATACTGTACAGCAAAGTGAATATGCCCGTTTGTTCGGTATCCTGCCGATCGGCGTACTGGGCTTGTTTGGTTACGTGGCGATTTTCATTTCCTGGATGTTTGCGCGCTATGCTAACGGTCGTTTTGCGGACCTGGCGGCCCTTTTCATCTTCACAATGACCGCCTTCGGCATACTCTTCTCGATCTACCTCACATTCCTCGAACCGTTCATCATCGGCGCCACCTGCGCCTGGTGTCTGACATCCGCCATATTAATGACCATACTGATGTTGCTGTCGATCGGACCCGCAAAACTTGCATTTTCCAGAGTCCCCTTTTTGACTTCTTCGCGTGTAAATCGTAAAAGGATCGGAGTCCGTAATGATTGATCTTCAAAAAATTGAGACTTTCTTGTGCGCGGCTGAAAAGCTGAGCATTTCTGAAGCCGCCAAACAACTCCACCTTAGCCAGCCGACCGTGAGTCACCAAATCAAATTACTGGAGCAGGAACTCGGGAACACTTTGTTTATAAGAAGTAATACTGGCTTGCAATTGACAGAGGCGGGTCGCTTGCTATGATGTCATCTTTGAGTGATGATATAGCGGGCGAATTACGCATCTCATGCAGTACCACAGCTGGAAAATACATCCTGCCGCAATTGGCGGCGCGTTTCTGCCTGCGTTTTCCGGGCATTAAGACGCGCATCCTGGCTTGTGGGCCGGAACACGCGGCGCTGAACCTGCTTGAAGGAGAAGCGCACATTGGAGTTGTCAGCAGTGAGGTTAGGGATGCGAGTCTGGAATCCCAGAAATTTTTCCGGGATACGATCACCTTGATCGTGTCATCCAATCACCGTTGGGCATCCAGATCTTCCATTGATCCAGGCGAACTCCTGGGTGAACCTATCATCCTGCGCGAAGAGACATCCGGTACGCGCCGCGTCATGTTGACGGAACTTGCCAGGCATGATATCAGCCTGGATGACTTAAAAGTTTTTATGGAAGTGGGAAACGCAGAAGCCATTGTGGGAACAGTCGCTGCCGGTTATGGTGTGTCCTTCGTATCCACCATGGCTGTGAGCCTCTTGCGAGAACAAGGCAAAATTGTGGAACTTCCGGTCGATGGTATGACCCTGCAACGTACCATTTACATGGTACGCAAGAGAATCAGCACCCCGCACCGCCCACGGGATGTGTTCTGGGGCTTCATCCATGCACCGGAAAATGCAGATCTTCTGCACCTGCCAGATCAGAATTTGTAAACTTAATGCGCGAGATACTTTTGACTGAATTGGCAAAATACGACATCAGCCTGGTTCTCCGCGACCCGTCCAATACAGAAATCCTGAAAAAGGCGGAATGACAGACAGCGCGACGCAACCATTCCCATAAAAAAGGTCCTAAAGGTTTTTCAGAACCTTTAGGACCTTTGCCTTAATCCTCAACACATCAGGTTTTTTATGCTGAAATTATTTAGAACACGTAGGTCTGCGCCGCGCCCTGAACATCCATCAGATAGGGTGGCGCCTTCTTGATCTTGATGCGCGGGTCGCGCAGGTCTTCTGGCTTGATATCCTTGTTCTCCAATGCCAGTTCACAGAACACGATCTCGCCGCCCAGTTCCAGGATGTCGTTGAACAGTTTGACAGGGTTGGGCATGCCTTTGGGTGTACCAAGCTTCTCCAACTCGCCTTTTAGCATCCAGCGCGCCCCTGCCGGGCAGATGAAGATGTGCACTTCATAGTCCAGAGAAAGACCGGAGGTCGAGAAGATCAACGTCGGCATGATGCTTGCCGGGGTGTCGCCATTACAGACGACGGCCATTTTTTCAGTCATTGGAATCTCCTTGTAGATTATAGATGTT
>JBFYRY010000136.1:0-9618 GCA_041302025.1 Chloroflexota bacterium | reverse complement strand
CAAGGAGAGGCTGATGACTGAATCCGAATCAGACCAGAACATTTTGTTCGATTACCGGGCGCTGCGCCTGCTATTGGGGTCGATCATGTTCGCACTGCCCCTGCTCGTGATATGGATCTCGTCCACCCCGCTCCCATCCATCAGCGCGTCGTATTACACGGAAGCCCGCGATGTTTTTGTCGGGTCGCTGTTCATCGTCGCCGCCCTGCTGGCGGCGTATAACGGACGCACGATCCACGAGGAGGTGATCAGCAACATCGGGGCGGTCGCGGCGATTTGCGTGGCGCTCTCCCCGACCTCCTGCGATGGCTGTCCAAACGACACGAAAGCCATCGTCCATTACGCCGCCGCGGTTGTTTTATTTTCGGTGACGGTGTATTTCTGTTTCGTGCCCTTCCAAAGGAAGAAACCCGACGAACTGGCGAAGAGGTCCATACGGAAGATCATCTATTGGGTGTGCGGATCGCTCATCATCGTGAGCATGGTGAGCATCGGCGCCGCGGAGTTCGCGTTGTCTGAGGTGACGATGAAATCGCTGGCGGTCACGTTCTGGGGGGAGTTCCTGGCGCTGTGGGCGTTCGGTGTTGCATGGATCGTGGCGAGCAAAGTCCTGCCGTTCATTGTGGACGAGGATGAGCGTTACAGACCTTCCTTTAAGTTGAGGTAGTTGCAGGACGCTGGGATCAGATGCCCCGGAGGGTTCAAACCTTCGGGGCGTTTTTGAACCACGGAGACACAGAGGCACGGAGTCTTTAATTGGTTTTCTACTCTTGCGGGCACACGCTCGGCAGCAATTGTCTTGCGAGGATGGTTTTCCCGAAGCAGTCGCCTCCCACCAGGAGATTGCTTCGCCGCCAAAAACCAGGAGCGGCGACTCGCAACGACATCGCAGGAGACTCATTCCTTATAACGGAAACAACTTCCGGCTTGGAAGGAAGCGGAGATCGTCAGGTCAAATCCGCACTTTGAAAAAACGGCTCTCCCGTTTCTGGCGGGAAAACCCTGACCACGAAGGATCACAAAGGTACACAAAGGATGCTTTTTAGGTTTTTTCCTTTGTGACCCTTTGTCTCCTTTGTGGTTTAGAAAAAGGTTCCCGTTAAAAACGGTAGAACCGAAAAAACGCAATTTATAACCGCGCTGGGTATAATTATGCCCATCTTTCACGTATGGGAGGTGGGTGTGCTGATTGACTTATTTCTTTCCGGTTTGGTGCTCGGGTATGACCAGATCAGGGATGCCCGGCGGATACTGCTGGAAAAATGGCGGTTCGTCCTGTTGCGGGTCTACTCGAAAAAGTGGAAGCAGTTCAAAGAACGACGAGACCGCCGTGAAGCAAGAAGGGTACGGCTGAACCGGTTCCTGCCATGGATCGCCGGCGGCGCGCTCGTGCTGTGCGTCAGCGGCTATTGGCTGTTTCTGACCGACCTGTGCCTGGGCAGTCTGTTGTTGCTGGGCGTGTTCATCGGAGCGGTGGTTACCGCCGTCTCATGGGGATTGTTAGCGAGAAAACTCGAACCGCCGGATGACCCGGTGGGTCAGATCAAGAAAGAGGAGTTCATCTCTCCCCTCAAGCAGGTGCTGTTCCCCGACCTTGTGCCGCTTTGGCGGCAGAGGTTCCAGGTCCGCGTTCCGTTTTTCGAAGAAGTGCAGAAGACCACGGAGCAGAACGAGGACTGGGGCTTGATCGGCGAATATGACCTGATCCGCGAACTCGAGATGGTCGTATCGGACAGGGATACCTTCATCCTGCACAGGCTCCAGCAGAACCACGGGGACGACCTGGATGTGGCGGTGATCGGTCCGAAGGGATTTTGGTATTTCGAGGTCAAGCACCACAACGCTCATTTCGAGTGGAGGAACGGCAGGTGGGACATCTGGCGGGAGGACCGCAGGACGGGTCAGCACGTGCCGGTGAAGTTGGTCCAGGACCCAGACGCGCAGTGGGCACGGATGCGGAGCGATGCGTTGAAGACGCTGGATCTGCACGGCAGGGACCTCCTGCGCAAAGCGCCGCACGTTGCCGAGATCAAGGGTGGACTGGTGTTCTCGAATGTGAACGCCGAAACGAATATTTCAGCCTCCGCCCCATTCGCATGGGATACCATCCCCGGCTGGATTCAGAGATATCAGAAAGCCCCGCGGCTCAAGGAAATGACGCCCGAAGTCACGCTCTGGCTGACCGAGGTCCTGCTCAAACGCCACCAGAGCCTGCACCCGGAGCACAAGGTGTATTCGATGACCGCCCATGCCGCGAAGGTGACGAGGGAGATGGAAACGAAGATTCAGTCGTGGATCGGTGCGGGGTGAGGAATTGTTATATCCCCCTGCGCAAGTAAGGGGACTTGTGCAGGTTTGGGGGTTTTGCGGTAGGATTGGGACATTGGTTGGAAGGTTCAAGGTTTCAAGGTTGAAATGTTGGGATAAGGGTCCATGCCACAAGTCGTCATTGAAAACCCCGTACTCAATTCGCCGTTCGAAGAACCGAAACGTCATTTCAAGTTTACGGAAGACGGAATCACGGATGAGATCGTCGAAGAGCGGCGTATCAGCCAGTATTTTGTGCCGATCCCGCGAGCAAAGAAGAAGAGTCCGAAGCAATTGTCGTTCGAGACCGAGTGGACAGCCGACCGCGTAGAAGAAAACAAGGATATCAATCGCATTCGTGAGCGGGTGGAAATCTGGCGCAGGGGCGGATATATAGGTATCACAAAAACAACTTCAAGATTGTTGGAATATTGGAAACGCGAAGACCGCGAGCGCAAGTTATTCTTTTGCCAGATCGAGGCATTGGAAACTGCCATCTGGATCACAGAGGTTGCGCCGAAGTACGGCGAAGCATGGGTGGAAAATTTCCTGCGCGAGAAAAACCTGCAATCCAACCCCCTGCTCTATCGTATTGCCATCAAGATGGCGACGGGTTCTGGCAAGACCGTGGTCATGGCGATGTTGATCGCATGGCAGGCATTGAACAAGATCGCCAGTTCGCAGGATGCGCGGTTTTCGGATACGTTCCTGATCGTTACGCCAGGCATCACTATCAAAGATCGCTTGCGTGTACTGCTCCCCAATGACCCGCAAAATTACTATAAACAACACGATATTGTGCCCTCTGACTTGATGCCCGAATTGGACAAGGCAAAATTCGTGATCACGAACTTCCATGCTTTCAAGTTGCGTGAACGAGTAGCGGCTGGCAAACTGACCAAACAACTGCTCAAGCAGAACAATGAAAATAGCCCATTTACTGAAACACCCGACCAGATGGTGCGGCGTGTTTGCCGGGAATTGGGCAATAAGAAGAATATCATCGTCATTAACGACGAAGCCCATCACTGTTATCGCCACAAACCGGAAGGTGCCGAGGAAGAAGACCTGAAAGGTGATGAGCGTAAGGAAGCGGAGCAACGCGAAGAGGAAGCTCGTATTTGGATCTCCGGTATTGAAGCGGTAAAAGCCAAACTCGGTGTGAAGATTGTTTACGACCTTTCGGCCACGCCGTTCTTCCTGCGTGGATCAGGTTTCAGTGAAGGGACACTCTTCCCGTGGGTGGTTTCGGATTTCTCGTTGATCGATGCGATTGAGTCGGGTATTGTCAAAGTGCCGCGTGTACCGGTGGCGGACGACTCGATGACAGGTGAACAACCTACCTACCGTGACCTGTGGCTTCGCATTCGTGAACATTTACCCAAGAAGGGACGCAAGACGGAAGATCCTGCCCTTGCTCCAGCACTGCCCGTTGAACTGGAAGGCGCGTTGCAAAGTTTATACAGCAATTATGAAAAGAAGTTCAAGCAATGGGAGGAGAACAGGGAAGCACGCGAACGCGGACACACACCGCCTGTTTTCATCGTGGTATGCAACAACACGAATGTTTCCAAGATGGTATTTGATTACGTGGCTGGATGGGATAAACCGCTCAAGAACGGCGAGACTGTTCCCGTCCCGGGCAAGTTACCTTTATTCAGCAATGTAGATCGTGAACATTGGATGGCGCGTCCGAATACGATTTTGATTGACAGCCAGCAATTGGAATCGGGCGAGGGAATGACACCTGAATTCAAGAAGATCGCCGCCATTGAAATTGACGAGTTCAAGGAAGAATATCGCGCCCGCTTCCCCGGCAGGGATGTGGATGAAATCTCAGATGAAGACATTTTGCGCGAAGTGATGAACACCGTTGGCAAAGCAGGCAAACTGGGTGAGAGCGTCCGTTGTGTAATCTCAGTTTCCATGTTGACCGAAGGTTGGGATGCCAACACGGTGACGCACATTCTCGGCGTCAGAGCATTCGGGACTCAATTGTTGTGCGAGCAGGTTGTCGGACGAGGGTTGAGGCGGCGCAGTTATGCAGTCAACAAAGATGGCATGTTCGATGCGGAATACGCGGAAGTGTACGGCGTGCCGTTCTCGTTCATCCCAAGTGCTGGTTCAGAAAAAGACCCAAAGCCGGGACCAACCCCAACCAGAGTTCGCGCGCTGGAAGATCGCATTGAATGTGAAATCACCTTCCCGCGCATCATCGGATATCGCTATCAATTTGACAGTGAAAAACTGACCGCCGCATTTTCAAATGACTCGAAGATGGCAATTTCCACATCTGACCTGCCGACCAAGACCGAGATGCAATCCATCATCGGTGAATCGAGCTACCATGATCTGTATGGCTTGAAAGACAAGCGGCTGAACTCGGTGGATTTTTACCTTGCCAGTTTGATGATGAGCAAATATTTCACGGATGAAGGCAATGTGAAGCCGTGGCTGTTCCCACAGTTGTTACCGGTGGTGCGAGAATGGCGGGAGACCTGCCTGACCTGCAAGGATAATGCCTTCCCGCAGATGTTGTTGTTGGTGGCGTTCGCACATACAGCGGCAGAAAAGATTTACCAAGCCATTGTCACATCCGCCGAAGGCAAGCGGACCTTGCTCCCCATCCTGCGCCCCTATGACACGATAGGATCAACCCGCTACGTGGACTTCGACACCGCCCGCGATGTATATCGCACCAACCCACAAAAAAGCCACGTTTCGCATGTGGTGTTGGATAGCGGCTGGGAAGCGAAGTTGGCTGAGATCTTTGACGATGAACTGGAAGAAGCCATTCATTACGTCAAGAATTTCCAGTTGGGATTTACGATACCATACACATTCAACGGCGAAGAGAAATCCTATTTGCCCGATTACATCATTCGCATTGACGATGGTCACGGCAAAGATGACCTGTTGAACCTTGTTTTGGAAGTAAGCGGCGAAGCCCGCAAGGACAAGGCTGCCAAGGTGGAGACAGCGCGCAACTTGTGGATTCCCGCCATCAATAATCATGGCGGGTTTGGTCGCTGGGCGTTTTTGGAGATCGTTGACCCGTGGGATGCGAAGAATACGATCCGCGCTTTCTTGAAAAACAAAAATGTGGATGGCGTGGGTCCACTGTTGAGAGAAAAGTAAACCATGCTTCCATCCATTCCCTCCACACTTGCGCCATTCTTTCAGGAATACAACCTGGAAAACTTGCGTATTCAGCAGGACGCCAGCACGATCATCGAGCGGACTTTGCGTTTCGGTACGCGTTCGGAATTGCGTTGGTTATTTTCCACCTATTCGCTTGAGCAAGTGAGCCGTTGGGTGCAAAAATGGGGCGGGTTTGGATTACCTGAGCCGCATCTCTCTTTTTGGAGATTGATCTTGGATATTGGAGAGGAAGAATGAGCGACTTGTATTGGAACACCATCTCGCCAGACATGCGCGTGGTCTTAAGTGGCTTTGGTAAAAGCGAACTTGGAAGCCATTTCTATCTCGCGGGTGGTACCGCGCTGGCGTTACAGATCGGGCATCGCACTTCGGTGGATTTGGATTTCTTCTCCCCAGATCTCGATATCCCAACTACAAGAGAAGCCATCCAAAACTCTTTGCGTGAGTTCGCCCCCGAACTCGCCGATAGTTCCTGGGGAAATTTGGTCTTCGTGGCACGTAACGTGCGCCTGGGGTTTTATGGTTACGGGTATCCACTCGTTGAGCCCCTTTCCAAAGCGGACAATGTTGTGCTGGCGAGTGTGACCGATATTGGTTTGATGAAATTAGACACCCTGCTCTCGCGCGCCAGCCGCAAGGATTTCCATGACCTGTACGCCATTTGCCAGCGGACTTCGTTGAGGAGTTTGTTGGATGCCGTCCCGCAAAAATTTTCCCACGCACGTGATTTCGAAGCGCAGGTTGTTAAGCATCTAGTGTATTTCGAACGTGCCGAGCAGGAAGCGCCCGTGCCGTTGATCGAAGAAGTGGCATGGGATGAAGTAAAAGCCTATTTCCGTGCGCAAGCCTCCGCCATCGGCAAAGACTGGCTTAACCAATGATTCCTGCCATCGACAACCACGGCGGGTTTGGTCGCTGGAAGTTTTTAGAGATCGTTGATCCGTGGGATGCAAAGAATACGATTCGGGCGTTCTTGAAGGGACAGAAAGTAGATGGTGTTGCGCCGATGTTGAGACACGACTAAAGTCGTTACTACGTAGTGATGACTTCCCTGGCACCGCCCGCCAGGGCAGGTGTAGTCATTGCGACTGAAGTCGCCACTACATTATGAAATCAATATGCCTTACACGTATCGTAAACTCACACCAAAACAGCGCGAAGAAATCGTCGCACAGAGGCAGGCGATGGGATACCCACTTCACGCACCGCCGCATCCGTTCCGCGATGCGGGATATTACATGCTGACTGCCGCAAATTACGAGCATGTTCACGTGATAAATTCTCCCGAACGGCGCACGGATTTTCAAAAACGACTGCTCGTTGCTTTTCAGGAAATCAAAGCGGAAGTTGTTGCATGGGTTGTGCTGGCGAATCATTATCACATCCTGGCTGGTGTTCTATCGCTTGACCACGTTTCTGCCGCGCTCAAACAGTTGCATGGATTAACTTCCTTTGAGTGGAATAAGGCTGACGGTCAGACAGGGAAGCGAAAGGTTTGGTATAAGTTCGCAGACCGTATGATCCGCGACGACGCGCATTATTATCGGGCGTTGAATTACATCCACTACAATCCTGTAAAGCATGGATATGTGGAAGATACTTATGATTGGCAATGGTCGAGTTTATCGTTGTATTACGAAGACCATGGACGTGATTGGTTGCGCGAGAAGTGGCGTGCTTTCCCACCTGAAGCAGACTTTGGCAAAGGTTGGGACGACATGTAGTGACGACTTTAGTCGTTTGTAAAAATGAAGATTAATCGTAGTAACGAATTCATTCGTTATAGAGCGACTGAAGTCGCTACTACGATAATAAGGAAATTTTATGCCCCCAAAAAAGAAACCCACCACCCCAAAACTCTCCACGCCCGTGGACTCGCACAAGCACACGGATAAGCGCGCCAACATCCCGACTGAGGAGTTGCGTGACTTTATTGCCTACGAAGAGAAAGCGCCGAAGACGGTGTTATATCCGCGCGACCCTTCGTTGGACCCGCAGTTGGTGTGGAAGGGGAAGGATGAGCAGGATAGCCAGGATTTAGCCGTGCCTGCGGTGCCGATCTATATTCAGGAGCATATCAAGCCGCAAAATATTATCGAGTTGGTGCGGAGTGAATCGAAGAAGGACGCGCCGCAGCAGGCGTTGTTGTTCGGTGATTTCAATGGTCTGTCCTTCGAAGACCGCGTGGACTTTTACCACCACGAACAGCACTGGTCGAACCGCATGATTTTGGGCGATTCGTTGATGGTGATGACTTCGCTTGCCGAGAAGGAGGGACTCAAGGGCAAGGTGCAGATGATCTACTTTGACCCGCCTTACGGGATCAAGTTTGGTTCGAACTGGCAGGTCTCGACCCGCAAGCGTGATGTGAAGGATGGTAAAGCCGAAGACACCACACGCCAGCCCGAACAGGTGAAGGCGTTTCGTGATACCTGGCAGTTGGGCATTCATTCGTATCTGGCTTATTTGCGTGACCGTTTGGTGACGGCGCGTGAATTGCTTTCTGAGAGTGGAAGTGTCTTTGTTCAAATTGGCGATGAAAACGAACATCTTGTTCGTAGTATTTTGGATGAAATATTTGGTAGTGAAAATTTTGCGGCACTTATTACATTTTCAAAAACGAGTGGTGCTAGCAGCCCAATGGCTAGTACGCTTGTTTTGGCTGGTACAACTGATCATATACTTTGGTACGCTAAAAATATTGAGCAAGTTAAATATCGCCAGTTATTTTCTGACAAGCAAGATAATGAAACTGCGGCGCAAGTTTTTTCATGGGCTGATTTTCCAGATGGCACACGAAAATCTTTAACTGCGGAAGAAAAAAGCGGTCAAACAAAACTACCTGTAGGTTCAAAGTTGTTTGCTCGCGCCGACCTAACCTCTCAAACCCCCGCTCAAAGTATTTCGTTTACTGTGAATTTTCAGAATAGAAATTTTGACCCTGGAAATCGTGGCTGGCGAACTCACAAAGATGGCATGGAGAAACTGAGACTTGCAAACAGATTGACAATCAGCGGCGCCTCTTTACGATTCATCCAATACTTTGATGATTATCCAGTTTCTCCAATTGCAAATTTATGGGTAGATACCGCGACGGGTAGTTTTACAGAAGATAAAATTTATGTAGTTCAGACTGCAACGAAAGTTATCCAACGTTGTATGTTGATGACCACCGACCCAGGTGACTTGGTAATTGATCCCACCTGCGGCTCAGGCACCACGGCATACGTCGCCGAGCAATGGGGACGTCGCTGGATCACGATGGATACATCGCGAGTCTCCATCGCTTTGGCGCGGACGCGGTTAATGTCTGGGCGTTATCCATACTACCTTTTGGCTGATTCAGCCGAAGGGCGGAAGAAAGAGGCGGAGGTTTCGGGTCAGTTTTCAGTGACCAGTGATCAGTCATCAGTTGACAGTGGACAGTCCGACATCAAACGTGGCTTTATCTACGAACGCGTCCCGCATGTCACACTCAAATCGATTGCCAACAATGAAGAGATCGACCAAATCCATGCAGAGTATCAACCTGCCATCGAGAAATTGCTTGCCGAGATCAACAAGGTGGCAAAGAAAAAATGGCAGGAGTGGGAATTGCCAAGAGCAGTGGACGGTGGTCAGTCGTCAGTGGTCAGTGAGCTTCTCCAAAAATATTGGGAACTGCGCCGCACCCGCCAAAAGGAAATCGACGCCACCATCGCCCGCCGCGCCGATACCGAATTCCTCTACGACAAACCCTACGAAGACAAAAAGCGCATCCGCGTCGCGGGACCCTTCACGGTCGAAAGCCTCTCCCCGCACCGCGTCCTCGCCACCGACGACCCCGCCACCGCCTTCACGGAAGACACCCTCAACACCCACGACTTCACCCAAACCATCCTTGAAAACCTCAAGACCGCGGGCGTGCAAAACACCATCAAAAAACAGCGACTGAAATTCGAACGCCTCGAACCCTACGCGGGCGTCTGGATCCACGCCATCGGCGAATACACCGAAAAGGATGGACAAGCGCGTCGCGCCGCCATTTCAATTGGTCCTGAACTGGGAACTGTCAGCGCCGAACAGATCAAAGAAGCCGCCAAAGAAGCCGTCCGCGGCGTAGGCTTCGACATCCTCATCGTCTGCGGATTCGCCTTCGACCCGCACGTC
>JBFYRY010000390.1:0-4082 GCA_041302025.1 Chloroflexota bacterium | reverse complement strand
GTTTGTATCAATGGCAAGGAATAAGGCATCCGTTAATTCTTTGAGCAGGGAGACGATGGCGCCGGGTTGCGGGGTGTCCAGCTCAAAGATGAACATTTCCGCATCGAGGGATTTCAAACATTCTGTATCATCGATACAGGATGTGTCCACTCGCGCCACATTCAGACCCAATTCGTCCTGCAGATTGATCATCACACTGTCCATGAGCAAAGAGTCGCCTAACACAATGACTTGCACCTTTTCTTCCATGTTTGATCGTTTCTCTTCGAATGGTTATTTTGAAAAGAGGGTAGCATGTGGACAGGGTACATTACAATCCTGCCAACCGTAATCGCGGTATGAAAAAAGAGCGATCTTCAAGTACCTTTCCCGTGTAGGACGGGCTAATCCCCTGTCCAAAAAGAGCGATGAATCCATCGCTCTTTTTGGGGGGTCCGGTGTGTCCATGGCGTGCAAATGGACGGTATCCGGAACTTTCGGTAGAAAAATCAGCTCATATTTGCATCCACATCCGGGAATTGCTTGATGAAATCAGGTTTATCACCCCGCTCGTCTTTTATTCCAGATGGTATCCGCAAATGGAATCCTGCGTCGTAACGGGTGAATACCAAACTTCAGAAAGGAACGATTCACCATGAACATACTCATCTCAATGCTTGTGATTGCGGGACTGTTGTTCGGCGGCGGGACAGCCGTCAGTGCCGCTCAGGACGACCTGCCCGATCAACCGCTTTACCAACTGAAACTGTTGACGGAAGGGGTCAGCCTGCAGTTCCAGAACCGACCAGAAGAAAAGGTCGAGCGTTTGATGGAACTTGCCCAGAACCGTGTTCAGGAAATGGTGCAACTGGCTGAGGAAGGAAATCCCGTGCCCGACCAGGTGCGGCAACGGCTGGAACAACATATCCAGCAGGCGCTTCAGGTTTGCAGTGAAATGGAAGATGCGGAACTGGAAGGTTGTTTGGCCCAACTACAACAACAACTTCAACATCAATACCGCGAGATGGAACAACTCATGACCAATGTTGAACCCATCATGGAGCAAACCCGCGCCATGCTCCGACTGCACCTGAATCTGGTGGAAGATGGTTTGCTCGACCCTGCGATGTTCCGCAACACCGTCCGCAATGGATTCCGCTTCGGACAGGAAGAGGACTTTGTCCCGCCTGCTCAAAATGGAAGCGGACACCAGAACGGTCAACCTGAATCAATCCCCGGCGGACCGAATACTGACCCTGCCAACCCGCACGGCAATGAAGTGGGACCTCAACTGAACGATGGCGGACCAAACAATGTGAATGGCGACCCGAATTCAAATAACGGTGGTGATAACAGCAACGGAAACCAGGGAGACGGCGGCAGTAATGGGGGAGATAATGGTGGAGGCAACTCTGGCGGCGAAAATGGAGGCGGTGATTCCGGCGGTGGGGGCAACGGAGGAGGTAATTAACAGACTATAGGAAAGTGAACAACTTCCCGGCAAACCCCGGGAAGTTGTTTTTTTGATATGATTCATCGTGAAGTGAAATGAAGCACAGATATTTTGTATCAGGTTTTCTTGCAGGCTTGCTTCTTCTGGGAGGGCCTTGGTTGTTGGGTGTCATCCGAAAGAAGATGGCATCGAATTGAATGGATAGGTAACCCACGCGGTTATCCAGGTTCACGTGGATGGGGCGGTGGCGAACCCGGGCGTTTATTCCCTGGATGCGGACAGTCGCGTAATGGATGCGTTGGCGGCGGCAGGCGGTTTACTGCCTCAAGCCAATCGGTCAGGGATCAATTTAGCCGCCCGCGTGTATAACATGCAAAAATTGGAAATACCTTTTGCTTCGAGTGTGACATCCCATTCCTTGACCGGCGTTGATAATGCCCGGGTTGATGCACCAGATTCATCGGTCGGGGAGGAAGCGGAAGGCAGTCCCCGAATTGCCATCCCTGATGGAACAAAAGCGCCCGATGGGTACTCCATTGACTCCTGCCCTGATGAGGTGATCGGTGTAGCGGCAGGTCAGAGAGTGTGTGCCGGTCAATGGATCGGGGCATCTGGCAGTACCGGCAACTCAACCGGCGCTCACCTGCACTTTGAAGTTATACAGGACGGCGCGTATATCGATCCATGGTCCGTCCTGCCTGTGCGTACCGGGATTTACCCCACGATCATTCGACCACGACAGCTTGATTCAAAACAAGGAGCAGGGTACACATCCTTGCTCCTTGTTCGTGTTCAATTCAAACAAATGGATCGGTTACTTCATAATCGTGATGGCTGTTCCGTTGCTGTCTCCATCCGGGTCGGTGTTGGAAGCCGGATCATAGGTGAAGCCGCTGGCGGTCACGTTGTTGACGGTGTAAGTGACCGAAGTGACAGTGAGTTTCATACTGCCAGTGACCATGGAGCAGGTCCCGGTGGAGCCGGTGGTACAGGTTCCTGTGCCAGTATAGCCGCCGCTCCACGCACCGGTGACAACCGCGCCGGAGATCAATGCGCCGGTATCGTCAACCACTTTGACAGTCACGGTTGCGGTCCACTTGCTTTTGGAGATGGATTTGGTCGCATCGAGGTCAGCCACATGAACGGTACCAGTCGTCCCGCCGCCCGAACCGATCAGGTACTCGATTGCATCAAACGTCTGTACCAGACCATAACCATAGGATGTATCGCGTCCGACAACGCCGAGGTCTTCCGCTGTGGCAGATAGCGCACTGCGGATCTCCGCGTTTTCATATCCGCTGGCTGGTTGGGTCAGGGTGCTTTCGATCGCGCCCAGCGCCCCAAGCTTGTTCGCCACGAGGTACAAACCGTCTTCCTGGCTGAGGCTGATGGCGATGATCGTGGACGAATATCCCTCACCCAGGGTTCCAAGGAATCCGCCGGGGACATTGTTGTAGATCACAGCCGCCGCGCCGCCGCTGTTCTGAACATTCATGACCTTGTCATAGAAGGAAATATCACCGCGCTGGCAGAGGACAACCTTCCCAGCCCAGGCACCGGTCGTAGTGCACAAGCCGCCGTCCACTAATGCGCCGGAGGCTGTCCCGCGCGCCGAGTATTCGACGTGCGCGCCGAGATAGCTCACACCATCAACTGTGACGGCGCTGTAATCGATGTAGGGAACGGTGCTCAACACGCCGACGCCTGGCGCGGCAAGTTCGACCTGGTCATTCTTCTGTGAGAAATCAGCCACCAACTTGCTTTCGTCAATGGCGGCAACAGATACCACTGAAGAATAGGAAGCGGGATAGGAATAGGCGGTAGTACCTTCATTCCCCGCGGCGGCAATGGACAGGATACCCCGCGCGTAGAGCGAATCAAAACCACGTCGTTCCGTAGTATTCGAGCGGCTCCCGCCCAGACTCATGCTGATGATGTTCGCACCCGCGCTGGCACAGCGATTGGCGGCATCGATCAGAGTGGAAGAATATGCCCAGGCGCCGTCATCGCCGAAGACGCGCACCATATAGACTTGGACAGTACCCGGAGTGACACCGACCACGCCCAAAGCATTGTTCATGGCGGCAATGGTTCCAGAGACATGCGTGCCATGTCCACTGCCATCCTGATCCCAGGGCAGATTGCCATCATAACCATCCACATTCACACCCTGCAGATCTTCATGCCCGGTATGGAAACCGGAGTCAATGATACAGATCTTGCGGTTGGAAGCAGTCGGTGCGCCAGAATCCACCACGCCATTCCGGTCTGCATCCCAGACATCGCGTGCCTGCACCATGTCAATGCCGTAGGGCACCACCTGCCCAGTCAAGGTCACCGCCGGTTCTGACGCGGCAACACTCGGCTCGATCCCGATCGGGAAGCGCATCACATCCTCTTCCACAAGTACGACATTGGGATTCCGTTGAATGCCGCCCAATGCCGCGGTTGGGATGGTGATCGCAAAAGCGTTCAGATTGTCGAACGCATAGTGGAATTCGGCGCCGGCACCCTTGAGCGCCTGTTCCACAACGCCTCTGGACCCCGCCCGGAACTGGACCAACACCCTGATCTTTCCTCCCCCTCCTGCCGACTGGGCGGGCGCAACTGCAAACGCGCCAAACACCAGCGCGGCGATCATTGCCACACT
>JBFYRY010000389.1:0-2904 GCA_041302025.1 Chloroflexota bacterium | reverse complement strand
ATTCGAGAAAAGCTCTTTCGTGTCGCTCGCGCTTGATTCCATTGAAGCCATCAACCCGGAGCGCGAGATCCACGGCATGGCAATGACCTGTACAGGCACATCCCACAACTCGCTCGGAGTGAGAAATTCAGGCTTTTGCAACACCTTCACATAAGGTACTTGTAATGTGTCGAACTCTTGAATTGCGTGCGCGCGTCCTGCGGCAGGCGATAGGTCGTGGTTGCCCACCAAAAGCAAAGTTGGGATCTTCGCCTGTGACAATCGAATGATGCGTTTGCCCCACTCGCGTTGGAATGTCGGTGCGGGGGAACGGTCCTTGTAGGCGTCACCTGCAAAGATGACCATGTCCACTTTCTCGGAGATCGCCGCATCAACGATCGTATCCAGCGATTTGAGGAAATCGAGGACGCGCAGGGGCAATCCCGTTTCAGGGTCGTGGCGTCCGTAGTTTGCCATGTCTATGTGGGCGTCGGCGAAGTGTAATAGTTTCATAGTTTTGTAGTTGGATGGTTTCAGGTTTGAAAGTTGAAAGGTTTGCAGGTTGGAACGTTTAAACATTCCAACCTGCAAACTTGATAACACATTAAGGTTGTAATCCCAGATCCTGCAATGCCTGAGTCGCTGGCGCCCATTTGGGATGGATCTTGAGCGCGGCGCGGTAATCTTTCACGGCGAGGTCGGTTTTGCCCGCCATGTAGTAGGCGCGGCCACGCCAGTACAGGGATTCTTCCAGCACGGGTTCGGCAATCGTGTCGTTCAGTGTGGTGTCGGCGAGGTTGATGACATCGGGGAAGCGATTGGTGTAATAGTAGGCTTTGTAGGGTCCGGTCTGGTACCACATCATGCGATACGGGCGGACGGAGTTGTTCGCGTCCAGGTCGGCATAGAGACTGAACGCGTAATCATAGGCGATGGCGGCATCGGCATATTCGAACAGGGCAACGTGGCTGGTCCCGGCGTTGAACCAGGCGAAGAAACGGTCGATGCCCAGGAGGGATTGCGACTCGGCTTTGGCAACCTCCAGCGCGCGGCGGTTCGCCTGCTCGTCATCAGCCAGCGGACCGAGGAGCGCCGTCACTTCGTTATGTTTTTCCGCAGGGTACACCACCACGAATACATAGTTGAACGCGCGCCAGCCCTCAATGAATTTTTCATATTCGATCTTGCGGTTCGCCCCCCGCGGAGCGCCCTCAGGCTGGTAGGTATCCTGATAGATGATCAGCCCTTCTGATTCATCGTAACCGGTCACAAAGGCGTAGTGTCCCATCCAGCCGTATTTGCCGTTGATGTCGAGTTCGTAGATGCCTTTTTCAACGACAACCGGATATCCCTCCGAGACGAGACGTTTGAGCAGGTCGATGTCGCCGCCGTAACGGATGATGGATGTCATGCCGGGGACGTTGTCCGTGATGTAGTCCTGGAGTTCATAGGGCATCACGTTCTTGTCCTTGTCACTGGGTTTGACCGCCTTGCCGATCACATCGCGGTTGCCGTCCCAGCCCCAGAAGGTGAGCGCCATCGAGAAGTTGGCGGGACCGCAGTAGTTGAGCCGTCCGTGCTGATGCTCGTATTGGACTCCCTCCAACATAACGGTGGCAGGCAGAGGCGTGGTGGTGACCGTCGGCTTGAGTGTAGGACCCGGCTTGGGAGTCGAAGCAGGCTTGGGTGTCGGCGAAGTCTGTAAAGCGGACATCGTCCCACTGACCACGGTCTGGATCGCTGATTGTTGCGTGGGCAGGAAGACCGCTTCATCGGGTGGTTTGATGAGATAGCGAATTTGCGTGCGCAGGGATTCGATCCGCCAGGCGAGGCGGCTGTGAACAGGAGGGAGATAGTAGATGCCGATGAGGAGGAGGATGGAGATGGGGACAAGCCAGAACCGGTTAAAGCGTTTTTGCATGGGAGGATTATACATGCAAAAGAAAAAGACTTCCGAAGTCTTGAAGACTTCGGAAGTCTGACGCGTTACTCTCTGACTTCACCGTCGATCACATCGCCGTTATTCGAAGGCGGCGTGGATGGACCGCCCGGCGCTTCGGGTTGCGGCTGTCCCTGGGCATAGAGTTGCTGGCTCAAGGCATGGAATGCCTGTTGTACCGCTTCGGTGGCTTTCTGAATGCGGTTGAGATCATCGCTTTGTACGGCAGATTTGAGGTCTGTGATCTTGGTCTCGATCTCACCGCGCTCGGCAGAAGGAACCTTATCACCGAGGTCGCGTAAAGCCTTTTCGGTTTGATACACAAAACTATCAGCAGTGTTCTTCGCGTCGATCAATTCACGGCGCTTCTTGTCCTCCGCTTCATGCGCACGCGACTCCTGCACCATGCGGTCAATATCGTTCTTGTTCAGGTTCGTGGATGCGGTAATGGTAACCTTTTGCTCTTTGCCAGAGGCTTTATCCTTGGCGGTGACATGCAGGATGCCATTGGCGTCGATATCGAAGGTCACTTCCACTTGCGGAATGCCGCGCGCCGCAGGCGGGATGCCGTCGAGGCGGAAACGTCCCAGCGACATGTTGTCGCCAGCCATCGGGCGTTCGCCCTGCAAAACGTGGATGTCCACGGCGGTCTGGTTGTCTGCGGCGGTGGAATAGGTCTCGGTCTTGCGGACAGGGATGGTCGTGTTACGTTCGATCATCTTGGTCATGACACTGCCAAGCGTTTCGACGCCCAGTGAAAGTGGGGTGACGTCGAGCAACAAAATATCCTTGACTTCACCGCCAAGCACGCCGCCCTGGATCGCCGCACCAATCGCAACGACTTCATCGGGGTTGACACCTTTATTCGGCTCTTTGCCGTTGGTCAGCTTGCGGACGAGATCCTGCACCATCGGCATACGCGATGAACCACCGACCAATACAACTTCATTGAGTTTGCTGGCGTCCATGTTGGCGTCTTTGAGCGC
>JBFYRY010000135.1:0-10761 GCA_041302025.1 Chloroflexota bacterium | reverse complement strand
TATTCAATGATTTTGGTGACGACACCGGCACCGACGGTCAGACCACCTTCACGGATGGCAAACTTCGAGCCCTGCTCCAACGCCACCGGCACAATCAGTTCCACCGTCAGGTTCACATTGTCGCCCGGCATCACCATCTCCACGCCCTCCGGCAATGCAATGTTCCCCGTCACATCCATCGTCCGGATGTAGAACTGCGGTCGATACCCGCTGAAGAAGGCCTTGTGCCGCCCTCCTTCTTCCTTCTTCAGCACATACACTTCCGCCAGGAATTTCTTGTGCGGTGTTACACTGCCTGGCTTCGCCAACACCTGCCCACGCTCCACATCTTCACGCTCGATGCCGCGCAACAGGATGCCGGCATTGTCGCCCGCCACCACTTCGTCCAGTTCCTTGTGGAACATTTCGGTGCCGGTAATGACTGAAGATTTCGTCTCACGCAAACCAATGATCTCGATCGGATCACCTTTCTTGGCATGACCACGATCCACCCGTCCCGTCACCACTGTCCCGCGTCCCTTGATCGAGAACACATCCTCCACCGCCATCATGAACGGCTTTTCCATCTCGCGCTTCGGCTCCGGAATGTACTCATCCACCACCCGCAGTATCTCACGGATGCACTCGTATTCCGGCGCATTCGGATCCGTGCTGGTGCTGTCCAACGCTATCTTGGCGCTCCCGCGCACGATCGGTGTCGTGTCGCCCGGAAACCCGTAGCTGCTCAGTAACTCGCGCAGTTCCAGTTCCACCAACTCCAGCAGTTCCGGATCGTTCATCTGATCCACTTTGTTCAGGAACACCACGATGCTCGGCACTTCCACCTGACGCGCCAACAGCACGTGTTCGCGCGTCTGCGGCATCGGTCCATCCGGCGCCGCCACCACCAGGATCGCACCGTCCACCTGCGCCGCTCCAGTGATCATGTTCTTGATGTAGTCCCGGTGCCCAGGCATGTCCACATGGGCATAGTGACGTTTGTCCGTCTGGTATTCCACGTGCGCTATGTTGATGGTGATGCCGCGCGCCTTCTCTTCCGGCGCATTGTCAATGCTGTCATACGCCCGAAATTCCGCCTTGCCCAGCATCTGGCTCACCTTCGTGATCGCCGTGATCGCCGCTGTCAACGTGGTCTTCCCATGATCGATGTGTCCCATCGTCCCCACGTTCAGATGCGGCTTGCTGCGATCATATTTTTCCTTCGCCATTGATGAATCTCCTTATGATAACGAAAAGCAGTTATATTATTTCATAATCTCTTGCGCCACAGATTGCGAAACTGGCGCATAGTGATCAAATTCCATATTGAAAACACCGCGTCCCTGTGTAGCGGAACGAAGTTGGGTCGCATACCCGAACATTTCAGCCAGCGGCACCATTGCGCGGATGGCTTGCGCATTACCTGGGCGAACTTCCATACCCTGAATTAAACCGCGGCGACTATTAATCTGTCCCATGACATCACCAAGATAATCTTCAGGGACAACGACTTCAACCTTCATCATCGGCTCGAGAAGAATGGGAGCACCTCGCTGGACACCTTCCTTGAATCCCATGGATGCTGCCAATTTGAACGCCATTTCACTCGAGTCAACTTCGTGAAAAGAGCCGTCGAATAAGGTTACTTTTAAGTCAACCACAGGATATCCAGCCAATACACCGCTTTCTGCAGCTTCTTTTACACCTTTCTCAATTGGTGAAATATATTCCTTGGGAATGGAACCGCCTACGATTTTATTCTCAAAGACAACACCACTACCCCGCTCACCAGGCTCCATAGAGAAGACCACGTGACCATATTGACCATGTCCGCCGGATTGCTTGGCATATTTGTAATTTACTTCCTTCACCAGTTTGGTAATGGATTCGCGGTAGGCCACCCGCGGAGCACCTACATTCGCCTGTACTTTAAATTCGCGCAATAAGCGATCAACAATAATATCAAGATGAAGTTCACCCATTCCCCTGATAATGGTTTGCCCGGTGGTTTCGTCAGAATTGACACGGAAGGTGGGGTCTTCTTCTGCCAATTTGCGAAGGGCCTCACCCATTTTTTCCTGGTCAGCCGAACTCTTCGGCTCAATTGCAATCGAAATCACAGGTTCAGGGAAGGAAATACTTTCCAAAACCAATGTTTTGGAATCGCAAAGCGTATCGCCAGTAAAACTTTCTTTGAAACCAAGAACCGCTCCAATATCGCCTGAACGGACTTCGGTCACATCTTCACGATGATCAGCGTGCATACGAATAAGGCGACCAATGCGTTCCTTCTTCCCCTTCGTTGAATTCAAAACAGTTTGCCCCTGGCTCAAAACGCCAGAATAAATACGCACATAAGCCAAACGACCCACATAAGGATCTGTAACGATCTTGAATACCAATGCACTTAGCGGAGCGCCATCTTCAGCAGGAAGTTCGATGATAGCATCATCGTTCTTTGGGTCAGTAGCTTGCACTGCCGGGACATCAGCAGGCGAAGGCAGGTAGTCAATCACCGCATCTAATAGAACCTGAACACCTTTATTCTTTAAAGATGAGCCTGCAAAAACCGGAAATGTTTTATTGGCAAGAACACCCTTGCGAAGCGCGGCTTTCAGTTCGTCAATGCTGATCTCTTGAGCTTCAAGGAATTTCATTGTCAGTTCATCGTCGAGTTCGGCAATTTTCTCGACCATATACTTTCGAGCTTCCTTGGCTTGCTCTTTCAAATCATCCGGAATCTCAATGACTTTTGGATCTTTGCCAAGGTCATCTTCCCATTGGATCGCTGTCATGGTGAGCAAATCCACCACTCCACGGAAAGTGGCTTCGAAGCCGATGGGAACCTGCATGGGGATCGGGTTGGCACCCAATCTGGATTTAATGGATTCGATTGTCCGCTCGTATGAAGCACCCACACGGTCCATCTTATTCACAAAACAAATACGGGGAACAACATAGCGGTCCGCTTGTCGCCAAACCGTCTCGCTCTGAGGCTCCACACCTTGCACTGCATCAAATACCACAACGCCGCCATCCAAAACACGGAGAGAACGCTGCACCTCGGCCGTAAAGTCAATGTGTCCCGGGGTATCGATTAAGTTGAACTGATATCCCTTCCATTCAGCGGAGACCGCCGCGGAGACAATGGTAATTCCACGTTCACGCTCCTGAACCATCCAGTCAGTGACAGTGGTACCATCATCAACCGAACCAATCCGGTGCGTCATACCGGTATAGAACATAATACGCTCGGTAGTAGTCGTTTTACCGGCGTCAATGTGGGCAATGATCCCTATATTTCTGTACTTCTCAAGCGGATATTCACGAGCCATTCTTAAAAAACACCTTATTTATTATGTGGACCTAAACACGGTAATGAGAGAAAGCACGATTGGCTTCAGCCATTTTATGGGTTTCATCGCGTTTACGAATCGCTGAACCAGTTTCATTGGAAGCGTCAATCAATTCACCTGCCAATTTGTCAGGAAAGGACTTCCCTGAACGTTCACGCGCCGCAGATAATATCCAGCGAATTGCCAAAGTAATACGTCGATCGGCTGAGACTTCCATCGGCACTTGATAGGTGGCGCCACCAACACGCCGTGGGCGGACTTCCATTACAGGCGCAACATTCTTGATAGCACCATCAAAGACATCCATCGGATTCTTTTCTGTGCGTCCCTTGATCAAATCCATTGCGTCATAAATCAAGCCAGTGGCAACGCTTTTCTTTCCGCATTTTAATACATGCTGAACCATCGTTTGAATATGGATGCTGTTATAGCGGATATCGGGAAGAATTTCCCGTTTCTCGGGTTTTGCTCTACGCATTATTAGTACTCCAATTGAATTACTTTGGGCGCTTCGCGCCGTACTTTGAGCGGCCTTGCTTGCGGTTTGCGACACCCGTGGTGTCCAATGAGCCACGGACAATATGGTAACGCACACCGGGAAGATCCTTCACGCGGCCGCCACGCACCAACACCACAGAGTGTTCCTGGAGCTGATGACCCTCACCAGGAATATACGCGGTCACTTCGATGCCGTTTGTCAGACGCACACGAGCGATTTTGCGCAATGCCGAGTTCGGCTTCTTCGGGGTCATGGTACGCACCACGGTACACACACCGCGTTTTTGCGGTGCACCCTTGTCCTGGCGAACACGTCTCTGTTTGTACGAATTCAAAGTATATTGCAAAGCTGGTGCTTTGCTTTTGACTTTCTTGTTCTTTCGGCCCTTGCGGACCATTTGATTGATTGTCGGCACGATCAGCCTCCGATTACTAAATATTTCACAATGGTTTTTTGCAAGAAATGAGGCCATCACAACAACATTGATGGCCTCATTGTAGTGCCATGCCTTTTGCGGGAACTATCGCCGCTTCTCTTTTGGCAACGGACGCTGATTTTATCACGCCCTATGGTTATCGTCAAGATTACTGCCTGGTCATTAAATTATCACCAATGCCAAGCAGTCCGGTATTCAACTTGGGCGGATGCTGTTTTTCTTCATCCTTGCCAAACTTAACCACATCGCCGCCTTCATTGATTGCTTCAACTGCAAGGCCAAGAGATTGCAATTCTTTTACGAGCACACGGAAGGACGCTGGTATGCTCGGCTCCTCGATTGGCTCGCTCTTGACAATGGCTTCGTAGGTATTGACACGACCCTGAACATCATCGGATTTAACGGTCAACATCTCCTGTAACGTATACGCCGCGCCGTAAGCTTCAAGCGCCCAGACTTCCATTTCGCCAAAACGCTGACCACCGAACTGCGCCTTACCACCAAGCGGTTGCTGTGTCACTAAACTGTATGGACCTGTGGAACGCGCATGCACTTTGTCTTCAACAAGATGATGAAGCTTCAAGATCGTCATAACACCGACTGTCACAGGCTGGTCGTAAGGTATGCCTGTTTTACCGTCGCGCAATGTTTGCTTGCCCAGTATCGGCAATGCGCGACCGGTCGAAGCAGTGATCTCGTGCGCAACTTCTAAAACTCGCGCCTCAGCGATCCTGCCAGTATGTCCCTGTCTCTCAACCCACAGACGCAAACATGTACTGACTGCCGCCCGATTGAATTCCTCGCGGGTGTGAGGATCCGTTTCCTCTGGATAGAAAATCGTATCGGGATCATACCCATGGTCTCGTAACCACTCAGACGCTGTGACAAAGCGCGCATAATCCACATCATTCAAATCATATACATCATATTTTCGCTTACCCAACCAGTCTTCCAAATAAAGACGTCTTACTTCATCATCATCTTGAATGGACTCCGGTTCGTAATCTTGTTGTTTGATCCACTCCCAGGCAGTACTGACCGACTCTTTCCATGCCTGGTCAACAATCCATGCACGGGCGAGTTCTGCTTCGATCTCTTCTTCCGATGCTCCATCGAATACCGGGGTCACGGCACGATACCCAAGGCGTTTTGCCGCCCAGCCCAGATGGACTTCCAGAACCTGGCCAATATTCATACGACCCGGGACACCAAGTGGATTCAAAATAATATCCACAGGGGTACCATCTTCAAGAAAGGGCATGTCCTCAACAGGGACAACCTTCGAGACAACACCTTTGTTTCCATGTCGCCCCGCCATCTTATCACCTGCTGTCAACTTGCGACGCTGGGCAACCGAGACGCGTACCATCATATCCACACCGGCAGAGAGATCGGAATTCTCTTCGCGGGTAAAGACCTTTACATCGACGACTTTGCCGCGCTCGCCATGAGGCATGCGGAGCGAAGTATCCTTCACATCACGAGATTTCTCGCCGAAAATCGCCCGTAGGAGACGCTCTTCTGGCGTCAATTCCTTTTCGCCTTTCGGAGTGATCTTTCCAACCAGAATGTCGTTCGGACCCACCTCTGCACCGATGCGGATGATACCATTCTCGTCGAGATCTTTGATGGCATCCTCACCGACGTTCGGGATATCACGGGTAATTTCCTCCGGCCCCAGCTTGGTGTCGCGCGCTTCCACTTCATACTTCTCGATATGAACAGAAGTGAAGCGATCCTCCTGAACAAGCCGTTCAGAGATCAGGATGGCATCTTCAAAATTGCCGCCTTCCCAGGAAAGGAATGCCACAACTACATTTTGCCCAAGAGCCAATTGACCGCTTTCAGTAGACGAGGAGTCGGCGATAATATCGCCTTTCTTGATCTTCTGACCCTTCACAACAGCGGGACGTTGATCGATACACGTACTTTGATTCGATCTCTGGTACTTTCGCAGTTGATACGTACGACCACCGCCTCTTTCCTTGACGATAATTGTGTTGCCCGTAACAGACGTTACCTCGCCGTCGGCTTCTGCCACCACAACCTGACCGGAGTCAAGCGCGGCATGGTATTCCATACCCGTCGAAACGAGAGGGATTTCCGGGCGAACCAGCGGAACTGCCTGAGCCATCATGTTCGATCCCATTAACGCGCGGTTAGCATCGTCGTGTTCCAGGAAGGGGATCAACGCCGCGCTAATACCTACCACTTGATGCGGTGCAACATCCATATAATCCACCGCATCCGGCTGGGAAAAAATGAAACCGGAATGATAACGGCAGGAAACACGGTCACGCACAAACTCCTTGCGATCGGTGAGCGGAGCATTTGCCTGGGCAATCACATATTTATCTTCAGCATCTGCTGAAAGGTAATCGTATTGATCAGTAATATAAGGAACGATCGCGACAGGAGTACCGGTCTTGGCGATCCTCTTCATCATTTTGCTGTCAATCGACTCGCCTGCCTTAAACAACACGTCTTCTGATTTTGGGTCAACTACATTCTCACGTAAAGTTCTACCTTCAAGGCGCTCATCATCAGCTTCCATAACGCGGAAGACCTTCCGATATGGCGTCTCGATAAAGCCATATTCATTGACACGTGCGAAGGAAGCCAAACGACCGATCAGACCGATGTTCGGACCTTCCGGAGTCTCGATCGGGCAGATACGACCATAGTGCGAGTGATGCACATCACGGACATCGAAACCGGCGCGTTCGCGCCGCAGACCGCCAGGTCCCAGCGCGGATAAGGTGCGTTTGTGACGTAATTCAGCCAACGGGTTGGTCTGATCCATGAACTGGGATAGCTGCGACGAACCGAAGAACTCACGCAACGCGGCAACCACCGGGCGGATGTTGACCAGTGTTACCGGCGACAATTGTTCCTGGTCTCGGATGGACATGCGCTCTTTGATGACGCGTTCCATGCGTCGGAGTCCGATCCGCAATTTGTTCTGGATCAACTCGCCCACCGTTTTGACGCGTCGATTTCCCAGGTGGTCGATATCGTCAGGGGGTTCGACCCCGTTATTGATCTGAATCATGCGACGCAGGAGTCGAATCACATCCTGTTTTGTCACGGTACGGTGCGGGATCGCAACATTCAAATCCAGCTTTTGGTTGAGTTTGTAACGGCCAACACGTTCAAGGTCGTAGTGACGCTGATCGAATAACTGCTCCTCGAGGAATTGGCGGGCATTTTCAAGTGTGGCAGGATCGCCCGGGCGCATTTTGCGGAAGAATTCGATCAACGCAGCTTCGGCGATGGTTTGGCCTCCGGTGAGGTCCCATTCGGGTTCCTGCTTCAAGGTTGATGCAATAAAGAGACGTTCGGGGTTGTTATCCACATCCTGAAACAGACCAAGTAATTCCTCATCAGAACCAGTCTTCAATGGCGCGTCTTTGATGCCGTCATTGACAGCCGCTAATGCACGCAGGAACACCGTGATCGGAACAGTACGCTTGCGGTTAAATTTCAGGATGATGTAATCGGACTTACGGGTTTCGAATTCCATCCAGGCGCCGCGGTCAGGGATCAGTTTGGACATGGCGAGCGGGCGTCCTGTGGCACGATCTGTCGGCGCCTCAAAGTACACACCCGGAGAGCGGATCAACTGCGAGACGACAACACGCTCCGTACCATTAATAATGAATGTGCCCTTATCGGTCATCTCGGGGAAGTCGCCGAGGAAGATATCCTGCTTGATCGGTTCGGGGACATCGGGACCCGCCAGCAACACGGAAACGTATAACGGGCTGGAATATGTGAGATCTCGCTCCACACATTCCTCGATACCGTGTTTGGGATCGCCAAACCAGTATTTAAGTCCCCACTGCTTCGACTCGGGACTTCGGCTGGGGAAATAAAGTTTCATTCCCTTGTTATAGGATTCGATCGGCGACACTTCATGGAAGAGATCGCCCAGTCCTTCACGCTTGAGACGTTCGAAAGAATCAAGTTGGACTTCAATTAGATTGGGAAGTTTTATGTTTACCGGGATACGCGCATAACTTTTGCGGGGCAAAGAAGAAGACATTCGGTTCACTCCTGACCTTTGGTATGTGCGCCGTTACGAAGTGCCGGATCCCATCTGATAATTTAGTTCTTGCCAGGTAACAGATACAATTCAAATTATGCAGAAATTACAGGATGCGACATACACACGAAGACATCCCGCGATGTTTGGCGGGATAGCAAAACGTGATTATATATGAGGAAATTGATATGCGCAAGGAATTTTTATACCTGATTTTCAGCCCAACACCTGATTGCGACTATCCGGATTCTAACACACTCCACCAGTTGCGCAACCTGATAGAGACAAACGGGGTTTTGACTGATAGAATCGTCAAAACATATATCTGGAGGCATTATGGCAACGACACAAGCGCTGGTCAATGATCGGAAAGAAATCTTCGGATGGGCAATGTATGACTGGGCGAACTCCGCCTTCAGTACCACAGTGGGGACTGTATTTTTAGGACCCTATATCGCATCGCTTGCGGCAAAAGCGGCAGAAGCAAGTTCGAATGGGACGGCTCGATTACTTGGTCTGCCTGTTGCCCCAGACTCCGTATTACCCTTCGCAATCGCTTTTTCAGTTGTATTCCAGGCGGGATTTCTTCCCATCCTGGGCGCTGTAGCAGATTACTCCCACCGCCGCAAACAGATGCTTCAATTGTTTGCAACGATTGGCGCGCTTGCAACTGCCGCATTGTTCTTTGTAACAGCTGATACATGGTCACTTGGACCCTTGTTGTTCATAATAGCCAACCTGACTTTTGGAGCGGCATTGGTTTTCTATAACGCCTATCTACCAGATATCGCCAGCGAAGAAGAACGTGACCGCGTCTCATCCTATGGCTGGGCGATGGGATACCTCGGTGGATTTATTTTACTCGCATTAAACCTAGTGCTCTATTTACAATATGAAAATATAGGCATTTCTGAAAGCATGGCAGTTCGCATTAATTTAGCTTCTGCGGGAGTTTGGTGGCTTGGTTTTTCAACCGTGACATGGAAACGATTGCAATCACGACATGCCGCTCGACCAATGCCAGAAGGCGAGAATATATTTAGTATCGCCTTCAAACAACTTTCCGAAACAATGGAGGCTCCCGCGAGACTGATTGCATTTCTTTTGCTTTCACCACTCCTCATTTTTATTTGGGCACCTCTTATTACGCCGTTCGTACTTAACTTGCTGACTGTCCGGCAATGGGATGAAAACCTGGCTATTCTTCCCATCTTTGTTCCCATGTTCGGTCCAATCGTGATGCTCGTTATCTTTTTGCGCAACAAAGCCCGAACTCTACCAGAAACATCGAAATACCTCACATCCTATTTAATCTACAACGATGGCGTTCAAACAGTAATCGCAATCTCTTCCACCTTTGCTGCTGCGCCCTTATTGCGTGGCGGGCTTGAATTATCGAAGAATACACTCATCCAAGTGATACTTGTAATTCAATTTGTGGCTTTTCTTGGCGCATTGTTCTGGGGAAAACTTGCCAAGTGGATCGGAGCAAAGCAGGCGATCATTGTCAGTCTCGTCATTTGGGCTGGTGTGGTCATATATGCCTACGGCGGCATGAAAGGCGATAACCGCGCAACAGAGTTTTTCATTCTGGGCGTAATCATTGCCATTGTTTTGGGCGGTTCCCAAGCCATCAGTCGAAGCCTCTTTGCACAAATGGTTCCAAAAAATAAAGAAGCGGAGTTCTTCTCCATTTACGAAATCAGCGAACGCGGCACATCCTGGCTTGGACCAATGATCTTCGGTGTTGCCAATCAGATATTTGGCAATTTGCGGATCGCGATCCTCGCTCTTATATTCTTCTTCGTGGTGGGATTAATTCTCCTTCCCTTTGTGAATACACACAAAGCCATCGAGGATGCAAAAATATAGCATCGAAAACTCTTTTCAGTAGAATCAAACAAGCCGAGGGCATATCCTCGGCTTGTTCATTTATCCTCGTCATTGCGGAGCATTAGCTCGAAGCAATCTCTGACTCGTAAGTAGATTGCTCACTGCGCTTGCATGCAGGTGCAAGTGTCGTCGCGGCGAATGCTCCTCGCAATGACATGGAATCTAAAGTTTCGGCAAAACAATGGACTGTTGTTTCTGATATTTGCCCTTCTTATCGGCATAAGAGATCTCACACTCTTCGTCAGCTTCAAAGAAGAGGACTTGCGCCAGCCCTTCGTTGGCGTAGATCTTCGCAGGGAGCGGCGTGGTGTTGGAAATTTCCAGCGTAACGAAGCCTTCCCATTCCGGCTCGAAGGGAGTCACGTTCACTATGATTCCGCATCTTGCATACGTGGATTTTCCGAGACAGATCGTAAGCACTTTGCGCGGGATGCGGAAGTATTCGACCGTGCGTGCGAGGGCAAACGAGTTGGGCGGGATGACGCACACATCGCCGATAAAGTCCACCATGGATTTGGTATCGAAGTTCTTTGGGTCCACGGTGGCAGAGAAG
>JBFYRY010000388.1:0-2907 GCA_041302025.1 Chloroflexota bacterium | reverse complement strand
TTCTTCGAGCCATGGTTCAAGTTCCACCTGTTTTCGGGCGAAGGGCAGTGCCTGTTGGTATTCGCCGCGGTGTTCATGATGATCCACGATGAGACTCAGGGCATCAATTGCCTGACGTTTGAACTGCTCGCGTTTGAGAACGATCCACTCCTCGAACGGATCACTTTCAATGAACGGGAATCCCTCCAGGAAATCGCCCAGATACAGGTCAATGCCCTGGGTTAGTTTTTCGATTTTGTTGGATCTGATCAATCTGGTAAAGGCCGTAACGTCCAGTGCATGGTCACTGAAAGCATTGAACTGCAGGCTCTCGCGATTGATGATGAGATAAGGCGGTTTCGCCTCTTCATCCCCAATCACCTTTCGCATGTCTGCCAGGGCATAACGTAAATTCGCCAGACCGGATTGAGGCGTGCTCTCCGGCCAGAGCATTTCAGCCACTGTCTCGCGGCTGTGCGTCCGCTCTGTTTCAAGGACAAGATATGCCAGCAAAGCCCGCACTTTGTTGGATTCGAACTTGTTGATGTTCTTTCCCCCCTTTGAAACCTTCAAGGGTCCAAGAAGCGAAATTTCTAAAGCCGTCATGCGCCCTCCCAGGAACCTGGCTTTATTAAAACATTATACGACTTTTCCCCACGTTTTCCCCACGCCCGTTTGATAAGGTCAGTGTGCCTGATGAGGCAAATCTCAACTATCTGAATGGAGGAACCCATGAAAAAAGTCGCTTTCATCCTGTTCATCGCGATGCTGCTGGCTGCCTGTCAATCCCCGGCAACCGCTCAGCCGCCCGCTCCGGTGGAAACCCTGGCAACTTCGGCCAGTGATTTTATCGGGATCTGGTGGTATCCAAAGGCTGGGGTCAAGGTTGAGTACAAAGCCGATGGTACATTCCGTGTCTATGGATCTGAAGCAATTGGCGAACTGGATAAGGGGAACTATTCCTTTGACGCGGGAAAGCTGACCACGATCAGTACAAGCAGTTCATGCACGGATAATCCGGCCACCTACGAAGTGTACGTGACCAGACAGGATGGTAACCCTGTTTCGATTCGTTTGCAGGTTGTGGGTGAGGATACCTGCCAGTCTCGGGCAGGTGTACTGGCTGAGGAGGGGAAATTCCAAAAACCGTGATAGGGTCCTGCTGGATCTTAACGGATGGATGTGATGTTGAGGAATTACCTGTCCTTTCTGTTGCGAATATGGCGCGTCGGGCAAAATGGTCAAAATGCCTGGCGCGCCTCCCTGGAGAATCCGCACACGGGGGAGCGGCGTAGCTTCGCCAATTTGAAAGCCCTGCTTGATTTTCTCCGCGAACAAACCCAGGAGACTGATTCCATTGAAAGCGATCAGGGCAAAAACGACGCATCAGATTAATAAACCTGCGCTCCCGGGATTCTGACCATTGCCGCTTGTTTTTTAGTGGTAAGATTCCGCCAATGAAGCTCAACCTCGCACTCGCGCAGATCGCCACCAAACTGGGGGATGTCGAATCCAACCTCGAAAAGCATTTGCATTACATCGAAGAAGCAAAGAAACAAAAAGCGGATTTGCTTGTTTTCCCCGAACTTTCCCTCACGGGATATGTTTTACAGGACCTGGTTGCCTCCGTTGCCCATAAGCCGACAGAGGATGACGCAGTCTTTACGCATCTCCTCAAAGCGTCTCACGATCTGGACCTTGTAGTTGGTTTTGTGGACGAAGACTCCCGTCACCGCTTTTACATTGCCTCCGCCTACCTTTCCGGCGGAAAGGTGCTCCACGTCCATCACAAGGTCTACCTGCCGACGTATGGACTGTTTGACGAAGGACGTTTCTTCGCATGGGGTGACTCAATCCGCTCTTTCGACACCCGCTTCGGACGCGTCGGCATGTTGATCTGTGAAGACTTCTGGCATGCGTCACCGCCTTACCTGCTCTGGCTCGATGGGGCAGACATCATGTTGTTCTCGTCCGCGTCCCCGGGGCGCGGCTTGAATGACCGTGAAAAACTCGAATCTGCGCGCTGGGTGGAACGAGTTAGCAAGGCGTATGCCAGCATGTTCACGTCCTTTGTGGCGCACTGCAATCGCGTTGGCTTTGAGGATGGCTTGTTGTTTTGGGGCGGGGCGACGGTCAACGACCCGAATGGGGAATTGCTCGTTCAAGGTCCCTATTTTGAAGAAGCGCTTACCTTTGCGGAACTGGATTTGAATCAACTCCGCCGCACACGTGCGCGTCTGCCATTGTTGCGGGACGAACGTACCGCACTCGTGCAAAAAGAACTGAACAGGATATTGTCCCGTGGTTGATCTGACGATTAACACCGAAGTTGCCACTCAAATCCTGACTGGCTTTATAAAGTCTGAAGTCACGCGCGTGGGATATTCGCGCGCTGTGATCAACCTCTCCGGTGGTCTGGACTCCGCATTGTCTTTGGCGTTGGCAGTTGAGGCTCTGGGATCGGAAAATGTATTTGCACTGCGTCTGCCGTATCGAACATCCTCTGCCGACTCGTTGGAGCATGCTCAATTGTTGATCGACAAATATGACATCCCAAGCGAGACAATGGACATTTCAGATATGGTTGACCCGTTGATAAACCGCGACCCCGATATATCAAAAGTTCGCAGGGGAAACATTCTAGCGCGGATGCGTATGATCGCCATGTACGATAAATCGGAAGTGTTCAAAGGCTTGCCGATCGGCACAAGCAACAAAACCGAGATATTGCTGGGCTACTCCACACTATGGGGAGATATGGCATCCGCCATCAATCCTATCGGTGATCTGTATAAAACGCAGGTGCGGCAATTATCCCGTGCACTGGGGATCCCTGCGCCGATCATCGATAAACCCCCCTCAGCCGACCTTTGGGCGGGCCAAACGGATGAAGAAGAACTGGGTTTTACCTACGAACAGGTTGATCAG
>JBFYRY010000387.1:0-2918 GCA_041302025.1 Chloroflexota bacterium | reverse complement strand
ACAGCGAACTGCATCAACGCTTCTTCCGCCTTCGACATCAACACGCCATGCCCGCATAAAATGACCGGTTTGTGTGCCTTCTCGATCAAGGCAACTGCCTCATCGAGCAAAGCCTTCGGGGAGCGGGTCACAGGTTGATAGCCGGGCAGTTTCACTTCTTCAGGATACACAAACTCACACGACTCGACCTGCGCGTTCTTGCAGATATCGACCAACACCGGGCCCGGTCGTCCACTGCGCGCGATATAAAACGCTTCGCGGATCGTCTCGGCAATTTCATCCGCACGCGTTACGAGATAGTTGTGTTTTGTGATCGGGAGCGTGATACCGGTCACATCCGTTTCCTGGAACGCGTCACCGCCGATCAAGTGCGCTGCGACCTGCCCCGTGATGAATACCACAGGCACCGAATCCATCATCGCGGTCGCGATACCGGTGACCAAATTCGTCGCACCCGGCCCCGATGTCGCCATAGCCACGCCAACCTTCCCCGACGCGCGCGCGTATCCATCCGCCATGTGTGCGCCGCCTTGTTCATGCCGCACCAGTACGTGATGCACGGGGTAATTCAACATCGCGTCATAGATCGGCATGTTGGCACCGCCGGGGTAACCGAACACCACCTCCACCCCTTCGCGCACTAGACACTCCCAAACAATCTCTGCACCTTTTAATTTCATTCTCTTCTCTCCTTGTTATGTCGTTGCGAGGAGGATGCTCTTTCCGACGACACCTGCACTTGCGTGCTGGTGCAAGTGAGCAATCCCCAACTTTGTGGGAGATTGCTTCGGGCAAAGAACAAGAGCGCCCTCGCAAAGACATTAGATACCCAACACCGCGCCCGTATCCGCACTGGTGACAAAATACGAATACCGCTTCAACCACTTGGATGTTGTCCTGGATTCGAACGGAGGCAGTGCATCCAACCGGCTCTGGATCTCCGCCTCGCTCAAATCGACATCGAGCCTGCGCCCCACCAAATCGACCCTGACCACATCCCCGGCCTTCAACGCCGCGATCGGACCGCGTGCCGCGGCTTCCGGCGAAACGTGACCGATGCACGCGCCGCGTGTCCCACCGCTAAAGCGACCGTCTGTGATCAACGCGACCTTGTCGCCAAGTCCCTGCCCCATGATCGCGGACGTGGGCGAAAGCATCTCCTGCATCCCCGGCCCACCCTTCGGGCCTTCGTATCGGACGACGACACAATCACCGGCTTTGACCTTACCCGCCAGGATGCCAGCCATCGCTTCATCCTGCGATTCAAAGATCACAGCCGGACCTTCAAACTTCATCATGGCTTCGCTCACACCGCCCACTTTGACCACCGCGCCATTAGGAGCAAGATTGCCAAATAAGATCGCCAACCCGCCGCGCTTCGAATGGGCATTGTCATACCGTCGAATCACTTCTTCGTCTTTGATGTCTTTGCCTTGAATGGATTCTCCCAGTGTCTTGCCTGTCACTGTCAACCGGTCAAAATGCAACATACCCGTCCCCCATTGGATCTCGTTCAATATCGCAGGGATGCCGCCTGCACGATGCACATCTTCCATATGCCACTTGCCAGCGGGGCTCACCTTGCAGATGTGCGGCACCTTATCCGCCACGGAGTTGATGCGTTCCAGCGGATAGTCCACACCCGCTTCGTTCGCCAATGCCAACGTGTGCAGCACGGTGTTCGATGATCCACCCATCGCCATATCTAATGCAAAGGCATCATCGATTGCTTCGGCGGTGACAATGTCGCGCGGCTTGATATCGCGTTCGATCAAGGTCATGATCTGAGTGGCGGCTGCCTTCGCCAACGCTTCACGCTCGGGAGTCTTCGCCAACGCGGACCCGTTATACGGTAACGCCAGACCGAGCACTTCCATGAGACAGTTCATGGAGTTCGCAGTAAACATCCCGGAGCACGAGCCGCAGGATGGGCACGCAAATCTTTCTAGAATCGAGAGGCGCTTTTCGTCGATTTTCCCCGCTGAATAGGCACCGACTCCTTCAAAGACGGAGATCAGGTCGATCGTCTCGCCTTCGGGGGTCATCCCCGCTTTCATCGCACCGCCAGAGACAAAGATGGTCGGCACATTCACACGCATCGCGGCCAGCAACATGCCCGGCACGATCTTGTCGCAGTTTGGGATGCAGACCATCGCGTCAAATCGATGCGCTTCGATCATGGTCTCGACGCAGTCCGCGATCAGTTCACGCGAAGGAAGCGAGTACTTCATCCCCATGTGACCCATCGCAATGCCGTCGTCCACACCGATGGTATTGAACTCGAACGGCACACCGCCCGCTGCACGGACAGCGTCCTTCACTAGTTTGCCGAACTCCTGCAAATGCACATGCCCAGGGACAACATCCACATAAGAATTAACAATGGCAACGAACGGCTTATTGAAATCCCCATCCTGCAAACCTGTGGCGCGCAACAGTGCACGGTGCGGTGCTTTATCAAAACCCTTCTTGACTGTATCTGATCGCATGGTTCTCCATTCTGACTCCCCTCTCCTTTCAGGAGAGGGGCCGGGGGTGAGGTCGAGATAACAAAAAAGCCGCCCGTGGTTAGGGCGGCTCTTTGCGTTGACCTTGAGTGTTATTTTTTCACTCTCACTTTTGCCATCCTAACCACAAATAGATCCTTAATAATAAGGACCGCAAGAAGGACGACAATAAGGGAGAGGGAGAATATGTTCATCTGGCTCTGGATATTTCGCCCGATTATAGGACGATTCGAAAATCCGTCAAGGGGCAATTTAAAATATCGCAAAACTATATTGACTCCCATCCTCGGCACGACTACACTTGTATCATTCCACAACAAGGACATTCATCATGAAAATTTTTGTTCCAGGGCGGATCTGTTTATTCGGCGAGCATTCAGATTGGGCAGGCGGGTATCGCCGCATCAACGC
>JBFYRY010000134.1:0-10536 GCA_041302025.1 Chloroflexota bacterium | reverse complement strand
CACGTCATGCTGGCGCGCGCCTTCGGGCGTTCCGCACACCTGACATTTGTAGCCGTCTCGCGCGCGGACACGCTCGCGAATTTTCCCCCAGCCGGGACCATAGTCGTTCGGGTCGTTGGTCCAGGCTCCGGCTTCGCGCAGACGCGTGACCGTCTCTTCGGAAAGGGAAAGCCAGTAGCCGGTCGTCTGCAGGTCGGTGGGAGGCAGGTCCAGCGGTTCCTCTCCCAAATTTTCGTGGGTGTACCAGCGCCGCTTGCGGAAACCGGTCACTTGCGTTGTCACTTTCAATTCACCCCAAGCTTTTGTGAGTGACGGGTCATGAGTGGCAGGTGACGTTTGCACAGATTGGGTCGTTGTGGACAATACTTCGACGGTCGTGCCTTGTAACGGTTCGGTGTAGTAATCGCTTTCGATGGGCTTCAGGTATGCAATATGGTCTTCGAGATTCAGTTCCTTTACAAAATATTGCTGTGCCTCATGCAAATAAATCGCGCCGGGATGCACCATCCATAATGCGCTTTCGCCATCGACGGTTCCCACCGTCCACGGTCGAGAGCCTGCACTGAGCGAAGTCGAAGTGTCTTCGGTCGTTGCCTGTAATACAACTCCCTGCGGGGAAGCCGAACGCAGTGAAATGTTCGCGGCGGGATACGAGTCTGCCATCCAAAAATATTTTTCGTTCGAGAGATGGGCTTCGCCGTTGGAAAGTAGAAAGTGAAGGAACTCGTCCACGGTTTCGCCGGGCAGTAAGCCGAAGCCTTCGCCCTTTTGGAACGGCAGTTCGAACATGGCGCAGCGCAAATGTTCGAGCAGGATCAAGGACTCGCCGACGCCACCAGCACCGCCACAGCGGATTCGAGTCCGCGTCCCGCCCGACCCGCCTGCTGTCTCGCTGAAGCGACAGTTCCCGGGTAGCCGACGAGGATCGCCGCACCCAACCCGCCGATATCGATTCCCAGTTCGAGGGCGTTCGTCGCCACGACGGTCTTGATCGTGCCGTCGCGCAGTCCCTTTTCGATTTCTCTTCGCTGGGTCGGTAAATATCCACTGCGATACCCGCGAACGAAAGATCGAGGGTTGTTGGGCAGTGACTCGTAAGGGATCAGCGGCGCTTCAATGCTTGAGTCTGGGGTTAGTTCGCCTTGTAAATAACGCAGGATGATTTCCACGCTTCTTCTGGACCGCGCAAATACCACCGTTTGAACATTGCTGTTGATTAATTCTCCTGCCAGCCGCACGCCTTCCAGCAGGGAGGATTTCCGCAAGCCAAGCGCTTTGTCCGTTAGCGGTGGATTATAGATGAGGAAGTGACGCGGTCCGCGGGCGGAGCCGTCGTTGTCAATCAGCGTGACGGGTTCCTCGATGAGTTTTTCGGCGAGTTGTTTCGGGTTGCCGATGGTGGCGGAAGCCAGAATGAATTTTGGCTTACTTCCGTAGGAATTGGCAACGCGTTTGATCCTGCGAATCACGTTTGCCACATGCGAGCCGAAGACTCCGCGATAGGTGTGGGCTTCGTCAATGATGATGTATTTGAGATTTGAGAAGAACTCCAGCCAGTTGGTATGGTGCGGCAGGATTCCCGTGTGGAGCATATCGGGATTGGTGAGGACGATGCGGGATTTACTGCGGATGGCGGGACGGTTTGCGGAGGGGGTGTCGCCATCGTAGATGCCTGTGGACAGTGAACAGTTATCAGTGATCAGTGACTGCAAGACCGATAACTGTTGACTGATAACTGATAACTGATCTTGTGCAAGGGCTTTTGTAGGGAAGAGATAGAGAGCGCGGGAATTTGGATTTGCGATAAGTTCGGCAAAGACCGGCAGATTGAAGGCGAGTGTCTTGCCGGAGGCTGTGCCGGTGGAGAGGATGATGTTCTCGCCAGCGCGGGAGTGAATCCATGCTTCGAGTTGATGCGAGTAAAGGGAGTGAATCCCGGCGGCGACGAGAGTCTGTTTAACGGGAGCAGGCAGGTCATCCGGGAAGGGATGCGTCTGTGCGGGGCGCGGTGGGAGCGTTTGCCAGGCGACAAGATTGGGCGCGGTGTCTGCGTCACGTTTCCAGAGATCCAGAAGAGAGGCGAGGGGCATAGGTAACTTATCCGTAAAATCCTTTTGCAAGAGATAAAAATTTCACCACAGAGATCACGGAGAGCACAGAGATTCTAAAGGGTTTTCTCCGTGGACTCTGTGCGCTCTGTGGTGAAGTGCTGTTCGACTTGCCCGATCTAAGGTTGCAGGCAGGCGGGGATGGAATCGCTTAAGCCGGTGGGATCTTGGGTGATGCCGTTCTCATCGTAGATCTTGACGAATTTTATTTCGGGGAATCGTTTGAGATTGTAAGTCAAGAGGTCTGCAATAGTATACGTTGCACCGGCGCGGTCGCAGGTACCTTTGAGGTAGACGCTCGCAACACCGTTGACAACCTCGAATTTGCTGTAGCCGGTGAAGCCGTTGTAGAGGGCGATCCAGCGGTAGGTGTATTTTTCGGTGGAGCCGGGACCTTTGAAGTATTCATCGAGCACGGTCTTTGCCAGCGCGTTGGTGCGCGCCCAACGGACACCAGCCACTTCAAACGGCGGCGTGTTGGCTTCATAGAGACTCTTGCTTACAAAGAATACATTCACCTTTATCCATAAGGGCGTGGCGGTGGGCGGACGCGTGCTGGTGGGGACAGGTGTCCGCGTGGGTGTGCGCGTGGGGGATGGGGTGATCGTGATTGTCGGCGGAGGCGTGTAAGAGGGCGAGAGACAGATCGGTTCAGAATCGCTCAAGCCATCGGGGTTCTGTGTTTGACCCGCCGCGTCGTAGACCTTCACGAACTGGATCCCGGGGAATTGCTTGAGGTTCAAGTTGATGAGGTCGGTGATGTTGAATGTTTTGCCTTCGGATGTGCAGGCGCCTTTGAGATAAACATGCGCAATGCCGTCGGTCACTTCGAATTTGCTGTAGCCAGTGAAGCCGTTGTAGACGCCGATGTAGCCGTATGACCACTTTTCGGTGGAGCCGGGACCCTTGAAATATTCATCGAGGGCGGTCTTTGCCAGCGCGTTGGTGCGCGCCCAACGGACGCCGCTCACCTCGAACGGAGGGGTGTTGGCAGTGTAGCGCGTCTTGTTCACAAAATACACGTTGATGAGTTTATACAACGGCGTGGCGGTGGGCAACGGTGTCCGTGTGGCGGTGCGAGTGGAGGTCGGCGTGCGGGAGAGTGTGCCCGTGGGGGTACGGGTCGGCGTGCGCGTGACCGTGGGTGTGCGGGAGTTGGTCGGGGTGCGTGTGACGGTCGGTGTGCGTGTCACAGTGGGCGAGGGCGTGATCGTCGGGGTGCGGGTAACGGTGGGGGTCAGCGACAATGTTGGTGTCGGTGTTTTGGTTGGGGTGGTGGTCGGGGTTACGGTGACAGGTCCGGGCGGGGTGGGAGTCGTGTCGCCGATGAAAACGAATCGGATCGCGTCCGCGCCGAGGAACAGGTTTCCGATATTCAGGTCCTGGTCCTGGGTCCGGTTTGTCAACTCGACGTATTCGTCTCCCGCGCCAGTGAAAGTGTATTTGCCAACATACACCCAGCCGTCGGTGACGTAGTAGATGTTCGGGAAGACCGATTGGTTGAGGACGACCTGGTCGTTCCTGCCTGCGTGGCGGATGGTGTAGACCGCGCCTTCGGATGTGGCTTTGGTGGCGGGGATGCGGACGTAGACGGCATAGGAGCCATCGTTGGAGCCTTGTGGGAAGATCCATTTGCCGGAACAGGTCTGCGTGGTGTTGCGCGGCTTGACGTAACTCATGCGCCCGTTCTGCGCACTGCCCGCGTCGATCTGCGCCCAACAGCCATCGGGTGTTTCATCGAAGGGCAGGGAACTATCGTCGATGATGATGCCGGTGGCAGGCTTGGGCGGATAGGCGAGCGCATCGCCGGAGGGATAGACCTTCGCGCCATAATACTCAAGCTTTGGATAAGCGACCCACAACGATTCTTTTTGCTGGGCGATATACGGGCTGGCTCCACTTGCCTTCCAGCCGTACGGATCGACCGGCACATCGGAGGGATTCTTGACGAGGAAGTGCAGGTGCGGTCCCGACGAGTTGCCGGTGGTGCCGCTGATGCCCAACATCTCTCCATGCGGGATAAAGGTACAACCGTTCGGCGAGCAGGCCTGCACGGCGATGGCGCTCATGTGACCGTAGGCGGTGAAGTATCCGTTCGAGTGGTGCAGTTTGACGTAGATACCGAGTCCGCTTTGGTGGTTCTGCGGGTCGTTCCACCCGGCGTAGACAACGCGGTCGGCATCCGCCGCGGCATAGAGGGGACGATAGGAAATGCCATAGTCCACACCATCGTGACCGTCGTAGTACATCCAGTCGCCGAGGCTGTAGGACCAGTATCCGCCCGCGCCCGCGTTGCACACTCCCGGCTGGGGCGGGGGCGTTCCGGCTGGCGCGGGAGATGGACAGTTCTTGTTTGCCTTGTCGCCCGTGTAGGCGATGACCTTGAAATCGTAGGTGTAGGTGGGGGAGGAATGGTCGAAGACGGATTCCTGTGATGCGTTGCCGGGATACGGCGGATATAAGAACGGCGCGATCGCCTGCGGAGGCATCTCCGCTTTTTCTGCGGACGCGCCGCGAACCCCCAGCATGACAAGACTGAGGATGAGAAGTGTGAGGGCGTGTTTGAGAGAGCGGGTCACGGGTTTCATGTAGAGATGACAGTCACTTTAAAAGTGACTGTCATCTATTTTACATCAAGGTTGGGGTGTGGCTTGTGAAACGGGAACAGACCGGAGCGTGGAAAGAACCGTCACGGCATCCGCGATGCAGGTCTCGCTCTGCTCCTGGAACGATACTTCGAAGGCGGTGATGATGATCCCGTCGCCTCCGGTGTAGGTGACAAATTTAAGCACTCCATTTTCATATCCCATGCCGACATCGAGCGCCAGCGAACCCGTGTATAAAACATCGTGTTCGACGGTGACATTGGCGGGCAGTCCGCGCCCCGATGTGACGGAGATCACGCAGTATTCGATATTTCGATTCCCGATGGCGGGATAGCCGAACTGGTCGGCAGTGAGCGCCCAGATATCGGGGTTGTATGTGACTCGGAAGGAATAGCCGGGGGTCGAATCGCCGAGATAGGTCGGCGCGCCGTCCCACACCATCAGGGCTGGCGCGTTCACGGCTTCGGTCGGCAGTTCAAGCGGGGGCAGGGGCGTTTCGGTGGGAGTGATCGAAGGTGTGAGAGTCGGTTCGGGGGGCAGGGTCTGCGAAGGCTCGGCGGTCGGCGTTTCCAACGGGGCAGTATCCGCTGAGAAGGGCTGGATGGGCGCTTCTGTCGCGGCGGTTTCCTGCACGGCAGGCGCTTCGGTTGCCGCAGGAGCCGCACCGCCGCAGGAGGTTATGAGTAAAGACAGGACCAGGATAAGGATGATTCGCCGGATCATTCGGGACTCACTTTCGCATCCACGCGGGACAACAGGCTGGTTCCGTTATAAGGGACCGAACCTCCCCTGTCACCGCGTCTGCAATCTGCACTTCCATTCTACCATTTATGACTACGGTAAAAGCCAAAGTGTTCCCGTCCGGTGACCAGTGCGGAGTCTCGACGCGACCTTCTGTGAGATATGTCACCTGTGTCCACTTTCCACCCTTCGACGAACTCAGGGCAGCGCTTTCCACTTCAATAATATAAATATTGCTGATCAACACGTCACTGTTCTGGTCAGCAGATTTGTCTTCGGGATTCTCCCGCACGACAAACGCGATCTGTGTCCCATCCGGCGACCAGTTCGCCGCGAATCCATGACCGGCATCGGCATCCGCGAGTTTGCGCGGGTTCGAGCCGTCCGAGTCCATCACCCACAGTTCGCCCACAGTGAAGGGTATCTGTGAATCGGGCGTTTTGATAAACGCGATCTGTTTGCCATCCGGCGACCAGCGCGCGAAGGAAATATAGTTATATTGATCGGCATACAGCAACTGCGTGACGCGTCCGTCATGTCTGGCAAGATATAACTCACTGCCGTAGCCCAGTCCGCGCGAGAAGGTGAAGGTGAAATCGGACGAGTCCGGTTTGGCGGCAAGGTCGTAGGTAAATTCGTTGACGGCAAGAATCTCTCTCTCGCCGTCGGTATACACGCGGATGATCTCCGGGCTTCCGAGCGAATCGACTTTGAGATAGGCGGCTTCTCCGTCGCTGGTCCATGCCAGAAAGTGACTGTCCGAGTCGGTCACGGGTTGGGTAATGGAACCAGAGCCTGTGCTGAGCGAAGTCGAAGCATCCAGAAAGAGAACCGTCTGCCCGTTGGGACAGTTCAACTCAACGGCAAGAGTCGTCCCGACCGGTGCGGCGAACGTGTTGTTGAGTCCACAGGAGGGGGGAATGGAAAAGGGAATCTCTTTTACGGGTTGAAAGTCCGCAGAATACTCGATGAAGGCGGATGGGTCGAAGCGGTAGAGGAGGATGGATGTTGTGAGAGGGGCTTGAGGAGTGGGGATGCAGGAGGATGCCAGAAGGCAGATGGCGGTGAGCAGTGAGTAGTGAACAGTGATCAGTAACCAGTGACCAGTGAGTAGTATGCCACGCATGAGGAGAATTATACAAGGAGAGCGTTATAATCATCATGCAATTACCAATCACCAATTACCAATCCAAAATCGGAAATCTCCCCATGCATATCCTCGTAACCAACGACGACGGCGTAACTGCCCCCGGACTGCTCTCCCTCGCGCAGGAAATGCGCAAACTCGGCAAAGTGACCGTCTTCGCGCCGGACCGCAACTGGTCGGCTTCGGGACATGTGAAAACGATGGACCGTCCCTTGCGCGTGAGGGAAGTCCTGCTCGCCGATGGCACTTCCGCCTTTGCTTCCGACGGTGCGCCCTCGGATTGTGTCGCGATCCCGTTGCTGGGCTATCTTGAAGACGAAGTGGACCTGGTGGTCTCGGGAATCAATCCCAACGCCAATATCGGGCATGATGTCACATACTCTGGCACCGTCACCGCCGCGATGGAAGCGGTCATCGCGGGCGTGAAAGGCATTGCCGTTTCGCTTGACTCCCCTGAAGGATTCAAAGGCGCGCTGGATTATTCCACTGCCGCCATTGTGGGACGACACGTGGCGGAACAGGTCATCGCAGATGGACTGCCCGAAGGTGTGGTGCTGAATGTCAATGTGCCGTATCTCAAGGAACATGAACTCAAGGGATACATGATCACGCGCCAGGGACTGCGTGTCTACCGCGATGCGCTCGACGAACGTGTCGACCCGCGCGGCAAGCCTTACTTCTGGATCGGCGGTGAGTATCCCACCGGCGTCAACGAACCCGGTACCGACTTCGGCGCGCTTAAGGAAGGATACGTATCAATCACACCGCTGGAACTGGACCTGACCCATTACAAAGCGATGGATGTGTTGAAGAAGTGGAAGTTTTAGGGAAGGGAATAGTGAGTGGTGAATAGTGATCAGTAATCAGTGAACAGGGATCGGGAGGGAACATGGATGTTGCAAACTTTACGCCAAAACAGTTGAATACCCTGCGAAGGTTCTTTCATGCAATGAATCCTTTCATGGTCTTCATGTTGAGAATCGGACTGGGATGGACAATGAACATCATGCCCTCGGTGAGCGGGCGCATCATGGTCATCAAACATCGCGGAAGGAAATCCGGCAGGGAATATCTCACCCCGGTCAATTACGCGGTTGTGGATGGCGAAGTCTATTGCACGGCGGGGTTTGGCTCCATTTCGGATTGGTATAAAAATATGAAAGCCAATCCGAATGTCGAGATATGGCTTCCAGAGGGAAAAAGAAAAGCCAACGCAGAAGATGTTTCTGATTCACCGAAGCGCGTGTTCCTGATGAGACAGGTCATCATCGGGTCGGGATTTGCCGGTCCGTTGTTTGGAGTCAACCCAAAGAAAGTGAATGATGAGCAACTGGATGCCGCTACGAAAGAGTATCGGTTGATTCACTTTATAATGGAATCTATCGAACAATAAATGGGACGCGGACGAGCGCGGAATAACGCGGAAAGTTCAGAAAAAAATCCGCGTCCCATACAAATCAAAAAGGAAAATACAATGCCCTACCTTGCTTCAGACACCCGTTATAACTCCATGACCTACAACCGCACCGGCAACAGCGGACTCAAACTCCCTGCCATCTCGCTCGGCTGGTGGTACAACTTCGGCGGACGCGACAACATCGAGAATGGTCGCGCCATCGCGCGCCGCGCCTTCGATATGGGCGTCACGCACTTCGATCTTGCCAACAACTACGGTCCGCCGCCTGGTTCGGCGGAAGTCACCTTCGGTGAACTGTATCGCCAGGATTTCCGTCCCTACCGCGACGAACTCATTGTCTCTACCAAGGCGGGCTACGACATGTGGCAGGGTCCTTATGGCGAATGGGGTTCGCGCAAATACATGCTCGCCAGCCTCGATCAGTCCCTCAAGCGCATGGGGCTCGAGTACGTGGACATCTTCTACAGTCACCGCTTCGACCCCGAGACGCCGCTCGAAGAGACGATGGGCGCGCTCGACTCCGCCGTCAGACAGGGCAAGGCTCTCTATGCCGGCATCTCATCCTACAGTCCCGAAATGACGCGGCGTGCATCCGACATCCTGCGCAAGCTGGGAACTCCCTGCCTCATCCACCAGCCATCCTACAACATGTTCGACCGCTGGGTCGAAAACGGATTGCTGGATGTGCTTGTCGAGGAAGGGATCGGATGCATCGTCTTCTCGCCTCTTGCGCAGGGACAGCTGACCGACCGTTACCTGAACGGAATCCCCGCTGGAGCCCGCGCCACCAAGACCGAACGCGTGTGGCTCACGCCCGATGACGTGAAAGCGAACCTTCCCAAAGTAAAACAACTCAACGAACTCGCGCAGTCACGCGGACAAACCCTCGCGCAAATGGCGATCGCCTGGGTTCTACGCAAACCTGCCGTGACATCCGCGTTGATCGGCGCCAGCAGTGTAAAGCAACTCGAAGACAGCCTCGCCGCGTTGAACAATTTGAAGTTTGGCGTGGATGAGTTGAATCAGATAGAATCGATACTCAAAGGCTAGTGAACGCCCTGGCAGATCAGAAACTGGCCGGTTTGGCTTGCCAGACCATAGGTACGCCAACGAAACGGAAATTCCATTTGCTAGCCACCGACGTGACCTCGGCTCCACGGCCCTTTGCAGGCACCTTGCCTGATCGAGGCTTTGTCTATCAACCCAACACCATCAAAGGCAACAAGCCAATTGCCATCGGACATCAATACTCGTTCTGGGCGTGGTTGCCAGAACAGGCTTCGCCCAAGACGGGCAATTGGGTAGTACCGCTAGTTATGCAACGGGTAGCGCGTCAGGCAAACAAGGAGATGGTGGCGGCAAAACAACTGAGCGACTTGCTGACAGATAAGGACTTGCCCTTTGGGGAAGCCTTCTGCGTGGAAGTGGCAGACAGCGCCTATAGCAAACCAGCCTACTTGAATGCTAATCGGGAGCACACCAATCTGGTTACGATTACACGAGCCAGGGGAACACGTACTTTCTATCGCCAACCTGTGCCAGACAATAAATCTGCTGAAAAGGGATACCCGATCTGGTACGGCCCCCCTTCGTTTGAAAGAACCCGAAACTTGGGGTGCGCCTGATCAAGTCGCCGAAACCACTTTCGTCAGCCACAAGAAAGTAACGTATCGGGTTGAAATCCAAGCCTGGCAGAACGTGCTGATGCGTGGTGGCAAAGGGTGTCCGATGCGCCAGCGCCCATTTACGTTGGTGAATATCCATTGGTACAACCAAAAGGGGGAAGCCTTGTTTCAGAAGCCGCTCTGGTTGATCGTGATGGGTGAGCGGCGCATGGAATTGTCTTTGCTCGACATCTACAAAGCCTATCTGCAACGTTATGATCTGGAACATTTCTTTCGCTTTAGCAAACAGAGACTCCTGCTCGACAAGTTCCAGACACCCGACAATCAACATGAAGAGCACTGGTGGCGGCTGGTCGCGCTGGCGTATCTCCAGCTTTGGGCAGCAAACGATGCGGCCTCTCATCTGCCACGTCCCTGGGAACAGTATCTTCCTTCGCCAGTGGATAAACAGCCCTCCCCGGCGATGGTGTTGCACGACATGAGCCGAATTATTCGACAGATTGGGACACCGGCTCCTGCGCCCAAACCCCGAGGTAAATCCCCGGGCAGGCGTAAAGGTGCAAAACTCAGCCCGAGAAGCCGCCAACCAGTGATGAAAAAAGCATTTGCCTGAACAAACTCGGTTCGTTTATAGGGTTGTTAAGGTGTTCCCTTGTTCTGTTTCGTAATCAAGGTTCGTTCAATTTGTCAAAAGTCCAATAAGTTACCTCAAAATTTGTGAACCACGGAGACACAGAGTCAAAGATACTGATCAGCCAATCTTTCAAGTGTTGGGTTTTTAAGAAGACTGTCTTGTTGAGTCTCATTAAGTCGTATCAGTTTGAACAGTAGAAAGTCTCATAAAGTCGTATCAGTTTATTCAAAATCGACGGTAGCATGGGCACCTTTTGGC
>JBFYRY010000386.1:0-4281 GCA_041302025.1 Chloroflexota bacterium | reverse complement strand
TACCAAAATTCAGGAAAGCCGTGCAGGAGCACAACGGGTATTCCGCTTTTCGGTCCCGCCTGCGCGACATGCAAGCGGATTCCATTGGTTTCGATATAGCTATATTCAAGTTCCATGCAAATTCTCCAAACGGGGCGGGATTGTACCAGAGAATGAAAAGTTGGGATGTTGTCGCTTGACTTACCCTTTTGTTTTTGGTCTAATCCCCTTGACTCCCGAAAGGAAAATAAGCGATGGAAACGGTTGCCAACTCAAAAGGACAGATTACCATCCCTGCCGGAATCCGCAAACAACTGGGGATCAAAGATGGAGCATTCCTTCAAGTGGATGTGGATGCGGTGACGAGGCGGATCATCCTTACGCCTTTGCGCGGAAAGTACAAAGGCAGGGGACTGATGAAGGCGTTGATGGAGGAAAAGAATCGCGAGAGGAACGCTGAAGGAGAAAGAACTTCAGACAATTCCTGATAACTTCCCTTGAAATACGCTCCCATCAAATCCGAAATGTCGGCAGTAGTATTCTGTTGCGCCACGGCGAAGAAATCGGAAACGCCGAAAGATACCCTCTAAATCATACATGGTCGAGGACGAGAACAAATCACAGACGGTTTACGTTTTATAAATGTACATCTGCATCCTCGACCAGCACGGAGACCCTTCAATGATAGTAAAAACTTTGCGCAGATGTTTCTTGAACTTTTTTCTCGGTTTCCTGGCTGCTTGCGGTAGGCAAACTGTTACTCTGCCAACGGAGACACCAATCCCTATCATTGTCTCCGCGACGCCCATTCCCACTTCAACAGTAATATCTATTACCCTCACTCCATCTCCACTGCCAATTACTCCGTCTCCATTACCGACAGAGTCGATCATCCCTTTTTTGACGCCAGATGCCATTCAAGTGGAACGGTGGAATGAGTACGAGGAAGCCTTAGCCAAATCTTTTTTCAGATCCTACTTTCAGCCAGAAGAGGCTGTATGTGAGTGGGTGATCTTAGGACAAGCGAATCAGGAAGTTTATGTATATGCATATTGCACAGGTACTTATTCTGCTGGACCTTCTTCTGCATCAATTCCTGCTGTAATCCATCTCGGAACGGATGGCTCTGTAGAGAGTGCGGAGATTCCTGGAGGGGGATCTTCTTATGGTCCTGATATTCGCCGCATGTTTCCCTCAGATATACAAGAGACAATTTTTAGTCATATGGCGATATTCTCCCAAGAACACGAAGATCGATTACGTTGGCGGCGAGCTCACCCAGACCAACCACCGTTGATTGTTCTTCCTTTCCTACCAGCACAACCAACACAGCCAACCATCCCTTGGATTATGCCTAAACTTGTTCAAGTAGAGAGATGGAGGGAATATCAAACTGCTCTTGCAAGACAGCTTTCATACCTATATCAAGATGAATCTGTGTGTGAGTGGGAATTGTTGGGACGGTCTGGTAATGAAATATATGTATGGGCGATTTGCGGGGTAATTAGGGGTAACAGAGTTGGTATGGAAGATCTTGTAGTAATCTATGTTATAGATGATGGATCTGTAGTGGGAGCGCTTGCTTCTGCGAATCTCCGCCAGTTTCCTTTGGCTGTGCAGGAAAAGTATTTCAGCGGGACGATACACTTCCAGGAATTAGTGGATCACTTGCGTTGGAGGCAAAGTCAAGGTCGTTGGGAAGAACCGCCGTTGATTATTCTCAATGCGACGCCAAGCCCGTGAGCTAACTAATACTTCCCCTCAAAATACGCCCTCACCAAATCCGAAATATCGGCAGTGGTATTCTGTTGCGCCACGGCGAAGAAATCGGAGGCGGTGGCGTGACCGCGACCGTAACGGGAGGCGTAATCTTTGAGGAAGCGCAGAAAGTCGCCCAACCCCATGCGCCAGCGTAACTCATCCATGAAGTTCGCGCCGTTGAGATAGGCGGCATTGACATAGCCGCGGAAACTCCCGCCTTCGTAGATGTTCGTATCCACCCAGCCCGAGGGACCGAAATAATTCACGCGGAAGTTCCACCACCAGTCACCGTAGTTCGGGTGGATGTATTCGTAAAAAAGATTTTCGCTGTACACGCACAACGCTTCATCGAGCCACGGCTCCAGCGCCTGGTCATTGCCCACCAGCCCGAACCACCACTGGTGCGCGATCTCGTGCACGCCGATCGCCACCATATTGCTCTTTTCCGAACCGCCATACTCGTCGTAAAACTTCGTCGCCAGAAAAACGAGACCGTCATATTCCTGACCGTCGTTCAAATCGGATTGGACCACGCTCAGACTCGTGTACGGATACGGCGCGAACAGGTCCTTGAACAGACCGACCGCCTTGACCGACGCGTTCAACATGCCCCGACCCGCGCCTTCATATCCTTCAAAAAAATAAGAGCGGATCACCACCGTATCGACGGCTGATTCCCTTATAAAGAAACGATCGCTGGCTGAGAAGGCGAACGTGCGCCCGCCGCTGAGACGGTAGCGCGTCCATTCGCCGTTGGATTCCTCCAGTCCGCTCGCGGCGATGGTGACGCCCGTCCCGGTCGTTTTGATGTTCACTTCGAAATCCGCCGCATCGTAGACGAGATGCTCTCCCAAACCGGACGGGTCATGCAAGAGCCAGCCATCCCGATACGGCGCGACGAACGGATACCAGTCCGTGAGGTTGGCTTGTTTCACGTCGTAGCCGTAGGGATGGTCTTTGGATTTGGGCGGGATGATATGTTCCAGTGAAAAACCTGATCGCAGATTGGGTTCCACAGCCAGCACGAGATCGTTCAATGCAACGCCGGTCTGGTTGGTGTATTTGACCGTCTCATCCACGGCGAGTTGGTGACCGGCATAATCGAGCAGGGCGAACATTGTGTATTGCGTGCGTGCCGTCTGCGGCGGGATGGTCGGCGGGATGAGGGCGGTCGCGGTAAAGGCAAATGTTGGGAGCGGCGTGTCCGTCGGTGGCTCCGGGGTAAAGGTTGGGATGAGAGTCGGCGATTCGAGCGGGGGCAGAGTCAAGGGGACGGGTTGGAACGGCGTCGGCGTAGGCAACGCGTTCGGGTTAACGGTAACAAGCACGAGCGTGGGAGGAACCGGCGCCGAAGGCGCTATCCCGCAGGAGGAGATGATCAATCCGCAGAGAATGATAAAGACTTGAAAATGTTTTTTCATATAAGTTTTATGTCGTTGCGAGCGACCGTAGGGAGCGAAGCAATCTCCTCGTTATTGAAGGGGTTGCTTCGTCGGGCTACGTCCTCCTCGCAACGACATGGGTTAGTACGTATTCTTGAAATACTTCGTCATCAGGTCTGAAATATCGGCAGCGGTGTGCTCGCGCAGGACGCGGAAGAAATCGGCAGTGGTGGCGCGTTTGCCCGCGTATTGAGAGTAGTAATCCTTGAGAAAGGCGTTGAAGGTCTCGTCGCCGATGCGCGTGCGCAGTTCCTCGAGGAAACGCGCGCCGGTGAGATAGACCTTGTCCCAGTACGGGCGCTGACCGCCGCCGTCATAGATCGGCGTATCCACAAAGCCGGGATTTTTGAACTCGAAATAACGATAGCCCCACCACCATTTCACAAGATCGGGGTGGACGGTTTCGTAATAAATGCGTTCGCTGTAGGTGCAAAGCGTTTCGTCAAGCCAGGGTTCGAGCGCCTGATCGTCCGCGACGCCCTCGAACCACCACTGGTGCGCGGTCTCGTGCGCGGCGATGATGACAAGATAATTCTTCGGCGTACCGTCATACAAATTAAAGTAATCGCGGCTGATGAAATAGAACGCCGAGAATTCCATGCCGTCGTTGAAATCGCCCTGCACGGCGGTGAGCGTCTTATGCGGATACGGTCCGAAGCGCTGGCTGTAGACCTGCAAGGCTTCGATGGTCGTCTGCAACATGGCTTCACCGGGCGCATCGTAGAAGGCGAAGAAATAACTGAAGACGGTCACGCCGCCGACTTGTTGCTGTGCGACTTTGAAAACGGTGCTGATGGAGAAGGCGAACGTGCGCCCCGCCTCCAGCACAAAGCGACGGCTGTTCGCCGTTGCTGCGGGCACCTCTGCGCCTGACGAGGCAACCTGCGGAGTCGTGCCGTCGGTGAAGGTGATGGTCACATCGAAGTCCGCCGGGTCGTAGACGAGATGCTCGCCATAGTACCAGGCGTTGTGCAATATCCAGCCTTCACCGGGTTGATACGGCACGATGAACGGATACCAGTCCACGAGGTTGGTTTGCCGGTCCGAGTAGCCATAGATCTGCGGGCGCACTTCATCCGGGTTGCTGTACGCCTCCATC
>JBFYRY010000133.1:0-10090 GCA_041302025.1 Chloroflexota bacterium | reverse complement strand
TTGCATCCATTCATGGCGGAAGACGTCTGCGTCCTGCTCGAATTTGAGGTTGCGTTCCATAATGGTGACCCGTTCACGCGCCTCGCGGATCCCCACGATGTCCACGGAGAGGGCGAAGCGGTCCAGCAATTGGGGGCGTAACTCTCCTTCTTCCGGATTCATCGTCCCGACGAGAATGAAGCGGGCGGGGTGGGTGAAGGAGATGCCTTCGCGTTCGACCATGTTCACGCCCATCGCGGCGGAATCCAGCAGGACATCCACCACATGATCGTCGAGCAGGTTGACCTCGTCAATGTAGAGAAGTCCGCGGTTTGCGCCCGCCAGGATGCCGGGTTCAAAGTGACGTTCCTGTCGGCAAAGCGCTCCTTGCATTCCGTGCACCAGGTGTTGGGTTTATCGGGGTCACAGCCGAAGCGGCAATCGTCCACAACTTTGACTTTGGGAAGCAACGCGGCAAGCGCGCGCGCGGCAGTGGATTTTGCCGTGCCACGTTCCCCGCGGATCAATACACCGCCGATACGGGTGTCAACGGCGTTCAAAATGAGGGCGCGTCTCATGCGCTCCTGTCCGACTATGGCTGTGAATGGAAAGATAGGTGGCATTTGTCAACTCCGAACAGTGATTATAACGCGTGAATCAATAAGGTGACAATCGTTTATCATGCCGCGGCATGGCTTTCTCAAAGTCCGGGACATGTCACTCTGAGGAGCCCGATAGGGCGACGAAGAGTCTCTTATTCGGTGGTAGAGATGCTTCGCTCCGCTCAGCATGACATTCTTTGGGGCTTTGGGTTTGGAAAACAATTGACTTTAAGAAAGCCCTGATTGTTTCGATAGTCAGGGTTGCAAACTTCCACAATCGCCTTTATAATCCGCCTTACATTTTTCTTAATTGGAGCCTCAAGTGACAGATCAGAATCAAGCCCTGCCCGCTCAGGGGAGCGATGTTGATAAGCAGGGAGAACAAGCCAATCATAACAATCAAACGATGGAGTCCTTGCTCAATGAGCAGGACCTTGGTGTTGATCTACCCCAGCCTGGCGAGATCCGCACAGGTATGATCGCAAGCATCGGCCAGAGCCAGATCCTTGTCAGCATTGGCGCGAAATCAGAAGGCGTTGTTTCCGGTCGTGAATTGGACCAACTGTCGGCTGATGAACGCGATGCGTTGAAGGTCGGGCAGGAAGTCCACGTTTTTGTGGTCAATGCCGAGGACGCGAACGGCAATGTCGTCCTCTCGTTAAAGCGCGCACAGGAACAACTCTCCTGGGAGAATGTCGACAAACTGCTCGCCAACGATGAAGTGATCGAAAGCAAGATCATCGGCTTCAACAAGGGCGGTTTGATCGCCGGCGTCGAGGGTCTGCGCGGTTTTATACCTTCTTCACAGATCAGCGCCCTGCGCCGTAGTCAGTCCACCGGCGATACGCCCGAACAACGCTGGCAGAAAATGATCGGTCAGCCGATCTCCGTCCGTGTGGTCGAAGTGGACCGCGAACGCCGCCGCCTCATCCTCTCGGAACGCGCCGCCAGCACCGAGTCCCGCCAATCCATCAAGGAACGCGTCATCGAGGAACTCGAGGAAGGCAAGACCTATACCGGGCGCGTCACCAGCCTCGCCAATTTCGGCGCATTCATCAATATCAACGGCGCGGACGGACTTGTCCACCTCTCCGAAATTTCCTGGGATCATATTGACCACCCGCGCGAAGCGCTCGAAGTGGGGCAGGAGGTCAAGGTCAAGGTCATCAACGTCGACCGTGAAAAGAAGCGTATCGGTCTCTCCATCCGCGCTTTGCAGGAAGACCCCTGGCGCTCCCGCGTCGAGAAGTACAGCGTCGGCCAACTGGTCGAGGGTGTGATCACCCGCCTGACCAAATTCGGCGCCTTCGCCCGCCTCGAAGGCGATATCGAAGGTCTCATCCACATCTCCGAGATCTCCGAGCACCGCATCGAGCATCCGAAGGAAGTGCTGAAGGAAGGCGAAGTCAAAAGCCTGCGCGTCATCCGCATCGACGCCGACCAGCACCGCATCGGCTTGAGCCTCCGCAAAGTGGACTCTGCCGCATTTGCCGACAAGGATTTCAAATTACTCACCGCAGAATTCGGTTCCGATGCGGCTGAGACTGCTTCCGACGAAGCCACCGGGGAAACCAACGCAAGCCAGCCGGAAGCCTGACCAATGACAAAAACGTCCCGCCCAAAAGCGGGACGTTCTTTAACCGTCATGTCCTTAATCATCGATTCACATCAGGATATTGCATTCAACATCCTCAACTACGGGCGCGATTACACGCGCTCCGCGCTGGAAACGCGCCGTCTCGAAGCCGGCACCGATATTCCCGCCCGTAATGGCGATGCAACCACCGGCTGGCCCGAATATCAACGCGGGCAGGTGGCTGTGATCTTTTCGACCTTGTATGCATCGCCCGCCAAAAGCAGGGAGGCCGCGGACCTGGTCTGGTATTCGGATTACGAATCCGCGCACCGCATGTACCGCGCCCAGATCGACGTCTACCGCAAACTGACGGATTCGCATCCCGACAAATTCCGCCTCATTGCTTCGAGAAGGGAACTGGATTCCGTTATCGAACACTGGTCCCAGCCCCTGAAGGAGACCGAGTCCGGCCACCCCGTGGGCATGATCTACCTCATGGAAGGCGCGGACGGCATCCGCTCGCCGCATGAACTCGCCGACTGGTATGAGTGGGGGCTGAGGCTCATCGGTCTCGCCTGGGCAGGGACTCGTTACTGCGGCGGCACCGGCGACCCCGGTCCGCTCACCGACGAAGGACGCAAACTCATCTCTGCCATGGCGGAATACAACTTCATCCTCGACCTCAGCCACATGGACGAAGCCGCCGCCTATGAATCACTGGACCGCTACGAAGGACCTGTCATGGCGACGCACTCCAATTGCGCCGCGCTCATGAAAGGGTCCGAAACGAACCGTCACCTGCCGGATGGCGTCATCCGCGGATTGATCGAACGCAACGGCGTGATCGGCGTCATCCCGCTCAACACCTTCCTCAAGGCGGGCTGGATACGAAAGTCCGGCAGTCGCCGCGAAGAGGTGCCGCTCGATGTATTGATCGCGCACATTGACCACATCTGTCAACTGGCTGGGAACTCCAACCATGCCGCCATTGGCTCCGATTTTGATGGAGGCTTTGGTGTGCAATCCATACCGCCCGAATTGGATACGATCGCCGACCTGCAGGTCATCGCTTCGAGACTGATCGCGCGCGGCTACAGCGAAACCGATGCGGCGAAGGTCCTGGGCGGCAACTGGCTGAGATTTCTACAGGAGCATTTACCGTCATGAGCATGGAACCGGCATTCCGCATTTCGTATTTACGCATCCGTTTCAGCCTGATCACGATCGGGGTGGGGCTGTTCATCTTTTTGGTGGGGGCGAAACCCGGCTGGTTCGGCTGGGACCGAAGCCCCGTGGTCGGTTTTATTCAAATTGCCGTCTTCCTGGTGGGGCTTGCCCTGATCTGTTTGGGCGGGTATGTTGGTCTGCTTGCATTATGGGGCAGGGAACAACGCAGTATCATCGCCGACATTGGATTACGACTGATCAGCACCGGTTTTGTGATCGCAATCTTCACCGGCATGGCGGATGTGTTTGGACTGGGATCCCAATCTCTGCCGAACGTTCCATACTTCGGTCCCTGGCAGTCGGGCGGCGTGCTGATCGGGCAGGTGACGATCGCTGTCGGTTTCCTGATGATGATCCCGTATCATTTACATGATTTGGATAAACTTCAAAAATAAGTGGAAGAGTGCATTTGTTTTTTTTGGGGTCGGTGGGGGCAATTCTTGAATGGCAGAAAGCCGGGTCTCTGTGATGTGTCGAATAAGACCTATCTTGTGAAATCTATTACATTTATCTAATACTGGTGTGACATCCGTTATTCATGTATAATTTACTTTAGATTAACATTAGGACGAGTTTAAAAACCACTCAAAAATCTTAATATTTGTCGATGGAGGTGTCTTATCGCCCAAGAGTGTACCAATCGTCTATTTGTCTGAAAAACCACCAAAAGGAGAAAATTGTAAAATGTTCACAAAGAAAATGCTCGTCTTGTTTGGCGCCCTGATCATGGCCGCCGTATTGTTCACAGCCTGTGCCGGTCCTGAAGGCGCACAGGGTCCTGCCGGGCCTGCCGGTCCTGCCGGCCCTGCCGGTGCCGCCGGCCCTGCCGGTGAAGTTGCCGATTTAACCTGCAAAGAGTGCCACAACGACACCGCCAAGCTTGAAGGCAAGATCTATGCTTGGGAAGGGTCCCGCCATGGTACCGCTGGTTTGGCTTGGGAAGAAGAAGCTGGTCGTGCAGACTGCGCCGGTTGTCATGCGGGTTCATCCTTCATTGACATGGTTGCTGCTGGTCAGGATTGGGCCACCTATCCCAAGACGGAAGGTCTCGTGCTTCCCGACGCCACCCCGCAAACCTGCCGCACCTGCCATACCATCCACACCACCTACACTGGAGAGGATTTTGCTCTGCGCACTGTCGCTCCGGTTGCCATGGTGATCAGTGGCGAAACCTTTGATAAGGGTACTGCCAATCTCTGCGTTAACTGCCACCAGGCTCGCCGCTACTTTGCCAACTTTGCCGCCAAGGATGCCGCCGGTGCCGTTATTGCCGGTCAGATTGACGTGACCTCACGCTTCAACCCGCACCTCAGCAACCAGGCTGACATGCTGCTCGGCGTTGGTGGTGGCGGCGATGTCGCTGGTGCTCCCGCGGCTCACTACACCATGGTGGAAAACGCCTGCGTGACCTGCCACCTTGGCGAAGGCGATAGCCATACCTTCGCAGCGCAAGTCTCCGCTTGCGTGGTTTGCCATGCCGATGCCGAGAATACCGATGTCAACGGCAAGGTGACCGAAATTCAGGGCAAGTTCGATGCACTGAAAGCCGCCCTGACCGCAGCCGGCAAGCTCAATGAAGAAGGCTCACCCATCGCCGCCAAGGGCGTTGCTGAAGCCGATGCCTTCCCGATTTGGGTCTATGGCTACATCATGGAAGATGGTTCCATGGGCGTTCACAATCCCAAGTATGCCAGCGCTCTGTTGGATGCGGCTCTGGCAGCTTTAGGCGAGTAAACGCAGTTAAGCAATTGGGGGAAGAAACGGAATAAAAGATGACGGGTGCCGCCCAGCACCCGTCATCTCTTTAATCCTTGTGAAGAATCTCAAATGTTTGTCAGGGAACCAACCAGGGACAGAGATTCTTTGCTCCCGTTGGTCGCTCAGAATGACATATGAATTAGTTTTCTACGGCCGATGGATCAAGAGCCCGTTCTCAACCGGCTCCCGCAGGTGCGGCAGAAGCGGTCGCTGGCTTGTGCGCGCGCGCCGCATTCGTGGCAGTACGCCTGCCCTTCCGATTCACCGCTTTGCGGACGCCTTCGCCGCCGCGGCGCGGCTGTGCCGGCTTGTGTGGACCGCCAATAAAAGAACAACGCGATCACGATCAGCACCACACCCACCCCGCCGATCACGTAGGGCATGTTGTCGATGGAGACGCGTCCTGTGGTCTCCGGTCCGATGGGCTCGGATGGCTGGACGCTGTTCGCATCTCCCGGATTCATGACCGCATCCGATTCGCGCGTGTATTCAAGTTTGAAGTTGAATGATTGCCCTGCGGTCAATCCGCTTTTTGATGCCGAACCGGTGATGCCGCCATCCGGTGAGTTGACCAGGTTGGGCAGGAGCGGTGAACTTACGACATTCCCGCTGTCCGGCGGGATCAGCAAGTTGACGGTCAGGTCCTTCACTGCGTACTCGCCCGACCATTGATACTCGAACTCGCGTTTGTTCCCGTCCCGCGTCAATTGCTGGTAATACTCCACGCGGTAGGGATCATACGATTCCACGTTGATCCTGATCGTCTGCCAGTTACCCTGCTCTGTGGGACCCTCGAAGTTCGCGTTGAACAAACCTCCGTTCTCGCTCACCGCCACCGCCATCAAGTTCCCGCCCTTCGGAAAGCGCATTGTCACAACGGCGGGTACCGGTGTATCCCTGGATAGCACGAACTCATTGATCACCAACATGCTCGACTGGTCATACTCCGACCACAACCCCACAGCCAGCGTTTCAAATTTGATTTCATTCTGGGCGCCTGCCTGTGCCGGGAACATCATCAGTCCCAACAGCAGGATGAATACAAGCCACTTTCGCATGAGTGACCTCCAATTTTTTAATTTCCTGAATCTTACCATGCAATGATTGCAGATGAAAAACCGCCGGCAAGTCTACCCGGTGAGAGCCTTCACCAAATCCCAGCATAGGCGATTGGCGGGTGTCTCGATGTTGTGTTTCTGCGCCGCTCGCACCACCGCTCCGCATATGGCATCGATCTCGGTCGGGGCGTTCCTCAGGACATCCTGCAACATGGATGAATGGTTTGCGGATGTTTTCCGCGCCACCTCTTCCGCAAAGAAAACGGGATCATCGAACGGCAAAATGATTTTTTCCGCGCCTGCCGTTTGTGCGGTTTCTGTTGCCAGCCTGCCCATCCACTCGCGCGCAGAGGGACGTTCCAGCAATTCGCCGTTCCGGACGCGCAACAAAGCAGTCAATGGATTGATCGCCGCGTTGACGACCAGTTTCCCCCAGACCAGGGATTGGGCATCCTCGACGACCTGCACATCGAACTGTGCGGACCGAAGAGCCGCCTCCATCGCACCCGCCGCCTGATTCCGTTGAATGGATGTGATCCCCTCTCCGCCCGCCCTCGCCAACCCGGGACCGAGCAGGGTCGCTCCAGCCGTGGTAACGCCCAGGGCAACACGGACCAGCCCCAGGCTTCGAACGAGCGTCTCGTAGTTGCCGAGTCCGTTTTGGAGGGTGAGGGCAAGTCCATCATCCGCTAAACATCCGGCTACCTGTCCGGCGGCGCGTTCCGTCTGCCAGGCTTTGACCAGCACCAGCGCATATTTCGCTCCGGCACATTCGCGCGGGTCATCCGTGGCATGGACTTTAAACCGGTGTTCGTTCCCATTCGAGTCGATTAAACGCGCGCCATTCTCGTGTAATGCATCCAGCCCTGTTTTCCATGTGCCGAGCATGGTGACGGCATGTCCTGCCTGCGATAACCGCGCGGCAAACAACGTGGCGAGTGCGCCCGTACCGACGATCAAAACCCCGGGTAATTGGTAATTGGTAACTTCGTTCATTTCCATGCCGATTACCAATTACGAATTACACATTCATTTCCTTCAACAACGTTTCCCACTCTTTGTCGTCCATCTCGACCGTATGTTCCCTGGCGGGGAAGCGTTTGGTCTCCACGTCTTCGATGTAATCGGCGAAGACCTTTTGCATCTCACCGTGGAAGTCCGCATATTTCTTGACGAACTTCGGTGTGAAGCGGTCGAAGAGACCGAGCACATCGTGCGTGACCAGCACCTGTCCGTCACAGCCCGCGCCCGCGCCGATGCCGATGGTGGGGATGGAGAGCCGTTTCGAGATGAGTTCTGCCAGCCGTGCAGGGACCGCTTCGAGCACGATGCTGAAACAGCCCGCCTCTTCGAGCAGGAGCGCATCTTCCACGAGTCTTTTTGCGGCAATGGCGGTCTTGCCCTGTGCGCGGAATCCGCCCAGCTGGTTGATGGATTGCGGCGTCAGCCCGATGTGTCCCATCACGGGGATGCCCGCGCCGGTGATCGAGCGGATGGCGTCGGCGCGTTCGCGCCCGCCCTCCAGTTTGACCGCGTCCATGCCGCCCTGTTGCAGGAAACGACCGGCGTTGCGCGTCGCCTCCTCGACCGAGACCTGGTACGACATGAAGGGCATATCGCCGACGAGCAGGGCGCTCCTGGCGCCGCGCGCCACGGCGCGGCAGTGATGGAGCATTTCCTCCATTGTGACCGGGAGTGTGTTCTCATAGCCGAGCACGACCATCGCCAGCGAATCGCCGACCAGGATGGAATCGACGCCAGCCTTATCCATTGCCATGGCGGTGGGGTAGTCGTAGGCGGTGAGCATGGAGATGATCTCTCCGCGCTCCTTTTTTTGCCGGAGCGTGAGCGTGGTCACTTTTTTGCGCGTCACAGGGACGCTGTGAATGGAAGCGGGTGCAGGTGTGGACATGGTATCCTCCGATACGGTAGGAGCCGTTTGTTGCGGTCGCCCTCTTGTTGCCGCGGCGGACAGCTTCAATATATTTTCCGTCGCGTTCCATTATGCGGATACGCGCGGTGTGCTCATTATTCCACAAAACCGGAAATTCATCTATAATAATTTTGTCTGAAATCCCATGTTGTTGCGAGTCTTCGAGAAGCAATCCGCCCTATTGTGTCAGAGATTGCTTCGCCTCTCCCTTCGTTCGGGCTCGCAATGACGAACATAAGAGGAGAACTCATATGAAAAGAATGTTTGGCTTTTTGATCGGCGTTGTGGTGGGTGGATTGGTCGGCTCGACCATTGCGTTACTGCTGGCTCCCGAGTCGGGGGAGCAACTCCGCACGGAGATTCGCGCGCGCGGTGATAACTTCTTCAACGATGTCCGTCACGCGGCAGATGAGCGCAAGATCGAACTGCGCCAGAAACTGGACGCGATGCGCGCGCCAAGGGAGGGGTAATTCCAATTTCTTCTGGGGGCGATCCTGGTTTTATGTTTCGATGTCTGGCACACTGCACAGAGGCGGCATGGTCTTGCCGTCTCTGTTTTTCCTGGTTCCTCAACCCCAGCGCGGACAACGCCTTCTCTCGCTGCTCATCTTCCTCCAGTTGCAAGTCGTGAACATCCCCATCAACATCCACCACCAGCCCTGCCTGGTCGAAGACCCCGTGTGATCTTTACGGGGTGACAATAAAAGTCGACGATGAATCCCTGAATGATTTGCCCCTGGCACCGCCCGCCAGGGCAGGTGTGCCTCCGAAAGTGGACTCCCAGCTTATTCACCGTAATTCCTGCTAATTTGAACTGGGGTAAAATACATTTATGAGATTCGAATGGGATCCTGCAAAAACTGTGAGCAATATTCGAAAACACGGCGTCAGTTTTGATGAAGCAGTGACCGTTTTCAAAGACCCGCTCGCCTTCATCTTTGATGACACGGCTCACTCAGAGCAGGAACACCGCGAAATCATCATCGGCATGTCTACAGTACGAAGAATGCTTCTTGTATGTTTTGTAGAGAGAGTGGAAGATACTGTTCGAATTATCAGCGCACGCCCAGCGACACGTCAGGAAATGAAGGACTATGAAGAAAACGCCCACAACCAAACCCCGTAAAGTTCAGGAAATGGCTTCTGAATATCGCTTTGACTACAAAAAAGCGAAGCCGAACCGTTTTGCTGCGCGCATGAAGGATGAGCCTCTGATCGTCATGATCGAGCCAGATGTTGCGAAGGTTTTCACCTCGGCAGAACAGGTAAACAAAGCATTACGCGCTTTGATTTCAGCCATACCCGAAAAGAAAGTGGCGGCTGGCAAATAACATAAAGAGCGACCTACGGCGGGTCGCTCTTTTCATTTCTTGAGTAGCTCGTTAATTTTCCCCACCACCGTGGACAGGTTCTTCACAACTTCATCATTCCCAAAGCGGACAATCCTTAGACCCATCTCAGTCAACACCTTCTCCCGCCCTGACCTTCCATCCGCGCTTCAAGATGCTCACCATTTGATGGCAGAACATTCCATGCAGTAGTACTTGCCCGCGCTAATGGAATAACCATCCGTACCCAGATTGATCACTTTTTTACATTTAGCGCAGCGTGTTGGTGTGAACTTTGGCGGGTTCTCCAGTTTTTCAAAGTTGTATTCGTTTGTCCCATAATAGACATACATCTCTGTCTCAAAATCGTTCCTGCATTTCTTGCAGGTCTTCCAATCGCCAGCATGCCCCTCGTTGAAATGATGACTGCACAACGTATAACGGTCATGATTGCGGGAACAACTATTTCGGGCATAAGAGAAAAGAACATAGTTATGCTGATCGTCGCAAATCCAGTTGCCGCAACACTCTGGGTAGGACGTCAATAAAGGGTGGAGTTGGATAAAAAACAAAAGAAGGAGTCGCGCGGAGCGGCTCCTTCTTTTGTTGAGGGGTTGAAAAAAGTTGAG
>JBFYRY010000385.1:0-2940 GCA_041302025.1 Chloroflexota bacterium | reverse complement strand
AGTTAAGCTTGATTCGAATCGGGTTGTTGCGGACAAGGTTGTTACAACCACCTGTCCGTATTGCGGAGTGGGATGTAATTTGGAGTTACACGTAAAAGATGACTTCATCTTCAAGGTCACGTCGCCGTTCGATTCGCCTGTCAATCACGGGAATCTATGCGTGAAGGGACGCTTTGGGTATGACTTTATTTATCATCCCAAGCGCATAACAACGCCATTGGTCCGGAGATATTTGCTGGAAGGCAAACCGAAGCCAGATGGACGCGAACAGGTCTTCGCTGTCAGTAAAGCTGGCAAGCCGATTGAACATTCAAACATCTCCAACGATTGGGATTGGGTGGAAACGGATTGGGAAACCGCTCTCAATATCACCGCCGATAATCTCACGCGCATTTACAAACGCGATGGCTCGGACGCGATGGCGGTGTATTGCTGTGCCAAGGCGACGAATGAAGATAATTATCTATTACAAAAGATGTGGCGTTCGCAGTTCCGCACGAACAATGTGGATCACTGTACGCGTTTGTGTCATGCAGGTTCCGTTGTCGCGTTGCAAAAGGCGGTGGGTTCATCAGCGATGAGCAATACGGCGTCGCAGGTGATTCAAAATGATGTATTTATCGTCACGGGGTCGAATACGGGCGAGAATCATCCCATCATTGCGTTGCAGATGAAGGAAGCAGTGGAGAAGTATGGCGCGAAGATGATCGTCGTGGACCCGCGCCGCATTGACCTGGTGGATTTCGCCGAGATGTGGCTGCTGCTCAAGCCGGGCACGAATGTGCCGGTGTTCTCTGCGATGGCGCATGTGATTGTCAAAGAGGGATTGGTGAACAACGATTTTGTCGCCGAGCGCACGGAAGGTTTTCAAGATTTTGTCGAGTCGTTGGAAAAGTTCACGCCGGAATATGCGGAAGAACTTTCGGGAGTGCCTGCCGAGGATATTCGCAAGGCAGCGCGGATGTATGCCACGGCAAAGAACGGCGCGATCTATTGGGGTATGGGTATTTCACAGCTCTCTCATGGGACCGCCAGCGCTATGGCGCTCATCCATCTGGCGTTTCTCACGGGTCACATTGGGCGCGAGGGCACGGGACTGAATCCGTTGCGCGGACAGAATAACGTGCAGGGCGCGAGCGACATGGGCGCGATGCCGTTCCATTATCCTGGCTACATGCGCGTGGATAACGAAGCCAACGCCGCACAATGGGAAAAAACATGGAACATCGAACCTGGTGGTCTCTCACGCAAGCTGGGTCTCACCACCACTGAAATTCTCGGTCACGCGCATGAAGGCGGCGTGCGGGCGTTGTATATCATGGGCGAGAACCCAATGATGTCTGAGCCGAATCTCAACGAGACGCGCAAGCACATGACGCATCTCGAATTTCTCGTCGCACAGGATCTGTTCATCAATGAGTCGGGCGCGTTTGCGGATGTCTTCCTGCCTGCGACTCCGTTCGCGGAAAAAGATGGGACGTTCACCAACACGGATAGGCGAGTCCAACGGGTGCGGACGGGTCATCCGCCCCGCGGGCTGGCGCGTCCAGACTGGAAAATTCTCTGCGATTTGGCGAGCAGGCTCGAGCGTAGATTGAAGCGTAGTTCTTCATCCGCGAAATGGGATTATGAGTCGCCTGAGGAAATCCTGCGTGAGATGGCGTCCGTCAACAAGGATTACGCGGGCGTGACGTATGAACGAATCGAAAAGGTCGGGTTGATCTATCCCGTGCCAAGCATGGACCATCCCGGCACGCCGACGTTATTCACCGAGACCTTCCCAAGCGGGCGCGGAAAATTTCACGTGCTCGATTATGTGCCCGTGATGGAGCAAGCCGATGACGAGTATCCGTTCATTTTGACGACGGGGCGCCTGCTCGAACACTGGCACGGTGGGACGATGACGCGCAACTCGGCGCTGAATGAGGCGTACCCCGAAGCGCGCGTCGAGATGCACCCCGCGGACGCGGAGATGCACGGCATCACGAATAACATGCCCGTGCGTGTGACGTCACGCCGCGGCGAAATTGTTTTGCGCGCCACCGTTACCGAGAAGACGTCGGTGGGCGTGGTGTTCATCCCCTGGCACTTCGCCGAAGCCGCCGCGAACTTGTTGACGAACGACGCGCTCGACCCCGAGGCGAAGATCCCTGAGTTCAAGGCGTGCGCGGTGCAGGTGTTCCCGGCGAGGGAGGAGGAGTTGGCGAATCCTGAGAGTATTGTGCAGAGAGGAAGGTACTAATTCGACCCCCTCCCGGCCTCCCCCAAATCCGACGATGTAAACTTTGAGTCAAAGCCAGATTTTCTCTTGTCGTATTTGGGGGAGGTGCCGAAGGTGGTGGGGGTAAGGCGTGCGCGGTGCAGGTGTTTCCCGCGAGGGAAAGCGATCTTTCTAATCCAGAGAATATTGTCCAAAGGGGAAGATGTTGAAAACGAGGACTCCGAGTTTTGGAAATTTCTTTTTTTATTTTGAGCAATATTAAGAATATTTACCTGTTAGCTACTTAGGGCAGGTAATACGATATTCTTCATTAAGAAAATATTGTTCCCATTCTGCGCGGGTAAAGTTGCCCCCAGCGCGCCGGCAGGAATTCGTAATCCATGAATTTGGATCTACATCCCAAAGGATGACAGTGAAGTCTTCATTACCTGAAGCCAGCATTTTTCCATCGGGGCTAAAAGCAATACCCCATACAAAACCTGAATGACCCATAAGCGGTTGTCCGAGGGGTTGACGGGTTTCAACATCCCAAAGGATGATGAAGATTTCAAGACCAGCGGAAGCAAGTGCTTTTCCGTCTGGGCTGAAGGCGAGGTTCCTTACAATATCTGAATGTCCTGTAAGTGGTGGACTGATCGGTTTTTGGGTTTCGACATTCCAAAGAATAATAGTCCAGTCTTGACTTCCGGAAGCTAGCATTTTCCCATCTTGGCTGAAGG
>JBFYRY010000132.1:0-15043 GCA_041302025.1 Chloroflexota bacterium | reverse complement strand
CGGCACGGAAAAAGCGATCGAATTCATCAAAGCGGAACCTGAGAGGATCATCCCTCTTGCTGTCAACCGCCTGGGCTTTTTCTTCGGTCTCGAAAAACGTGTCCTGATGTACTTTTACTCGAACAACATCCTTGGATTTGTACCGCTCCCACTGTTGCTAACCGTCTCAGCGGTATTGCTTTTGCCCTTTGTAGTTATCTCAACATCCGCCGCCCTGGGACTATCTCTCTTACGATGGAAACCTGAACATATATTGCTCGGGCTATTGTTTATTAGTTACATCCTTCCGCATGTATTCATTCTTGCTGAAGATCGCTTCCATCTTGCACTTGTGCCTTACATTGCCATTCTCGCCGCGCAGTTCTGGGTAACCGGATTTAATGCATTGTCCGTTCGGTGGCAGGAATCAATAACTGGAAGGATCCTTGTAACGATTGGCGTCGCCTGTGTTTTTTTCCTTCTGCTCAACTGGGGGCTTGAACTCACCCGCGATTGGGATAAAATTGCCCAGCTACTCGGACCGAACGGAAACGGATCCTATTTCCCCTACTGATCACTGATAACCGGTCACTAATGACTGATCACTATGAAAACTCTCCTCGGCGATAAACTCAAATTTGACTGGAGAATCGTCTCCATTACGATCATCTCCACCATCTTGTTGATGATGGACTATTATCACAAATTCACCGCCCACAAATACTGGGATCGCGTGATCTTGTATCTCGTCATTCCCCTGATCGTTATTTTCGTTTTCTTCCGCGAAAACCCAAAAGAATACGGCTTCGCCCTCGGCGATTGGAAGGCGGGACTTGCCATCACTGCCATCGGTATCCTGTTCATGGCGCCGATCATTTACTACCTCGGCAGTGGCGACCCGTCCATGCAGGAGTACTACAAGCCATTCACCAAAGGACTTCCGTGGACGACCTTCCTTGACCTGATTGGCTGGGAGTTCATCTTCCGCGGCTGGATCCTGTTTGGGTACGCCCGCAAATTCGGACCGGAGGCGTTGTGGCTTCAAGCTGTCCCGTTTGCGATCGCGCACATCGGCAAACCCGAAGTGGAGACGCTTTCGACCATCTTCGGCGGATTCGCATTCGGCTGGGTGGCATATCGGACAAAGTCCTTTTTATATCCCTTCCTCATCCACTGGTTCATTGGGACATTCATTATCATCGTCTCGGCGGGGCTGGTGTGACCAGAAGACCAGAAGACTAAAAGACCAGATGACGAACTTTATCTTACGTCCCGCGCGTGAAACGGAATCCGCTCAAATACGAGACCTGATTCATTTAACCGGAATCAACCCGATGGGTCTGGATTGGAAGCGTTTTGTCGTGGCGGCAAATGCCCAGGATGAAATGATCGGTTGCGGTCAGTTGAAGCCTCACGGCGCGCAAGCGGACATCCTTGAACTGGCTTCGCTGGCGGTGTACCCGGAACATCGCGGAAAGGGAATCGCGCGCGCGATCGTCGAACATTTACTGGCGAACGGTTCGCGTCCCTTGTACCTGATGTGCGAGTCGTCGCTCGGACCGTTCTATGAAAAGTTCAGATTTCGCGGAATTACCCAAGAAGAAATGCCGCGCTACTTCCAGCGTATCAGCAAACTGGCGGGTCTGGTGTCTGCTCTGGCGCGCAGGGAGAAGCGGCTTCTCGTGATGAAGTTGCAGTAAAATTGAACCGATGCAAAATATGAAATCGATACTCTACATGGTTTCGGGGATTCTATTCGGCTTATTCGTCGCCGCCATCATTTGGGTGGTGGCGCGCAACCCCAGCGGGGAGGCGGTGACATTGCGTCCCGTGCCGACCGACAAGCCCATTGTTATCCATATCACCGGCGCAGTCCCGCGGCCCGGAGTCTATGCACTGCCTGAAGGCGCGCGCGTGCAGGATGCCATTTCGGCGGCGGGCGGTTTCCTTGCCGAAGCAGAGAAGACCGGCATCAACCTCGCGCGGGCGATTGAAGACGGCGAGCAGTTGGATATCCCCTACGTCGAAGGGTTCACGCCGGTAATTGCAACCCCGGAGGAAATCTTCGTCCCATCATCGGACCTCATCAATATCAACTATGCCTCGACGTTCGAACTCGAATCGCTTCCGGGCATTGGTCCAACCACCGCGCAAAAGATCGTTGAGTATCGCGAGCAGAATGGTTTCTTCCTTTCGACCGAAGATATCATCAACGTGCCGGGGATCGGTCCCGATACCTACGATGACATCAAAGACCTGATCACGGTGGATGAATAATGCCTCTCGACCATTTCGATATTATCGCTCCCGTCTATGCGCGGGTGACCTACTCCTCGCTGGAAAAAATGCGCGAGCTTGCCGGACTGCCGGTCAAAGGACGCCTGCTCGACGTGGGCGGCGGCACCGGACGTGTGGTGACTGCCCTGCGCGACCTCGTGGATGAAGTTGTCATTGCCGATGTCTCGATGGGGATGTTGAAGCAGACGCCTCCTGCCACGCTCCAGCCTGTTTGCTCGTTCTCTGAATTTCTCCCGTTCCCCAGCGACTCGTTCGAGCGCGTCATCATGGTGGACGCACTGCACCATGTAGTCCATCAGCCCGCCACCGCAGACGAGATGTTCCGCGTTCTCAAGCCCGGCGGGCGAATCATCATCGAAGAACCCGATATCCGTTCGTTCGGCGTCAAGTTGATCGCTCTGGCTGAGAAACTGCTCCTGATGCGCAGTCACTTCCTGTCCCCTCAACAGATCGCGGACCTGTTTAAAAATGCGACCATCCACGCAGAAGATTCCAGCGCCTGGGTGGTTGTGACGAAGCCTGCTTGAGAATTTGTCTGACTTTACAACGTCCCGAAGGTATCAACACCTTCGGGACGTTTGCATTTATTCCTCTGCCAGCACATGCCACGCAATGACCAGCCTCTGGATCTCACTCGTCCCATCACCGATGGTTGTCACCCAGGCGTGAAATTGCCGTCCTATGCAAGTTTCTTTTCGATTTCTTTGACAAACTCCTCAGCTGAAGCCAGAACTTCAACAGCTTGTTCCGCGGTAATTACTTTTGACTTTTGATAATCCGCAGCTTGGCGCATGTCGAATGCATGGTGAATAATTCTGCTCATTTCCTTTGGGAAAATTCCCTGCCGGACGAACAATTCATCAAACTTTGCAAGCACTCCCGTATGTTTGTTTGGTTCAATATCTGCTGTAACCAGCAAGGCAAGCGCGGCGTAAAAAACGGAATAATAGGCGCGATTGACGATGCTTACCGGACTCCCGCCATTTTCTTTCAGTACGCGTGCATCCTGTAACATCTCCTGTGCGGAATCAAGGCGGTATCGAATAAGGTCTTTTTTATAGGACTTATCCTGCTTCATGCTCTCACCCCTTCCTGTTTGATATTCTGATAGAAAGGCAGGAAGGCGAAACGCTTCATTTGTTCTTTTGTATCGGGAATAACGGAAATGACACGACCCGCATCGAAGCCGACTTCCCAGGCAATGTCTGATGCGAGCCGCGTTGTTTTGACGTCAATGGATGGCAGGATCACGAGCAGGTCAATATCCGACTCTCTGGTCGCGTCGCCGCGTGCCTGTGAGCCAAACATGATAACCTGGACAGATTGCCCCAATTCTTTGGTCAGGCGTTGGCGGACTTCTCTCGCCAGTTTGAGCGCTCGCACCCTGGGACGTAATTTCCTCATGTGTTAATTATAACCCTCCATACTGGGTTTAATATCACTTCACTCCTCCGCCAGCACATGCCGCGCAATGACCAGCCTTTGAATCTCGCTCGTCCCTTCACCGATGGTCATCAGGCGGGCATCGCGATAGATCCGCTCCACCGGATATTCGCTCGAATACCCATATCCGCCATGCACCTGAATGGCATTCCGGCAGACGCGTTCCGCCATTTCAGTGGCGAACATCTTTGCCATGGCGGCTTCCTTGTTGTAGGGGCGTCCCTGCTCTTTGAGCCAGGCGGCTTTGTAGAGCAGGGTGCGCGCGGCTTCGATCTCGGTGGCGGCATCTGCCAGCATCCATTGGATGGCTTGCTGGTGCGCGATCGGTTTCCCGAAGGCTTTGCGTTCTCTCGCATAATTGACCGCGTGTTCGAGCGCGGCTTGTGCCAATCCCACCGAGATCGCACCGATGCCGATCCGTCCGCCATCGAGTGTGGTGAGCGTTTGATGTAATCCCTTCCCTTCTTCGCCGATCAAATTGCCCAATGGTACGCGCACGTTATCATACGTCACAGCGTGGGTGGGGGAGCCGTGCAGTCCCATTTTCTTTTCGGCGGGACCGATGGTGAGTCCCGGCGTATTGGTTGGGACAAGGATCATGCTCAAGGAGCGGGAGCCGCCAGCCGGATATGTACGAACAAGCGTGATGATGTACTCCGCGATGGATGCGTTTGTGCACCACATCTTCGCCCCGTTGATGACCCATTCGTTCCCGTCTTTGACAGCCTTCGTGATGACACCTCCCTGCAAATCGGAGCCTGCTCCAGGTTCTGTGAGCGCCAGCGACCCGAGTTTGTTTTTTCCGCTCGCTACCAGTGAAAGCCATTTCGATTTTAGTTCTTCGCTTCCGAACAGGACAATCGGGGTGGTGCCAAGTCCGTTATGGGCGGCGATGGCAAGCGCCGTGGAACCGCATCCCCAGCCGAGTTCCTCGATGGCAACCGCCGCACTGATGGCATCCACCTCCGCGCCGCCATATTCCTCCGGGATATTCAATCCCAGCAATCCCAGCGGACCCATCTTGCGGGTGGCTGTCCAATTGAATTCATAGGTCATGTCCACTTCATGAGCTTTGGGTTGCACTTCCTTTGCAACAAAATCATGAACCGTCTTTTGCCAGAGTTTTTGTTCTTCGGTCAAATCGAAATTCATGTCTCCCTCCCGGAGATTTTACAGCGTGATCACCTTTTCTGCCTTCATCTGCGCTTCGATGATATCGCCCATTCCCCCGACGATGCCGACCTGAACTTTTTCATTCAGGTTGAAATGGCTCAAACACGTGGAACAGACGATCAAGCGGACACCGCCGGTCTCAAGTTTGCGGAGCTGTTCGATGAAAAGTGAGCCTTCGCAGACGAGTTTCACCCCATCGGTATAAAAGCAGATCGCCGCAGGAAGTCCGCCATTTTGCATGAGCAGTTCAATGTATTTCCCAAACAGGATCAAAGGCAGTTTTTCATCAGCCTTTCCCATGCCGTTGTTCGTCACCAGAATAACTGTGCTCTTCATTTCTTATTCCTTTGCATTGTTGTATTCGTCCAGAAGTTTACGCGCCCCTTCTGCCTGCTCCTTTGACACGAACAACTGAACCTTCCCCAGTCCATTCACCGTCACCGGGTAGATGAGATGTCCCACGGCTTCCTGAAATAGTTCGATCTCGATGCCCGACGCTTCGAAATAACTTTTGAGCAAGTCGGCTTCCAAGCGTCCCTGCACTTCGGTGAGCAGTTCCCATTTGAGTTCATCCATTTTTACCTCCAGAACAAAATGAACAGGATCGTCCAAAGCGTGCTGACGATCAACTGGCGGATACCGATGCGCGTGGGTTTCCATCCCACTGCGGGATGGGTGATGCCCCACAACGTCTCCACCCATTGTACCAAGTATGGGATGAAGATAAAGCGCGGAATAACGGAGACAAGCCCAAGTCCGAGGGATGAAGCGAGGTTGAAGGATGTGTACAACGCGGAGCGGAATCCCATCCTCCACAGTCCGCTTCTTTCCGGGACTTCGGTCTGGTCCCGTTGCTCGAGCCGTAGATACGCGTAGACGATGCTTGCCGCGCCCTGCATCCAGACGAGAATCCACAGCCACCAGCCTGCCGGGTCGTATTGGGTGTTGCCGACCCAATATGCCGCGGGCGCCGCCAGCGACAGCACGCCGATGGCGACGATCTCCACGCCAGCCTGCCTGCGTTCCTCGCGGCGGCTTACCAGCCACAAATGCCATGCAAAGACCGGCATGGCGGGAAGCGCCAGATACAGGATGAAGGCATACCCATCGCGGATGAGACCGAGGAGTGCCGTCAGTGCAATAACGCCATAGACTGCAATCCAAAAAAGCGCGGCGGGAAGGTCGTCTTTTGGGCGGCGGCCCGAACGGGCTTTGACTGCGATCGTGACCGGCTGGCGGATGAGGAACGCTGTGATCGCCGCGGCGGTGAGGCTCAATGACGCAAAAGTGAATTGACCTCCTGTAATTAAGCCGATCAACAGCGGGCTGAAAATGAAGACCCACGAGCCGTGGTCCTGCGGCAAAAAGATCTGTTTGCGGAAATATTTTTGCATGGCGTGATTATATAATACCCGCGGTCACACATCCGCCTGATTTACCAAATGGCTGGCAGGAATATGCTAGAATTCGGGGAAAGTTGTAGACTCAGTTCACGAAAATATTCCACGGGAGACGTTTCAAATGGCAAATAAAAAGAAGCTCGAAGAAAGATTGAAGGCGGAAAGAAAGGCGCGACAGACCCGGATCATTCAGATTATAGGCACAGGCATTGTCCTTTTGGTGATCGCGCTGGGTAGTTGGATGTTCGCTGGTCAGGGCGGCAAAGGTCCAAAACAATATGACGAATATCCTTCAATGACAATCGATCCCTCAAAACAATATTTGGCCAGGTTTGTGATGGATAAGGGCGGGGAATTCACTGTAGAGCTTTATCCCGACAAGGCTCCGCTTGCCGTAAATAGTTTCGTGTTTCTGGCGCGAGAAGGTTATTTTGACGGTGTGACGTTCCATCGTGTGCTGGAAGGTTTCATGGCACAAGGTGGTGACCCGACCGGTACAGGCGGAGGAGGACCTGGGTATCAATTCCAGAATGAAGACAGCGATTTGAAATTCGATAAAGCCGGGGTGATGGCGATGGCAAATGCAGGACGCGATACGAATGGGAGTCAATTTTTCATCACCTTTGGACCAACGCCTCAATTGGATGGCGGATACACCATCTTCGGACAGGTGATTGAAGGTATGGATGTGGTCAACGGCATTACGCGCCGTGACCCCGAGCAGGCACCTGATTATCTGGGGGATGTTATTGAAAGCATAACGATTATTGAGGATTAATAGAAACGATATAGGCGAATGATGAATCGGAAATATTTTGCTTTTGTGATTTTGACTGCAACATCGCTGGCGTGTAATTATATTACACGTACTTTTTCTCCCGATACTCAGGAAGTTATATCTACTGCTACATCCATTTCTCCGCTAGCAGATACTGGATGTGATGCTTTTGCAGATATTCCCGCGGCAGGACAGTACAACACGCCTCCACAGCGCATCGACGAAACCAAGCAGTATTTCGCCACGGTCAAAATGGCGACAGGCGGCGAGTTTGTGATTCAGTTGTATCCTGACAAGGCGCCCATTACCGTCAATAGCTTTGTGTTCCTTGCATGTAAGGGATATTTCAATGGCGTGACGTTCCACCGTGTGTTGGAAGGCTTTATGGCTCAAGGCGGCGACCCAACCGGCACGGGTGGCGGCGGTCCTGGCTATGAGTTTGTCAACGAAGACAGTGACCTGACCTTTGACAAGGAAGGCGTGGTTGCCATGGCGAATGCGGGGCGCGATACGAATGGGAGTCAGTTCTTCATCACGTTCGGTCCGCAGGAATTTTTGAACGGCGGATATACCATCTTTGGGCAGGTTGTCAGCGGGATGGATGTGGTCAGTGCGATCACGCGGCGCGACCCGCAGGTAAATCCCTCCTTCACGGGTGACGCAATGGAAAGCGTGACGATCACGGTGCAATAGCAAAAGATGATGGGTGAAAGATGAAAGAAGTCCTTGCGGAACATCTCCGCAAGGACTTCTTTTTGTCTACGTGTTTACCTGTTTCCGTGTGTACTTCTACCCACAGCCTCCACCACTCTTGTCGCGCTTGAGTTCGAGTTTGATCTTTTCTTCGAATTCAAGGTTTTCGTATTCGATGGGGTTGGGATCGCAGGATTCGTAGCGGTCGCCCAGGGCGGCAGGGAAGATGTAAGCCAGTTGATCAGGAGCAGGATTCGGGGCGGGTTGGAGCGGCTCGTCGTCTGCGCCGAAGAAGGCGATCCAGTTATTGACTCCGCCTTCGAGGATGTAGGAGTTTGTCAACCCGGAAGCGACGAGCGTTTTCCACGATTCGACCGCGGCGGTCTCGTCGTTGCTCATCAGGATGAAGACGGAGTTGGCAGGCGGCTCTGTGAGCAGGACAGGGACAATCTCTTCGATGCGTTCGGCGGGAACATTGACCGCGCCTTCGATATGATAGAGGTTGTAATCAGCCTCCGAGCGGACATCGAGATAAACGGGGTTCATGGACTGGTTGTAGCGCGCCTTGAAGGCTTCGGCGGGGGTGACGAAGACCAGTCGGTTGGCGAGCATCTCGTCCGCAGAGTAAGTGTACTTGTTGACGATGGGATCTTTTCCATCGAGTTGCGGAATGGTCTCGGTGCGGGTGAAGGTCAGTTTATTGTATTTTTGTTCGAGCGAGGGTGAGCCGATGAATACGACCGCGAGGGCGAGGACGACCAAGGCGCCTGCGCCAACGAGGCGGAGTTTCGGTTCGCGGCTCATGTCCTTTTTGCCGACGATGCGTTCGAGTTGTTCGGAGCCCCAGAACATGAAGAGTGCCATGAGGACGACGAGCAGAACGACAACGCCGATGGGCAGGTTGAAGACCTGGTCGAGCGTGACGCGTCCGTAGTAGCCTGCGTTGTTGTACCACTGGGTGAAGTACTGTTCGGTCTCGCCGAAGAGGAATGCGCCGAGGAAGCCGCCGAGCATGAAGAACATGCCGTCGATCTTGCCTGTCGAGGCGGAAGCGAGCGATGTGGTCGGGCAGAAGCCGCCGATGATGAAGCCGACACCCATGATGAGTCCGCCGAGGATTCCGGACCACAGATAGGTCGGGTTGACCCATACCTGGCTGAAGTTGAGGATGCCAAGTCCGACTGCGCCAAAGAGCAAAACCATGGCGGTGACGATGGCGGTGAACATGACTTTGAGCACGGTCAACTCGGTGAAGTAGAACTGCGCGGCGAGTTTGCGTGAGTCGCCAAAGCCGGACATTTCAAGGGTGAAGCCGAACGCAAAGCCGATGACGGCAAAGAGTACGTATGTCCACGGGTTGGCGGCGCTGACTGCGATAAATTCAGGGAGAGGGAAGTTCATATTGGGTCTCCAGTAATTACCAATTACTCTTTGTGATTGGTAATTCGTAATTGGTAATTGTTTAGTTCCACAACTTTCTTACAAAATACGCCATCCCGTACGCGCCGCCGAAGATGGCGAACATGACCACCCATGAGCCAGCGGAAAGGGTGGTGCCGCCTGTCAGCGCCTGCCCGGATGTACATCCGCGCGCCATGCGTGCACCATACAGGAACAGCACGCCGCCAAGGAATGCGATCAGCCAGCGTGTGCGGTTTGAGATATTCGGTCCCTTGGTGGTCATGAATTTGAGGCGTCCGTTGAAGAAGCCCGAAGAGAACCCACCGAGCAATGCGCCAAAGAAGACGGGCACGATCCAGTCGTCCATCGGGTTTTTGTCTCCAGGGCAAGGAACAGGACGATTCCCAGCACCATGCCTCCGAAGTAGGGATGGACGTACGCCTTTTCAGGTCGGTTGAAAATACTTTTCTTTGTTGCAGGAGCAGTTGTCATTATTGTTTCTCCTTTATTGCGCTGAGCGGAGCCGTAGGCGAAGTCGAAGCGTCGTTGTAACCTATGTGCTTCGTCTGCGGACTTCGTCCTCCGCTCAGCGCGAGTAATTATTTCTCTTCTTCTTTTGTTTCTTCTTCGTGCTCGTGTACTTCCACTTCTTCATAACCGGTGATCATGCCGCGCATCGCTTCGAGCGGAGTGGCGCCGGTGGTGGTGAGATAGACATGCCCGACAATGAAAGAGGCGAACAACCATGCCATCAGCGTGTGGAATGGGGCAAGGAAGGGTAGTCCGCCGAACCAGTTTTGGATGGCAGGGAACTTTTGCACAAGCCACATCATGATGCCGGTGATTCCCTGTAACGGGAGCAGGACGCCCAGCAAGCCGACATACGTGATCATTTGCAGAGGGTTGAATTTGCGCTGTTTGGATTTGTGGAACGGATGCGGTTCGTGTTTGAAGATGCCCTGGATGTAGTATTTGGCTTGCGCGATCATCTGGTCGATAAAGCCGTAGGGGTGCGGGATGTATTGCTGGATCTCGCCGCTGATGAAGTGCCAGAGGATCGAGACGAATGCGTTGATCGCAAGCAGTGCCGCCAGAACATTATGGACGATCACAATGTTACGGAAGGCGAAGGCTCCGAACAGATCAGGACGATGGATGACCAGTCCCGTAAGCAGGAGCATAACAATAGCGACGGTCTGGAGCCAGTGCCAGAACCTTTCGTACGCTTCGTACATGTAAACGGGCTTTGTTTCCACTTTAGGCATGCCGCGTCTGCGGGCGATGACAAAGCGGACCGTTCCGTGTCCAGCCACGCCTGCCACGGTGCCGAGGAAAAGAATTGCGCCGAACCAATCGATCAACGCGATGCGGTTGTGACCGAAGATGTAGGTATCGTCGTTCTCGTTGATGGGACTGTAGTAAAGCGCTCCATCCTCACTGACGATTGTTCCTGTTGCAGTGACATTGATTCCGTTGACGAATTCGGGCGTGATACCAGCGGGGGCTGAGCCTGCCAGCAGGATCGATTCAGTGACACGCGAGTCGGTGTTGTGGCAGGTCTCGCAGTCGTTCGTGGCGGACTTGCTGTCTCCGACGTTGTGGTTGATGGAGTAGGGTTGAACCTGTCCCTGGATGTGGACGTTGCTCAAACCAAGCGTTCCGAGTTTGCCTGCAATGAGATCCTGCTTGGCTGTGGTGTCGAGGACGAGTTCCGCATCGGAGAGTGAGCCGTCGCTGTTCGCGTCGAAGGCGGAGAGGATGTCAGCGGAGTAATTGCCATTCGAGAAGTAAACAGTTTCGAGGTCCGTTTTGCGAACCGGGCGCATGTTGCTGTTCGTATCTTCGTACACCCAGAAGAAGGATGTGATCAGGTTGTATGGCGCGAACAGGACCTTGTCGTCTTGCGCATCTGTGCGCTGCATGAGCACGGGTTGGAAGCCTGTGACGAGATCAGTGACGGGGTTCGTGCCTTCGATGCCGCGGCATTCAGAACGGGCGGAGCCATCGAGGCGCAGGACGGTCCAGTCCATGGTGGAGTAGGCGGGCGCGTACATCTGTGGGATGTGGCAGGTCTCACAGGCGATTACCTGCATGTGCCGGTCATTGTAAGGAAGCCAGCCCGCATGCGACTTGTTGGTGTCGTGACAGGTTTCACAGCGGCTGATGGTGCTTTTGGTTTCAGGGTCTGCGTTGTATTGAGCGCTCGCGCCGCGTGCAAAGTTGTGGTCGGGTTTTTCAAGATACTCGCTGATCTCCAGTGTGCGTGGATCGTAGACGAGATGATCGGGATTGTCCCCTTGCGATTGATAGGCATGAGCGGGATTGTTGAGCGCGTGGTGGCAGTCGGTGCATTGCAACTGACGTTCGGCGTGGATGTCCCACGAGCGGTTGAGTTCGCTTTTTCCGCTCAGGTTGACGCCTGATGCAGAGATCTTTTGCGATGCAACAACCTGCCCCGTTGTAGCGGTTTGGATGTAATCTGTGTTGCAGGCGTCGTAGATGAGAGGCTCTTGACTCTCGTGGACTTCGCCATGACATGTCGCGCAGTTTGCGTTGGTGGGATCTTGAATCTTCAACACCTCAGATTTGATCTCATTCAATTCGTTGAAGGCGGTTGGGTTCCATGTCCATACAGAGCCATCGTAGTCAACGACATCGAGACCGAACAAAGTGGCGGTGTTGGCGTTCCCAAATTCGCCGGATTGGATGAAGGATGCGCGCGCTTCGGTGTTGGGGGTTTCGAGGTGGCAGAGGAAACAGTTCATTTCCATCGTACCGGACTCGTCCCAATTCCAAGCGGCGACTTTGCCATTCTCATCGAGGATGGCGGTTTCGGGATTGGATTTGTTCGGGCTGAGGTCGGTCAGGTCTTTGCCGTCACGGGATGTTTCGGCAGGTCCACCGCCGACGACACGTGCGCCGTTCAGTTTCAACCATTCGGCTGTGGACATGTCGAGGAGTTCGTCACCAGTCTGGGAGAGATAACGGTAGGTGAGCGGGTCCCATTTGCCGAATGTGCCTGGGCTGGCGTTGAAGTCGGTTGTGTTTTGGTAATCGCCAAGCCCGAGGTCGGAGTGGAAGGCGTGCGATTGAATGAACTCGGTGTTGTGGCATTGTCCGCAGGTTTGCATGGTGGAGACGGCATTCCCTGATGTCAGTACGTTTTCGCCGCCTTTGTCGAGCAGGGCAAAGTCTGGGTGAAGGGCGGAGGCTTGAGGGGCAGGAGCAGGCTCAGGCGAGGCGAGAGCCGTTCCGATTCCGACGGCGAGTGAGACGAGTAGTAATCCAGCAATGATGAGTGAGTATCGTTTCATAGTCATGTCCTTGGTGGTTGGTAATTGGTAAATGTTAATTACCAATTATTTCCTTCCACCCCATTCGATGGGATCGCCGGGGTAGCCGAGCGCTTCCCAGTCCATGCGTCCGTCACTGCCGTGACAGGAGTCGCAGTTCAGGGCATTGGCAGCGGGTTGTACCATGTGCGTGGAGGGATAGTACATGTAGGTTGTGGTGAAGCCGTATTGACCGCTGTACTCAAGCCCCGTGATGGGTGCGGCGAGTTCGAATGCGGCATCCCAATCGAAGACGCTCCAGTAGCCGCCTTCGCCCGATGTGATGGGTTGGAGCAGATAGTTGTTGACGATATCGTAGGGTTGATTGGCGACATGAAGTTTGAATGGGGCGATCTTTGCGTTAGAGTCGTTGATGTTTCCCGCGGGTTTGTTGATGTAGGTGATACCGTCTTTGCCGAGTTTATCGCCGAGGATGTAGCGGTATTCATTACTGCCGTTGAACCAGAGATACGTGGGGGCGAAGTTTTTATCGTAGGTGAACTCACCTTTGATTTTGAGGTAGGTGAAGTGATCGTCCTCGCGTCCCTCCTGACCTGCTTTTGACCAGTCCCAAGTGACCTTGGTCGGGTCTTCGAGCGCCAGTGCAGGGATGTGACAGGTCTGGCAGGCGACAGCGGAGAGATGCGTGTTGATGCGGTCGTCTTTGTGTTTTTGGTCTACGTGGCATTGTTCACATGAAACCTGTTCGGCTGAGTCGATGGTGTAGTTGTCGGGGAGCAGTCGTCCGAGAATCTGGTGATCGTTCGTCCAATGACAGTCAATGCATTGCATATTGAGGTCGCCGCCCATGTGGACGTCGTTGTTCTCGGAGGGGAAGTACAGGCTCTCATCGAGGTCGCCGTGTTTGACGCCGTTGCCGCCGCCGCCATCGAAGTGACAGGTTCCGCAGTTCTCACGAGTCGGCGCACGTACCGAGCGTGCCGCGGTGAGCAGGTCAACGCCTTCAGCGGGGTTGCCAAATTCGCCTTTGGCGTAGGTCCCCATGTCGGCGTGGCAGGCGAGACAATCCACGTTTTCTTGATTTGCCAGGGTGGACTCTCTTCCGTTTTCCCAGCCATAACCTGCGTGACAGGTCATGCACCTGTTTTCGTTGCCCTGTGAACCGATGCAGAAGTTGTTGATCTGGTTGGCTTTGCCGATGGTGATGGGTTCATCGCGCCAGGGAACATCGAACTCCATGGATTCCCATGTCCAGTGCGTGGTTGCCATCACTTTGGTGGCGGCGTCTTCATGACATTCGAGACAGGCGCGTGTCACATCCTGCCCTGTTGTGAATTTGCCTTTGACGATGTCCTTGTGGTCAACGTGGACGGGCTTCGTTGGCAGATAATCTGCGGGGTTAGTCGAAGGCTTGTCGGTGCGGGGCAGGAAGTAAAGGATTGGGACGATGACCACCAAAATAATGGCGAGCAGTCCCAGGGTCCAGTAAGGGAAACGTTTCTTCATACATTCTCCTGTGAAAGTTTATTGACAAGGTTTGCCTGTTGAGCCATTCGATCGTGCATGGCAGAGCGGAGTAAATCCATTGCCTGGATGACGCGGTTATCGGTCAGGTGATAGGTGATCACCGTCCCCTGTCGTTCTGAATACACAAGTCCGCGCTCGCGCAACACCTTGAGATGTCTGGAAGTGGTGGGTTGGGGGATTCCCAATTCGGTGGTCAGTTCTGTTACATTAAAAGGCTTGTCGTTCAATGCATACAAAATAAAAATGCGGGTCGGGTCTGAAAGCGCAAAACAAAAGTCTGCTTCGAGCTGGGTGATTTCCTGTTTGAGAGTTTGAGTAACCATTATTTATCTTCTTATATGTGTATAAACGAATATTTGCCTGCGCATAATACTCCTGTGACAGTTTTCACAATAGTACTGGTTGTCACGATAATGTTGGCGTAATGTCACATGAAATGGCGTTAAATTTTGGTAATATTTCACTGGACATGGTTTCATGACTCTCTATCAACACGATGCAATTTCCGTTAATATCGGGGAGCGGGTACGAGAACTTCGTACTGCCCTCGGTATGACCCTGCAGGTTCTTGCATCAGAAAGCGGACTTTCCGTCAATACCTTGTCCATGATCGAGCGGGGAAAAGTATCTCCCTCTGTGAGTTCTCTTTACAAGATTGCCGATGTGTTGGGTGTTTCCATTACAGTCTTCTTTAGCTCGACGAACGATCAGAAACAGGTTATCTTCCTCAAGGCAGACCAGCGGCCCCGGATATCGTTCCCGCGCGGGCTGGTCGAGGGATTGGGGGGAGATGAATTTACGGGAAATATTGAACCATTCCTGCTAACGCTCGAGAACAATGCGAACAGCGGCTCGAAGTGGATATCGCATACGGGGCATGAATTTGTTTTTTGCATTCGCGGTCAGATCGAATATCAGGTGGAGCATGAACTCTACGAACTTTCCCCGGGCGACAGCATCCTGTTTGCCGCGCGGCTAAAACACCGCTGGAAAAATTCAGGCGGCATGGTTGCTTCTGCTCTTGTGGTCGTTTCGTGTTTTGGGGATGAAGAAGGATT
>JBFYRY010000384.1:0-2957 GCA_041302025.1 Chloroflexota bacterium | reverse complement strand
TTCTCGCGGTCGAGCCAGAGTTCGCGGTATTTGCGGTTCCAGTCGATGAGGAAGCGGTAGGCGATGACCAGTCCGCCTGCAAGGGCGATCCAAAATTCCGTCTCGCGCAGGTGGAAGAGCCAGAACACAGGAGCCATGAGAATGCCCGCCGCGACGCTGGCACGTGCGCTGTGATGGATGGTGATGGTGAGCAGGAGCAACAGTCCCAGCCCGATGACGAACGCGAACCAGTTGACCGCGAGCAGCGCGCCGCCGAAGGTCGCCAGCCCCATGCCGCCGCGGAATTGCGCGAAGAGGGGCCAGCAATGACCGATGACCGCGCATACGGCGGTGAGAGGAACGATGTAGGGCGAGATACTATCTCGCTCTACGTGCAACGCCAGATAAGTGGGGATGAATCCCTTTGCGATATCGAGGATCAATACCAGCGCGCCCCAGCCGAACCCCGCCTGGCGGATGGTGTTGGTCGTGGTCGCGTGACCGGAACCGGCGTTGCGCACATCCACGCCTTTGACGCGGCGCGTGATCCAGATCGAAAACGGAAGCGAGCCGCTTAGGTAGCCGAGAATCGGGAAGAAGAACGGGAGGATGTTCATGACCCCGTCAATTGCAGACTGGAATGTCCGTACTCCATCAATTCGATCTGGTTACCGTCCGGGTCGGTGATCCACGCCTGGCGGGAATTGTCCATGCCCATCGTGATGTCGGTGACAGTCACGCCTTTGTTTTTGAGTTCCGTGCAGTATTCATCCAGCCCGGTGATTTCGAGACAGAAATGCCTGTAACGCGTGCCGGAGGTCAACTCTACGGCGTTGAAATTCCACACTTCCCCTGCCATCGTCTGGTCGAAAAATTCGATGAAGGTGGAATCGCCGCACTCGAAGTAATATCCGAAGTGTTCGCCGCGCTGGTTATCCAGCGTGAACTTGACCTTCATGCCCAGTTTGTCCACATAAAAGTCGATGATCCTGGAAAGATCGTTCGTCATAAAATTGAGATGTGCCAGTTTTCGTATCATGATGTTTCCTCTTGCACGATTTCCTTCACGCGTCCCACCGCCCCGCTCTCCAAACGGACCTTGATGCCGTGCGGGTGGTTTGGCGATTTGGTGAGGATGTCTTTTACAACACCTTTGGTCAGTTTGCCGGTGCGCTGGTCCTGTTTCAGCACGATCAGCACGGTCATGCCGGGCTTGATGGTCGAGCGGAGTTGTCCGTTCATGATTTATAGCGCCAAGAAACTCGAATATCTTTGATATTCACTATTCTATGCTCCAAGGGAATAAGATATAAATTTCAAAAAATTTTTAGCAATATCTGTAACAATCAATCTAGGAAGATCGTCTCGCGTTTCCTCAAGTATCAACTTACTAGCTTGATAAACACCTTCAAAGTCCTCAATATCCTGGCTAATCCATATCAACCCACGCGTAGCTAAATCGCCTATCAGCATTTTGAATTCGTCTTGCGATATTGCATTTGTATCTTTAGGTATAAATAACTGATAAATTTGCGGGTATGACTTTAGGGATATGAATTCAGCCTCATTGTCTACAAAGAATTTCAATAAATAAAGATGAGATGGGGTCAGCTCTTCGACGAATCGGACAAAAATTAACTCTAAATCTTCATCTGCAACGGGGCCTAAAGCTGAATTCAATATTACATTTTTCAAGGCGACTAATTTTTCTTTTTGATGGCTTCTTATTGCAGCAGTAGAGGCTTGAAGCACAATAGTTATAAAACGCTCATCACTTTGCAGTGTTTCTAACACAACCCCTTGCTCTTTTTCAATATGTCTTAACGCATCAGCAACATCCTCCATCCATTTTTGAGTACGTCTTTGCAATGGTGGTGTTACAAAGCGCTCAAATAATTCCGTAGAGCCAGGGATTAACGATAAAACTGCTTTGGCTAAAAGATAGGCTGAATCACCAGTAGTGGCTTCTGGTGGGTCAAGTTTTTCTTTCCTCTTTCCATCTTTCATTCTAACAACCCTCTCGCAAACGTCAGGAATCCCTGCACATCCTTGAAGTCGGTCACCATACCCACGGAGATGCGCACCGCGCCGGAGGACTTGCCATCGATGCACAAACGGAAATCGTCTATCGAAAGCCGGTCTTCATGTCCCTGGCTGGCGAAGCATACGTCCAGTTCCACGCGCGAGATGCCGAGCGCGATCTCGCCCGCGCCGGGGTTGCAGAAACAGCCTGTCCGCAGGGAGATGCTGGCTTCATTCGCCTGTTGTTCGATGAAACGATGGTCGAGGGATTTATTGCTCTTGTCGTAAAAATTGACCGTCACCGCGCCGCCGCGTCCGTCCATTTTGGTGGGTCCGTAGACGCGCGCCAGCGGGACGCCGGTGCTGTGTTTCATTTCGGTCAGGTTATTCAACAGCCAGCCGGTCAGCGCATGGACGCGTTCGTGGATCACGTCATAGCCGATGGATTCGATGTGTTTGAGACCGATCTCGACGGCGGGGATGTTGAGGTAATCGATCGTGCCGTCTTCAAATGCGGAGGCGCCGTCTGCCATGTAATATTTATCGCCCTGCACCGAAGCGACCGTGATCGTCCCGCCTGCGAACCACGGACGGTGCAGTTTCGCCATTGCTTCCTTGCGCGCGAGCAATGCGCCGATCCCCGTCGGGTAGCCGAACATCTTGTAGAACGAGATCGGCGCGAAATCAGGTTTGACTTTGCTCAAGTCCAATGGACTGGTCGGGACGAATGCCGCCACATCGAGCAGGACATCCCAGCCGTACCCATGCGCTTTCTCGATCCACTCCAGCGGATGTTTTACCGATGAGAAGTTGGATTGGGCGGGAAACGCAAAAAGGTTGTGTCCGTTCTTCGAAGGCTGAGCCAGCTCCCGGTCCAGTTGAGAGGCGTCCACACGCATATCGGGCAGTGCCACCGGGATGTACGTCACCTGTGCGCCGCGCGCGTGCGCGAATTC
>JBFYRY010000013.1:0-26773 GCA_041302025.1 Chloroflexota bacterium | reverse complement strand
GGGGTGGGAGCGGGGACTCGTTGCCGAAACGGGAAAACTTCCAGCCAGGAAAAGCTCAAAATAACGCGGTGCGTACCCCAAGTCGGCTGCACGTGGTGTTAGCTGGCAATGAAGAATTAAGATTTCCACGATTAACCAGAATTCCTCTTACTCACAGACTTACTTATCAGAAAGATCAGAAAAATACCGCTAATTAACCCAACCAAAATACCCCATAAAAGCCCCAGACTTGCTCCATATAATATAAGCAAATAATTCGACCATATATGTTCAGAAGTGGTGAGATCAAAAACTACCAAGGGAATGCCCAGCCCGATAGTCCAACTAATAATTGACGCTGGAATCCACCAAATTGATCTTCTTACTTGCTTTGAAAAAACAGGCCATTGGAAAATTCCCATGCTTGCACCAACTGCTACGGGGATACTGGGATTCCAACCATCAATATTGATCCAATTTCCCGAGAATAAACCAATGAAGACACCAAGAATAAATCCAATAGCTGTTAAGGGGATCCATGTCCACACGTTTATTAAATGTGTCCTTAATACGACCCATTGACCAATGCCCAGGAGGATACCGATGACAATAAAGCCCATCGGCACAATGATTGTCCACTTGTATGAGTCATATGCAAGGTAACCGAACAAGAATACAAAGCCGACAAAAGGCCCAAGGGTGGTACCAAGTATCCAACGTATCAACATATTTGCATTGTTGGAGAGTATGGTCATTAGAGCCTCTCGAAAGAACAAATGCCAGCTAACGAGACTGTCGAAAAACCGATTTTGCAGAGGGTCTTTCCTGTCCAGGGTTCCACGGAGAGACGGGTTTCTCGTGCCGAAGGCAGCATTTCGTTTTTTTGCTCTGTCAGGGCTTAGATCAGCGCCCCGAACACGTGGATCTTGCCGATACTGTGTACCAGAGCGAACCGCGTACGCGCCCATTGTACATCCACTTTCAATGGGAGTGGCTAAAAGGATGGGCTACATCTTTCTTTTGCCACAAAGTATCCATGAAAGTTGATTGGGTCCCGCCCGCGGGAGGGGATAAGGAAATGATGGATTTACTAGATCAATTGCTGTAGATCGATTGGGTGCTGCTTATTATCTGTGACAATGGAACCGGGGCACAGCCTTGGTTAGGCGAGAATATCTTTTAGAAGCCGTTGGCAATCTACACTTGCCAAGTATTTTGCGGGTTTGCTGAAAAATATCCATTTATAGAGATGTGCGAAGCGTAACGAAACTTGGTGTTTAGTTTAGTTTCTGGTGCGAAAGGCGCACCAGAAACTAGTTTAGTAAATGTAGGTTGAAAATAAAAAAGACAGCTTGATGATTATGTCATCAAGCTGTCAATCTCTGCGGTCCTGACGGGGTTCGAACCCGCGGAACGTAACTGGTTTGGTAGATGGTTTTCGACGAACATAATGCAAAATACCACACGCGATATTGTGTCTTGCCGATTTTATTTTGTCACTTATTGGATGTCAACGGTTTAATGATGTTCGAGTCATAATCGGGATAAATGTCCATTCATATCCATCGTATTATAAAGTTGATGCGAACAATTGCCGATCTGGCAGGGAGTGATGAAATCTAATCCACGCATTTGGCAGAGGCGTTGCAATATGGGCCGAAGTTAATACTACGATAATAAGTTCCCTCGAATTTCGAGGGAACTTATGCTTCATTGGCTTTAGCTTCCTTGCATCTTCCTCAACTCCTCCGCCGCGTCGCTCAATACCTTCGTGTTCATTTGGATCTTCTTGATCGCTGCCACCGCGTCATCCACGCCCTTTGGCCCCGCGCGGAAGACCGCCTCATCCAGCCAGACCGCTTCATGTTCGCAGGCACGCGTCGCTTCGGGGAGGTTCATCTTCTTGAAATCGAAATACTCAGGGAAGGCATTCGGCACTGCCAGCTTTGACTTCTGCGGTTGGAACAGTTCGTAATTGTGCATGGCTTCGTAGCCTGTCCAGCACTCGATCCCTTCCGCGTCGAGGGCGCCGCATAGAACATCATGTTCCACGCCAAATTCGGCGGGGTGAATGGCAAAGATGTAGCGATAGAACGAACGGGTGGTATGGCGTTCATCGCGTTTCATCACACGCACACCTGGAATCTCGCTCAACGCTTCATCCATGTAAGCTGCCATTGCTTCGCGTTCTTTTGCCTGCGCGGGGAAACGTTCGATGCCCACCAACGCCATCGCCGACTGCAATTCGCTCATACGGAAATTGCCGCCCTGGATCGACAGGCCGTTTTTATCCTCCCCGCCGCCGCCCAACGCATGCGGACGTCCACAGTCAATGATCGAGGCCGCCAGTGCCGCATGTTCCGCCGATTTGCACAATAAGATCCCGCCTTCACCGGATGTCAATGTTTTCGATGACTGCAAAGAAAATGAACCGAAGTGACCGATCGTCCCTGCGCCCATGCCACGCCACTTTGCACCGTGTGCGTGCGCGCAATCTTCGATCACGATCAAGTTGTGTTTTTCGGCGAGCGCCATGATCGCATCCATATCGGCCATGTTCGAACCGAGATGCACTGGGATGATGGCCTTAGTCTTGGGTGTGATGGCTTTCTCTGCGGCTTTCGCATCGAGACAATAGGTGTTCGGGTCCACATCCACAATGACGGGGATCGCCCCTGCACCCATCGGTGCCGATGCGGTTGCCTGGAACGTATACGCAGGTACGATCACTTCATCGCCCCAGCCGATACCTGCCGCACGCAAAGCCACTTCCATCGTGACTGTCCCGTTGATCATCGGCACAGCATAGGAACCGCCCTGCATCTCAGAAAATTTCCTGGCGAGTTCGGCTGTCTTCGGTCCGGGGTACGGATACCCGCCCCAGCGACCAGATTTTATGACTTCGGTGACAGCGTCAATATCGCGTTGATCCCACACGGGCCATTGTGGATAGGGTTCCGTGCGTGTTTTTGGGCCACCAAGAATTGCTAATTCAGACATTGTGTTTTCTCCTTTTGGATAAAAATCCGCTTCATGCTTGCTGAAATTTTATTTTGCTCTACAAGCCTTTGCTTCACTGTCAACTATCAAAAAACGTCGGCAAATATTCTCTGTTCGCTTCCAATAACTCCTCCAACATGTTCCGCGCCTGTGGAACCGTCAAGCGGCTCGACAATGGATCGTTCAACAAAACCTGTAAAGCGATTTCTCGGCTGCCTTGGAAAGCCGCTGTGACGGTCATCTCCTGTTGATGGATATGATGTTCCAAAATGTTTTGAACTCCCATTGGGACATCGCCGTATGTAATGGCGTTGGCGCCTGTTGCATCGATGACGCCGTATGTTTCAACCACCGCTTTGTAGGTCAGGTTTGAAACCTGACCCGCGTTGGGCAGATTCATAATCCCAACATATTTCTCGCCGCATGTCACCGCACGGATGATCTTATTCGCGGCTTCAGTAGAGACATCTTGCATGAACGGCCCCAGCGGGACATCGCCACGCAACGCCGACTCGATCAGTCCTTTCGCTTCGGCTTCCATGGCGTAGCGGTCTTCCACGCTGGTCAGGCGCAGGTCGTAATCCGCGCCCCAATTCGTGGACTCGTTGATGAAGTGCGGGAAGAACTCTGCAATGTGGCGGTCACCTGCCGCTGGCAAAGCGCCGTACAGTTGGAACAACGTAGACTTGACTTTTGCATGGTCAGCAAACACTGACGTATCGTCTGCATCTACCTTGATGTTGCCGCTCAATACCTGCTCGGTAATCACTGGCAATTCATCGAAGACTCGTTTTCCATCTGCATATAAATCCGTGGCCCAGATCAGATGATTCACACCTGCGATCTTCGCCGTTATATTTTCAGGCTTGGTTTCGAAGACTTGTGCCAAATGCTCACGGACACCGATCCACTCATGACACAGCCCAACGACTTTCACGCCTTGCATGGCAAGAGTGCGTGTCAACACTGTCATGGGATTCGTGTAATTCAAGAACAAAGCATTCGGGCAAATCTCCATCACCTTGTGCCCGATCTCTGCCACCACGGGAATATTCCGCAAGGCGCGTGAAAGTCCACCAGGTCCAGTGGTGTCGCCGACCGATTGCTTGATTCCATATTTGGCGGGGATTTCCAGATCGGGGCGCATCGATTCAAGTCGGCCTGTGGTGATGGTGAGAATAACAAAGTCTGCACCCTGCAGGGCTTCATCCAGTGACAGCGTTTTCTCCAAATGAAACTCGAGATGGAAATCATCTATCATTTTCTTGCCGAGCGAATACACCAAGTCCACACGGTCTTGGGCGATGTCTTGTAACACGATCGTCGAACCTTTGAGTTCAGGTGTGCCGAAAATATCCCGTAAGAAAGTGGGACCCCACGAATATGATCCGCCGCCGATGATGACGATTTTGCTCATAGCAGACTCTGAATCCCTTCCATAACACTCGTCGCGATCCCCTTGCCGATGGAGTTCGTCTCTTCGTAATGTCCACCAGGTTTGAGCGGATTCCACGGATATTTGAAATCCTCGGTGGGGAGGATGTAACCGAGCTCATCATTTGCCAGCCCGACGATTCCTGCCACGCTCGCGCCTGCTTCCAGCAATTGAGCCTTTAGACTCAGCCCAAGCTTGGGCAGCATCTCGCCAGGGACAGTCACCAGCCACAACCCGCCGATCTTAATGAGATTGACTTCGGATGTGATGTATCCCTTTTTATCGCGCACATCGGGCAATAGTTTTCGTCCGAACGCAAGTTTATACAAGATGTTCGTCAGTTTTGCTTTGATTTCTTTCTTTTCAATGCTGACGTTCGACGTTTGACTTTCGACGTTCAACAGCGAAGCCAGCCCTTCCTTCGCCAACTTCCGTCCCATGAACTCAGATTCCTCGAACGAATGGTCTTTCACGTCAGGCGTCATCATCCCGCCCAGGGCACCAGAGAAGAAAATGCAAGGGGCGTCAGTTTGTTTCTCAACTTTTTCTCGTAGATACCCGACGTAATCAGATGTGATGTTCGGATTATGTTCCCACAATACTTCGGGATGACAGGGAAAATTCATTAACGTGACGAGAACTTTGGAAGCGATTGCCACATCTGTAAATTGGAGCAACGTCAATTCGTTATCCAGTATCTCGGGATTCCGCGCATTCTTCGCCAGGCCTGGAACGTGGACAGAGGTCCATTTTGCAGAAGCTGGTTTCAGTGCGGAAAGCGAAGCGAGAATGACATCCGCTATTTTGATTTTTATGTCAGCAAGATATTCTTCATCCACGCCGCGAGTCTTTTGGTCAGGTCCCCACAGCCCCATCGTATCGGGACCGTGATGCGTGTGGGTGGAAGCGATAACGACAGAGACTCCCGAGGCCTTTAAGACTTCGGAAATCTGAACACGCCGAATCACATCCTGCACATCGGATCGAAAAAAACCGATGAGATCAAGCGCAACAAGGACGAGTGTGGTTGACTCGGTTTGAATTGACAACGCGCGCGCATACAGATCATCATGAATCGTTGTCGCGCGGCGGTTGTTTCCAAAGCCTGCAAGATATACGGGCTTGTTGAGCGCGGGCGTGATCACAGTTTGTGCATATCCTATTTTCATTTGACAATTTCCTTCGCAGTCCGCACCATGTTGTCACGAACGGCATACCCATTAAAGCCTGCCTGCTCCATCCCGAGAATGACCGCACCGACCACGGGTGGGCCGTCGAGCCGAATCAATTTTGCACGCGGGCAATGTTTCAATACAAGCTGCCTCATTGGGTCAGTGATCAATTCGCCTGCATCGAACACGCTGCCCGATTGGATGATCTCCACTTCGTCATTTTCCATTTCGATCTGACGCGCCACAGCCACCGCCAGCCAGCCCAGTTCTTCACCTGCCCAGCGCATCACATCAAGAGCCGCGGTGTCGCCATTGCGTGCGGCTTCCATCACCTGCACTGCAAGGAACGGGAATAAATGATATTGTCCGTTCGAGAGCCCTTCCACCAGATCTATTTCATTTTTTGCATCCACGGCATTGATATAGATCTGAGTCAATACTGTGGGCGGGATTCGTTTTATCCATGCATGATTCACGATCTGCAATCCGCGTTGCACGATCTCGACCGCACCGCCCTCTTCGCCAAATGTCGAGCCGTTTCCAACAATACGTCCTTCTTTGCCTTTTGGATTACGTCCTCGGCAATTAACCGACGATCCCGCAGTGACATTGACCCCAACTCCGCGTGTAGCGCCTGCGAGCAGTCCATTTGTGCCATCGTTGACAACTTCCACGGGACACGACAACCCCAACGCGCCAATGGCTTTTATGTGACCTTCTCTATCAGACGGAAAATCGTATCCTGCCACGCCGAAACCTGCTCCAGCGATATGAGCCTTCTCCACCCCTGACATCTTCAACGCACCCTCAAACGATTCGCGCAAGACCCTTTCGAGCCCGTCGTATCCTGCGCCTTGATGATTGCCTCCGCCCGATTTGCCAAACCCCACGCATTGACCCATCTCATCCACGATCAACGCATGGGTCTTGGATGAGCCGACATCGATTCCGAGAAAATATTTCATAGATCTCCAATATCATTTCTTCTTCGGTGGTTGAGTAGAGCCGTATTCGTCGGCTCGTATCGAAACCACCAGTTTGATTCAAATATTATGTATCTATGTCACTTGCTGGTTTCGACTGCTTGCGCTCAACCAGCAGAGTACTCTTGTTTCCACTCCAGCGGCGCGGACTGCAACAACCCAATTGCCTTAAACCCATCGTGGATCATCATATCCACAGCGGACTGTAACTCGATCTCGCCGCGCTCCGATGGTTGAACCTTCGATAAATATTCCCATATTGCGGGTGGAAAGATGAACATAACCGACGCCGCATACGGACTCATGATCTCCTCCCGTTTCGGTTTCTCTATGATCCGCCTCACGCGCCAATCTGAATCCACATCCACGCTCGAGCGGGCAGACAGTTCTTCAATGGGGCATTCTTTTAAGCTCATGGTGATGTCTGCCTTGTGTTGCTTGTGTGCATCAACCAAATCCAATAGGGAATTCTCTTCGAGGATGTAATCTGTTGCCACAACCATCATAGGTTCGTCCTGTCTCCAATCCCTCGGCACAGACAGCAGCGCATCCCCGTTGCCGTGTAATTCATTTTGATGGGCGAACGTCACGGAAAGGTTCCATTTCCTGCCATCTCCAACATATTCAAAGATTTTCTCCTCCAGGTGATTTGTCACGATGCACACACGTTCGATCCCAGCTTTGGACACCGCCCGCAAAACATAATCGAACGTGGCGCGCCCGTTCAGTTCAAGCAGGGGCTTGGGTGTAATATCGGTATAGGGACGTTGGCGTTTGCCGCGTCCTGCCGCGAGGAGAACGGCAGACTTGATCATGACCCTGCCTCAACACTGGTATTTTTCTTGATGGATGCTCCTGGAAGAACCGGGGAGATGCCATCTCCCGTTTCGGCTACGAACACTTTGGATTGCAATTCAGGATGGCGGGCTGCGAACCTTTCTGTGACCCGTGCACAGATATTTTCTGCGGAGGCGCAATGTACCAGAGCGACCACGCATCCGCCATAACCGCCACCGCTGAAGCGGCTGCCGTACACGCCATCCATGCCGCTGATGAGTTCGTGCAGTTCGATCAGGATGTCACTGCCTGATTCGTAGTTGTTGATCGAAGAATGACAGGACTGGTTCATCAATTGACCAAAGACCTCCAGATTCGCCTCCTGCCAGGCTTTTGCACCTTGATGGACGCGTTCCACTTCAGTGAAGAAATGTGTGGTGCGTTTGCGGAGGTTGTCGGGCAGTCTCATTTTACGATCTTCGAAAACCTCCCGCGGTATATCGGAAAGGATCCTTGTGCCTGGCAGTAATGCCTCTGCCGCCTGGTGACACTCCTCCACGCGGACGTTGAATCCGCTTTTTGTGAGTTCGCGCGAAACACCCGAGTACGCCACAACCCACGCAAAGTTGGGGAGTGGATCAGGGATCGGGGAAACAGACGCAGTGACCGTGTCCATGAAAAGAAGCGCATCCTTTTTTCCGTAGACAATGCTCATGGGGTCGAGCAATCCATTTTGGAGCCCAAGCTGGTCGTGTTCGAGTTGAAAGTCCAATTGGACCAGCTGCTCAGGGGTGAGTTCGGTGTCGTTCACATCAGCGAGGGCTTTGAGATATGCCAGTCCCACCGAAGCAGAGGAACTCAGCCCCGAACCGATCAACGATCCCGAGACATACGCCTTCATGCCGCGTTTTGGATTTAGAACATTTGCCGCCGCCTGCGCGTAGCGTACCCAATGGGCACGATCCAGCTCGTCAATAAAGAAAATGGTTTCCCCAAACTGGTCGCTGGTGATGCGGATCTCGTTTGAGTCGAGCGGCTCATAATCAAGGGTGGTGCCGATATTGAGCGTGCGTCCGAGAACGACGCCGCCCTGATGGTCGATGTGCGCACCGATGGGACAGATGCGGTAGGGAGAAAAGATGCGTTTCACTCGTTACTCGCGGCTCGTTTCTTTTGAAGTGTGTCTTTGATCTCCTGCAAGTATTTTCCGTGAAGCGGATACAGCCACAATAAAAAGATGGCAAACAGGAAGCCGATGGAGGTGGGGACGGTCAGGAAGATGCGGAAGCCCAGGTCAACGCTTGCGGGCTGGACTTCGAGCAGTGTGTCGTATCCGAACGCGGGCATAAGCAGACCGAATACGGACGAAACGAGCAAACCGCTCAATGTGATGAGGAATCCGCTCATGCCGAAGTACATGCCTGCGCGCTGGTGGCCTGTTTTTACCTCGTCTTCGTCCACGACCTCGGTCATGATGACATCACCGATGAGGACAAGCCCGCCAAGACCAATGCCAAGTACGACCGCCGCGGCATACGTAAAGTTGATGTTGGGCGAGAAACCCATTGGCACGATACCGAGAATCATCACCGCGTTGGCAAGCATGAGGGTGCGACGAGAGTCGAGTTTGTTGGCGACCCAGTTGCGCCATGGATAAAGTGAGAGCATGGCGATGAAAAATGCCCCGCCAAGAATATAGGTGGCGTTTGCTTCGTCCACCTTGAGACTATATTTGAGATAAAAAAGGATACCTGTTTGCAGTGAACCTGTCGCAAAGAAGCGCATGGTTTGCGCGCCCGCGGCGGTGAGATAGCTTCGATTGGCAAATGTGTATTTGAGCGCCTGCAAAAATGGAAAACTAGTGTCGGTATGCAATTCCTTGCGCTCAAACATCGCGGGATAGCCTGCGTAGATCGCAATGACCGAGATGCCCGCAAACAACATCGCCATGTTGCTCCAACCCATCAGGTTCGCCAGCATCGGCGGGAGCGCCGCACCGATGAACAACCCGATGATCTGGAAGATGTTCATCTTGGCGGCGACATCTGTCCGTTCTTCGTAGGTACCGAACATTTCGGGAAGAAGACCGTAATAACCTGTGGCAATTGCTGTGTATAGTGTCTCCCAAAGAACGATGGCGGCACCAAAATAGATCAATAACCCGCGCGGGTCTGACTTGCCATCAAAGGGAGCCGTGAAGAGCAGGGCAAAAGCCAATGCATATGGTAATCCGCCAAACAAAATATACGGAAGCCGTCTTCCCCAGCGCGAACGTGTACGGTCGGAGAAATAGCCGAGCATGGGATTGTTCAAGGCGTTGTAGATGGTGTAGAAGAACCAGAAGGTGGAATACCACGCCACAGGCAGGTTCTTGATGTCCACGATGTAGAAGGCAATCACACCTGCAACGGCTTCTCCTGGGATCGTGATTCCCAGGCTCGAAAGCGAATACATGATGCGGGTTTTTGTGCTCGTGGCAAATTCTTTTGTCATCTCAGCTCCAATATATTTAGTAATTACGAAAAAGCTTCCTATTTGGACGCAATGATAATTTCACGCCGCTGTTGCATTTGCTCGTGCATGCGTTGGGCATCGTTGGGGTAAACGAGGTAATAAAGTGGTGTGACGAAGAAGGCGATCAGCCAGAATCCGCTGGTGAGGATGAGTAGCGTTTGCGAGAGCCCATATTGGTCAGCGAAGTTGCCGAACAATATGATGACCACGGAGGCAAATGCGCCGTTGACGAATTCGGTTAACGCCATGGCGGTGGCACGTAATTCGGGTCGGACGGCGTTTTGCACCATTGGCTGCATGGCGCCGCGTCGTGTCCAATCCAGGAAAAAGCCCGCGATAATGGAGCAGATGATTATGGAGGAAGTAGTGTCGGCGCGGGTGAACAGGTACCACATGGCGGGCAGGGCGATCGCAATGGAGATCTGCGATACAACCGCACGTCCATATTTCGGCCAGTGACGATATGCCCAGTCACCGACCGAACCGCCGACGAAATTGCCAACCGCCAGTGAAACAACTACGCCTCCAAAGAATAAAGGCGCGTCGGCCTCTGAAAATCCGCGGTCATCCACCAGCCAGGTGACGTAGAAGGTCGCCAGGGCGTTGATGGTGGTCAGCATGAAAATGCCCTGCAAAAAATTAACCAGCACCGTCTTGATGCGAAACAGTTCCTTGACCTCAGTGAGTTTGAATCGGAATTGGGCGGCGGAGGTCTCTGAGATAACGGTCTCAAGTTCGGGTTCCGCCCCGCCGCGCACGGGTTCCTTGACCAGGATGGCGATGACAAGTCCACTCAAGACGCTTGTAAGACCGAGTCCTATGAAACCGATCCGCCAGCCGTTTTCTGATATTCCGATCACTTCGCCGAACGCCAACGCTCCCGCCACGATCCCGAACATTCCGATGGCGCTGATCGTGCCCATGGCGCGTCCGCGTTTTTCCGGTCCAAACGCATCGGCAAGGATGCTGAAAGCTGCGGGATATAGGCAACCCAGTCCAATGCATGCGACAACACGGACGATCAGCAACTGCCAGTAATCTGTTGCCAGCCCGCAGACGGATGTCCACAGGCCCCATATACCTGTGCCGATTACCAGGATCCACTTGCGGTTGTAGCGGTCGGCTAGCATGCCCCAGAAGGGACCACTGAAAGTCTGAAAGATGACGCGGATGCTGTCGATGTATCCAAGTTGGGCATAGGAGAGACCGAGCGCGGTCCGCACGGCAGGCCATAACATTGGCAGGGCGACATCCTCCGCCGAGTCGATGAAGAATCCGAATCCGAGAGCAGTCAGGATGCGGGCGCGATATCCTTTTGATTGAGAAATATTTGTGGACACGGGAGGCTCCTTTTATTCTGATTGCTTCTGTGCCATGCCGAATTTTTCCCGCATCCCTGCATAGGCTTTCTGACAGACACCCAAAGCATAGAACTCGCATTTCCATTCACCGCCAGGACCGCAGAAATATTCCAATTTTTCATAAGGAACTTTTTCTGCCAACAGCCGTTGCAAATCCTCAAGGCGGGTCTGATCGCTTGGTTTGAGTCCAAGGTGATTGAGAACAGCTGCGTCTTTGCTGATCTTGTTCTTCCAGCCAGTGGAACAACGACCTTCTTCCTCCGACCAGTAGCCACATTGATAGCAGAACAGATCATAGCCATAAATACTCTCGACGATCAAGTCGGGATCAGGCTTGAGACGGTCCACCAGCGTGGCGTACCCGAGACGGAAGGTTGGTTGGGCGATGAGTTCCTCGAACGCGCCTACGCACAGGTGGTGATGTCCCATCAGACGGACGCGTTTCTCCACATCCTGTGGGATGATCTGAAGTAGTTGTTCATCACTCCATGGAAGTTCATGGCTTTGTTCCAGTTCGGGTCGCACTGGCGCCGGCTCGGCATGTTCCAGCGGTTCCGCCATCATCTGGAAGAGCGGCTCCATATCACCAAAGCGTTCCATGCGGAAGGCTTCTGCCAATTGAGTCTCCGTATCCCACCCCGCAGCCGCTGCCAGACCTTTTGCCTGCTCCTGCATGAACATTGCCAGCAACGGTTGTAGATCACCCTCCATTGAATCATCCAGCCATGCAACGCGCTTGCCCCAGGTCTTCAATTGCAGACGAGACTGGTTGATGGTGTTCCGCATCATCTCGCGATGGGCGCACAAAGCCTTGATCTTTGTTTCGATCGTGTGGGAGATTTCCTCATAATGCGTGATCTTGGGCAACTGTCGCGCAAAATACCAGCGTTCGCAAACGGAGAATGGTTCCAATCCCTCCTTGAAATGTTCGGGATAATGTTTGTCGAAGCATGCAACCCAAAAGGCTTCATCCACTGCCTGCGCCACACGGACATGGTCCTGGTTGTTTTCATACAGTCCGAACGGGTCGAACGAAAAGACCGCATACGGCTGATACTTGCGGAAGAGATACACAAACCGCTCACGCAAATCTCCGAGCGGAGTATCCGCCAGCACATCCGTCTCGAATCCCAATTCCACGATCTCGCTGATGCCCAAAATATCAGCCGCGTTATTAAGCTCCTCCGTATTACGGGCAATCGTTTCATCCATCGTCAAGCCGACCGAATCCTTGCGATCATCTGTCACGCGTACCAAAATCACACTCCAACCTTCGCTCGCAAATTTTGCCAGCGTACCACCGCAAAACGCGGCGGCATCGTCGGCGTGGGGAGAAATCATCATTGCGGTTTTCATGGTTTACCTCATTTCCACATTTTTTCGAATAATGTATTCGTTACGTTCAAGGCAATCTTTTCGCATCCAGCCTGCAATCGCCCAGGATAACGATACGCCAGCGGGGCGATGTCCACTTCGTAGCCGCCTTCCGGGTGCGATTCTTCCGTGTGCAGGTAGCTGATGCAGCCGTCGCTTACGCTTGCAAATAATGTATGCTTTGCTGGTGATGCTGACTTGACCTTTATGCCGATCTCGGTGAATGTCTCCGCCGCGAATGTTACGAATGCCAGCTCGCCGATCCGCACGGCGTTGATGCGCATCGGCACGGACCAGTATCCGTTCCTTGCTTCGATGATCGATTTCCATGGATAACGTTGTTTGAGCAGGATGTCTGCGAATACCGCCATGAAGCCAGGCATTTTTGCCAGGCTCAATAGTTTTTTGCCGTAGTTCTTAGGCGGATGGGAAGTGGTAACGCGTGTCTCGGTTGGCATCCATGCCTCCGCGCGTTCAATATAAAGAGGGACATCCCGCATCTTTTCCGCGCCGGAGGCTGTTGCTTTGACCACGGCATTCGCCACGCCCAAGCCTTGTTCTGCCACCATCTCAAAGGCACGCGCATCATCCCAATACATATCAGGGTTGATGTTCGCCGCCGCGCCCTGGATGAAGAGAGTCAAGCCGCCGAGTTCTTCTTCGACCTTCCTACGCATCACACCGATCCAATCGGCAGAGACGAGCAGGTTGTCCGGTCCAAGGACTGTGCCGTGACAGGCGTAGTTAACAAGGGTTGCGATGCGTTGTCCCTCTCCCTGTGGGAGAGGGGTGGGGGTGAGGGCGATTACCCCAATCACCTGCACAGACTTATCTCTTGCACCTTCTGGATTCCGCCCAATTTCCATATGACCATCGGGCATCTTTTCGCGGCGATTGATCCCAACGTTTGCTTCGCCATGCGAATATTCCAGATAAGCGGGTCTCAGGTTTGCCTGCGCTTCGTTGACCGCTTCTACGATGTTGTCCACCAGTGAATCGATATACTCTCGATTTCTGTGCGATGATTTTTCGTCCGCATACGCTATCGGGCCAGAATGAGTATGGGAACAGCAGAGCAGGACCTCGGTCGGAGTGAGGCGGGCGCGGACTCGGTCCACGATGAATTCGTTGATGGTCAGGATATCCAGCGCGACAATGGCGATCCGAGTTGCCCCGTCATCCAGAACGAGCGCTGTTGCGGTTAGGTCATCGTGAACACCGATGTTGCCCTTCGAGCGGTCGCCATAGCCGATTTGATAAATCCCCTTTGGAGGAGTGATAATTCGCCGGGCAATACCTGCAGAAAGTGTCTGATCGGTCATCTGATTATTCCAGGTTTAGATTCTTCTTTGTCTCTTCAAGCGTGTCGCCAATGCGATACTTTTGGAAGATGATATAGCCGACGATGACGAATACCGCCATGACAGGGAACGCCAGTCGCACGCCAAGCGGATTTGCCTGAGTGTAGCCGAAGTTCTCGAGAAGCACAGGCAGGATCAAGGTCCCGACCGATGTGCCGAGCCCGATGGCAAAGGAGAACGTCCCGTAGTAAATGGCTTCGCGGCGGCGGTTCGTGATTAGTTCGTCGTAGTCCACCACGTTGCCCATCATGGCGTAGATCAGGATCAGGTACCCGCCGAGCGCCGTGCCGACCAGCGCAACGAAGACATAGGCTTGGATCGAGATCGTTGTCCCGTCCATTGCGCCGATGAGGAAGCCGAGTGCGAAGATGATACCCAGCAGTAACAAGCTGGCATTGAGCAGAACGCGCTGGCTGTACTTGCGGTTGAGCCATGTCCACACGGGACCGGTGAGCGCGATGAAGACGATCAACACGCCCTGATAGATGCCCACATCACCTTCGGTCTGCTTGAGCACCAGTGTGACGAAATAGGGAAAGTTCGCCAGAACCATTTGATATGCGATGTGCACCGAAAGCGTGGAAAAGAACAGGATCAGGAATTGCTTGTTTTGGAAGGTGGCTTTGATCCCTTCCATCGCAGACATCGTCTCGCCGACGGGACGCGTGGTCTCGCGCAAACCGAGCAGGGTAATGTAGATGGTGACGACTCCCACACCGCCGACAACGGCTCCCATGGCGACAGCGCCAATACTCTCGAATAGAGGCGCCGCCACCAGCGACCCAATCAACACACCGACGATGCCGAAGAAGCCCTTCCAGTAACTCAAACCAAGGCGGGCATGAGTCTCTGGCGCCATCTCGGGCATGGACGCATCGTACGGAATCCCAACCAGGCTGTAACTGGTGTGATAGATCAGAATGATGACCATGAAGTAGACTGCGTTGAGTGCGTAGTTCGTGATGCTCGGCGGAGTCCACAGCAGAATCGCTCCAACCAAAATGAACGGCGATGCGAACATCAGGAACGGTCGGCGGCGTCCCCACCGCGAACGAAGCGTGTCTGAGTAATGACCGATGAACGGGTCAATGATCGCATCCCAGAAGGTGGCGACCAGTAAAAGGATTCCCATTGTCACTGCGGGCATGTAGGTTGTGCGACCCGAGTCGGGCGGCGGCGCGTAAAAATACAACAGCCAGGTGCTGATGGTGATGCCGAGGATGTTCAATCCCGCCGATGCGCTGGAATAGAGCGCGACACGCCAGAAGGGGAGTTTATTGTTTTCCATCCAAGCCTCCATATCAAACGATTAAACGTTTCGCATCGCATTTCGTAACGCGCGATACCCGATCAATTTAATATCTTCGCTTTCCAAAAACTTCTTCAACTCATCGCTCATAAATGCCTTGTAGTTCGCGACCCGTGCCTGCCAATCGGGAGCGATCGCACGCAGTTCGGGTGTGTCGATCGAAGGGTGAAAGATAAAGTGTGTGATGCCGATCGGCAACTCGCCGAGTATCTGTTTCGCCACGCCAATATGATCTTTATCGTGTTCAAGCGGCATCCCGAGAACACCATCCATCATCGGAATACCCATCGATTCGAGCATGTCCATCACCGGAGCATAAGCCATCCGTTCCGCTTCACCCACGCCCATCATTTCGATGCCTTTGGCGGTCAGGCGCGGCAGCATGCATGGCAGCAACCGGCTCGATGCCGCCTGCACGTACGATTGAATGAACTTCGGATTCATGATCGTGCCCATGTGCGAATCGACATGGGTGATGTCGATCCCTGCCGCGAGTGCCCTCTCGATCTGGGCATTGACCTCCGCATCGACTTCCTCAGGCTTGGCATTATCGTACACCGCTTGATGCCATTGATGAAAGTATCCCGCTTCATCCCTTAAGCCTGAACCTGCTTCGCCTCCCGTAACAGGACCCCACCGATAGCTTTCCCACTCCGAGTTCAACGTGGCATGGACGCCCATGTCCATTTTAGGATTCTCCCTGCACATCTGCGCCACCGCCGGGAACCACGGACACGGCACCATCGTCGCGCCGGACGTGATCGTCCCGAACGCCCACAAGTCCTTGAACGCCTGCACAGACGCATGGCACATGCCGATGTCATCGGTGTGGATGATGACGAGGCGATCGCTGTTGGTGTAACCTAGCTTCTGCAGATATGGATTGGGTTTCATGATTTTGTCACTCTTTTCTGTTTTTCAATAATCTCGTCTTCCCATTTCAACTCGTCCGAATTGGGGATTCGTCCCTCGCGTTCCATCACTTCGAAGACCTGCGTCATACCTTGCTCCAGAGAGATCTGCGGATGGAACTCAGGTACATCACGGAACAATTTTTCGGATGAGTAGTAGTCATTGTAGGCGAACTCATCTTCCAGAATGCCCATATCCGGGACGTTGAGTCTCTTTAGGTCCTCGAACGGCACGCCGATGAGTTCTACTTCTTTTCCCAGGATCTTTCCGGCGAGACGGTGATAATCCGCCCAGGTGATATATCCATGGTTGACTGCATTATATGTCTGTCCGATGGTGTGTTCCTTGCCGATCACGCCGGCAAAGGCTTGGGCGATATCGTCCACATGCATGTGTTGGTGTAGGGCAAATCCATCGCCACTGACAATGATCGGCTTGCTTTTTTTGACCCGGTCTATCCACGAGAAATCCCAGCAGATCTGACGCAGCATGCCTTGCACAGGTCCATAGGTGGTGGACGGTTTGATGATCACAACTGGGAATTTTTCCCGATGATACGCTTCGAGATAGACATGGTCCGCTGCGACCTTGTTTTGTCCATATTCTGTATTGGGGCGCAGGGGATGGGTTTCGTCGACGGGTAAGTAATCGTATTGGATGCCATACGTGCACGTCGTTGACGTTTGCACGAACCAGCCCACTCCCCGAAACGCACGGACGCTTGATTGGGCATCCTCCGCGGTGAAGCAGATCATGTCAATGGCGGCATCGAATTTCTCCGCTTGCATCTTACGCTCGAATTCTTCACGGTCATGGCGGTCACCGACAACGACTCGTACGCCATCGGGTACTTTTGACGTCTGCCCGCGGTTGAATACTACAACCTCGTTTCCCCTTTTGAGGAGTAGATTAACAATTGCCTGGCTGATATTTCCTGTTCCACCGACGATTCCAATTTTCATATTCATATTCCACAATGCAAAGCGCGCGGATGGAGCATTTTGAACGGCTCGCCGTATTTGAAATCTTTATCGGCGCAAAGTTGCTGGGATTTATATTGGAGTGCCACAACGATTTGGTTCGCATCATCGGCGGGAATCTGGGTGGCATAACTGCGAATCGCGGCGACCTTGGCTTCCCAGGTGGATGTGACGTCCACGATCTGGTTTGGTTCGCGCGAATAATAAAAACCCACACCGTCAATGGAGTGACCCTTATATGCCGCGTCCACAACGGGATCGGAGGAGCGGATCTTGAGCAGGTTGCAGAATAACACTGCTTCCGCGACAGCATGTCCTGTCTGGATATGGTCGCGATGGGCTTCATAGGTCAGCCAGGGGTCACAGGTACAGACGAAATCGGGCTGTAGCAGGCGGATGTATTTTAGAATATCGCGACGCAGGGCGAAGTAATCATATTCACCTGCATCGGGATAGTTCAACAAAATCTGCTCTTTCACGCCGATGATTTTCCCTGCTTTGAGCTGGTCTTGTTCGAGGGCTTGCAAAGCAGATTGTTTTGAAAGCGACAAGTCCACCACGCCTGCCAGATCATCGGTGACGGTGAGGTAGATCACCTCCGTGCCGTTTTGGGTGAGTTGAGCGAACGTCCCGCCTGCGGCAATGTCATTGTCGTCGTAGTGTGGTTGGATGCACAGGACTCGTTTGGCGTCGAAAATGTTTGGGATGGGGAGAATGGTTTCGAATGTCATTTGATTTTCACAACCTTTCCTGTTTTACTTGATTGATATGCCGCATCCACAACCTTCATGTTGATTAACCCCTCCATCGCACCCGGGATAGGGGTCTTATTCTTCCGGATACATTCGATGAAATGAGACATCTGCGCATTGTACATGCTTTGCGGACAATGTTCCTTGCGTGGGTACTTGAATCCCGATTTGACGAGGTCGATTTTTTGCGCTTTGACATTCGGCAGTTCAAGTTGTGTCGGGAATAATTGACCAAATCCTTGCGTGCCATACAACTGTGTCGCCGCTTCGGGGCCGTCGCTGTGCGGCTGCCACCAACCCGATTCGATATTTGACGTTGCGCCGTTGTCCCATTCAACGATGACGACGCCGGTGTCGTCCACATCGAAGTCCTTGTAGTAGGTGCCGATCTTTGCGTAAACGGAAACAGGCTGCGGGTCGCCGAGCAGGAAGCGAGCCGTATCCAGCGCGTGGATGCCCATATCTGCCATCGCACCGCCGCCTGCAAATTGATTCTGCGTAAACCAGCCCGATGGTCCCCAATGCGTATGCACGCCGTATCCCTTCGTGCGGATGATCCTTCCCAATTTTGGCGTCTGCATCTTAAGCCAGTTGACATCTTCATCAAAGCGCCAGCAATGCGCCACCATTAACTTTGCCCCGCTCTTTGCGCTGGCGTTCATCATCTTTTCCGCGTCACGCGCATTCATCGCCATTGGTTTCTCGACCATCACATGCACGCCTGCTGTGAGCGCAGCGATCGCCTGCGGTGCGTGGAGGAAGTTCGGCGTACCGATCACCAGGGCGTCCACACTGCCTGCCTTGAGCAGTTGCTCAACGGTTTCATATTGATTCTTGATCTTGAATTTTTGCGCGAGCGCGGCGGATTTTTCTTTCGCGAATTTCTCTACCACGCCAACCAATTCGACATCCTTTTGTGCCTTCGCCGCTTTGGCGTGAATGTTGATGATATAACCTGCTCCAGCAAAAGCGATTCTAAGTGACATATTCGTTTCCTTTCTCCAATTCTCTGCTGACGATTTCCACTGCGCGCGCGACTCCGTCTTCGGCGCGGATTTTGGCACCGAACATTTGCGCACGCGAGCTCATTTCCCGGTTACTGAGGACCAACGCGATGGCGCGAGCCAAAACGACGGCATTCGACTTGGTCATGTAAAACGGTTTGGGCGCAACTCCAAGCCGGTGCGCGCGCGATGCCCAAAAAGGCTGGTCGGCGAAATGTGGCACAATCACCTGCGGCACGCCCGCCCGGAATGCCGCGGCGGTTGTCCCGGCCCCGCCATGATGGACGATGACGCTCATCTGCGGGAAAAGCCACTCATGTGGCACTGAATCCACCATGTAGACGGTATCAGGGATGGCGTCTTCATTGAGTCCGCCCCAGCCTCGGAGTAAGATGGCGCGTTGTTTGGTCGCCGTCAGGGCTTCGACCACCACCTTAGTCGTGCGTTCTGCTTCTCCAGCATTCATCGAACCGAACCCGATGTAAATGGGTTGGCTCCCGGCGCGGATGAAGTCCACCAACCCGGCGGGTGGAGTCCAGCCCACGCTTTGATCCAAAAACCAGTAACCGACCATGCGATGCCAGGCGGGATAATCCTGCGGGTGCGGCAGGACATGCTGGCTGATGCCGTAGGTGAATGGGAGTTTTTGCACGTACAGCAAATCATGCTGCTGTTTGGCGGTGAGACTCGGCAAGCCAAGCGTTTGGTTGCGCCACTTGTCGGTGGATTGGCCGAGCATGACCCAGAGCATTTGCTCGCCGAGGTACCAGGTCAGCTTGTTGTAGCCAGCGCCAAGTCCCAGGTCGGGAAAATTGAAGGACGGAAACTCACCGGTGCGCGTGGCAGGTTGCAAAAGCATTGGGAAACGCGGCAGCTTCCATTTGTCCGCCAGATGATAGGCGGGAATGCCCATCACGCCATACAGCAAGGCGTCCGCGCCAGCGCAGGCTTCAATCGCGCTATCCAGCATATTGGCCAGCAGCGCGTCGGCCATCTTCCGAAACGAAAACACCATTTTGACAAGGTTCGCGCCGCTCTTGAGCGTTTGTTTGGCGGCCTCGCGTTCCAGCATCTCGCGCGGATTGCCCCTGACGGGTGCAAACTCCAGGCCGTACCCGGTGACGAAATCTTTGAACATATCATGCGTCGCAATGCGAACGTGATAGCCGGCTTTTTGGAATCCAATGCCGAGCGCAACATATGGCTGCACATCACCGCGGGATCCAAAGCACAGAAAGGTTAGGTTTTTCATGCCTGTTCCTGATTGTTGAAAAGATGATACTTATGCCCGGTCAGAGAGAAAAACCTTTCCAACTCTGCCTTCGATAATACCAATGTTGCTGTGTTCACCAGAGGGTGACTCAGAAAATATTCACCCTGCCAGATATCGGCATCGATCCAGGGTTCCACCTGATGATCGGTATCATTGGCCAACCCCATCATCGTGACCGCGCCACGTGTTACACCGAGCAGGCGTGCCAGGTTTTCTTCCGAGCCGAAGCGGAGATAAGCGACACCCAGTTGTTGTGCAAGATGATCCAGTTTGATGGTCTTCTCGCATGCTGTCACTGCCAGAAAGAACCGCCGTGCTTTCTTATCGCACAGAAAAAGATTCTTCGTGGAGACAGCCTCAAGGTCCGGACGATACGCTTCCGCTTCGGCGCAGGTGAACACAGCAGGATGCTCAACGCGCCGATATGCGAATCCATTTGCGTCCAAAAAGCGGAGAAATTCCTGCTCTGACCCGATCATTTACTTTTCCAATGTATGAGCCAGTCCGAAGGCCAGCCCATGTTTTTGACAATATGCGGGAAGTTCCGCCAGCGTGCGTTCGACAATCTCCTGCGGGATCCTGTCCAAAGGAATGTTACAAGCCTTGAGCGCCGCTTCAAATCGACCCGTAGCCTGCCCCTGTGATTTTGACATGATCATAATCCCCGGCCCCACCAGGTCGCCATGCGGCCAGCCGTGACCGGTGAAATTCTCGGCACAATAAGCGAAGTAATGTTCGCTGCCTTCTTCGGGGCGTGCGTGACCGACTTGATTGCACAACTGCACTTCCATGGCGAGACAATCGTACAGAGTTTTCAGACCTTCCCTGTCGCCACGCCCCGCTGCTTCGGCGCAGTCAAGGACGCCGTTCAAGATGCTCTGAGCGTTATCGTACACCCACGGGATAAATTCCATCCCTGTCGGATTCTGTCCGTGCTCATGGGCGAATTTCCAATCCCAGGAACCCGTCGCAATGGACATGACGTCTGTGATCCCCGCCGCGCGAATGGATGTAGGTCCCTTTGCAATAATATCAAGATCGAGGATTATGTTTTCGGGCGGCTTGGTTTCGATGTAGTAGACACAGCCGTCCCGTCGGATGCCCGAAGCGGCGGTGATGAACGCGTCTACCGAAAGGGCGGTAGGCAGGACAACAAGTGGGAGGTTGAGTTTGACCGCGAAATACTTCGCGGCATCTGCAGTGAGACCGCCGCCGACTGCATAGACCACGGACGATTGATCGTTGACCATCGTCAAGAGTGAATCCCAGTATTCCGTCGTGGCTTCTTTTACTTCAATGTTTTCAACAATGTTCAATCCACGCAGGCTGGCTTTCACGGCATTCCACGCCGGCGCAGAAGTGACAAGCAAAACAGGCTGCGTTTCCTGGATGTCATCGAAGGAAGCCAATTCGACCCGGGGCAGGTTCCAGATCTTCTTCACCTTACTCTTCCACCGCGTTCTTGCGGATCACGTCCGTATACCACTCGCCGCTGTCCTTGACAGTGCGTTTCTGTGTCTCATAATCCACGCGCACGATACCGAAGCGTTTGGTGAAGCCGTGTCCCCATTCGAAGTTGTCGAGCAGAGACCAGACAAAGTAGCCGCGCACATCCACGCCGTCCCGCATGGCGAGCCGTGTTTGGATGAAATGATTCTTCAGGTAATCAAGCCGACGTTGGTCGTGGACCTTTCCGTCTGCACTGACTTCATCCTTGAACGCCGCACCGTTCTCTGTGATGTAGATGGGCGGCAAGTGATACTCTTTATTGATGCGATTGAGCAATCTCCGCAACGCAGGCGCGCAAACTTCCCAGCCCATTTCGGTATATTCAGAGTCAGGGACGGGATCGATATTTCCCTCCGCTGAGATGAGATTGCGCGAATAAAAGTTGATGCCGAGACAATCCAGTTTCTGCGCGATGAGCGCCATGTCGCCATCCTGAACCTTGGGAAAATTGTCGCCCAGCAATTCGTAAGTGTAGACCGGATAATGCCCCTTAAAGATCGGATCAAGGAACAGCGTCTCGCTTCGTTCCCAGGCGGAGTTTGCCGCGGCGACATCAACAGGATCATCGCTGGCGGGGTCCGCGCCCCATTCATTGAGTACAATACCCACCTGCAGGGACGGGTCCACCGCCCGGATGGCCTGGGTGGCAAGCCCATGCGCCACCATCAAGTGATGTGCCACCTGGAATGCCACGCGCGGGTCTTGAAGCCCGGGCGCATGTTCTCCAACCAGGTTGCCGTCAAATGCAACCACACCCGGTTCGTTGAAGGTTGTCCAATATTTCACCCGGTCGCCGAGTTGTTTGACCATCAGTGCGGCGTAATCTGCAAAGGCATGGCAGGTATTTCTGTTTTCCCAACCGCCTTCATCTTGAAGCGCCTGAGGCAAATCCCAGTGATAGAGCGTAAGGAATGGTTCGATGTTCGCGGCGCACAAGACATCCACGAGGCGGTCATAGAAATCAAGTCCGCTTGGGTTAAGGTGTCCGCGTCCAAGCGGGATCACGCGGGGCCAAGAGACGGAGAAGCGATAGGCTTTGAGGCCGATGCGACGCATGAGGGCGATGTCATCCAGATAACGGTGATAATGATCGCAGGCGACGTCACCTGTGGAGTTGTCTGAGATCTTTCCGGGTGTGTGACTGAAGCGATCCCAAATGGATTCGCCCTTGCCGTCCTCATTCCATGCGCCTTCGATTTGGTAGGATGCGGTAGCCGCGCCCCAGAGAAAGTCGTGAGGGAATTTATGGAGTGTCATATATCAGGTGTCGAGCGGCTTGATGAGACGAGTCATTCCTTCGAACCCGTTAGTTTTATGCCTTGAATGAAGGTTTTCTGCGCGAAGAAGAAGGCAATGATGATCGGTACGGTGAAAATCACCGATGCCGCCATCAGTTGGTTCCAGATCATACTGCGCTGGCTTTGGAAGTCTTGCAGACCAAGTGCCATGGTGAAGTTCTTTGGGCTGGTCAGGAAAAGCAGGGGACCGGTGAAATCGTTCCATGCCCACAGGAAGGTAAAGACCGTCACGGTGGCGAGCACAGGCACCGAAAGTGGAATGATCAAGCGGGTGAAGATCTGCCATTCGGACGCACCATCCACGCGTGCCGCATCGCACATCTCTTCTGGAATGGTACGGAAGAATTGTCGCAGGAGAAATACATCGTAGGCGTTGGCAAAAAAGGTCGGGATGATGAGCGGTAGGAAGGAGTTGCCCCAGCCGAGAAAATCATTGAAGAACAAGTAGATGGGAATCATCGTGACCTGATACGGCAACATCATGGTCGCAAGGATGATGATGAAGAGGATATCGCGTCCGGGGAATTTGATCCGTGCGAAGGCATAGGCGACGGGTGTGTTTGAAAATAATGTGCCAACGATTGAGAAGAAGGCAATGATCAGACTGTTCCTAAAATAGACCCAGAAACTCGCGCCAATGCCGGGACGACTGCCCCGCTGCATGGCATCGGGAAAATTCTTCCAGTTGAAATACACATGCATGATCGGCTCGGCAATGACCGTCGCTCCTTGCTGGATCTCATATTGCACGGTCATGCCGGGATTTGACGGATCGACGAAGGTGCCGACTCCTTCCACAATCTTGACCGCTGCCATTTGTTTGACCCCTTCTTCTGTTTTGACGTTGTAGAGGGGAAGCTGTTCTTCGTTAACTTTCACGTAGACATTGTCATATGGCAGCCAGCGCGGCGGAGTGTGAAAGACATCCTCACTGGATTTGACGGCGGTCAGAACCATCCACAGGAAGGGGATCAGGAAGAATAATCCAACTAAATTGATCATGGTGTGACTGAACAGGGACCGGAAGAAATCACGGATCTTTCGGGAGCGACTGCGCCTGGGTAGGGAAGAGTTGTTTGTCATGGCTTTACCCTGCATAATATGTAAATCGTTCCGTGACTCGGAGCAGCAGAATAGTGCAGATCAATATAATGATGAACAGCACCCATGCCATGGCGGAAGCATATCCCATCTTGAGCCAGAGGAATCCATTTTGGTATAGATAAACACTGTAGAAAAGTGTGGAGTTCAATGGGTACCCGAGTCCGTGCGAGCCGCGAAAGACATACGCCTGCGCGAAATATTGGAACTGTGCGATCACGCCTGTGATTAGGTTGAACAACGTGATGGGTGAGACCATCGGTACGGTGACGTGCCATAGGCGCTGCCACCAGCTGGCACCGTCCAGTTCCGCGGCTTCAAGCAGGGAGGTGGGGACATCCTGCAAGCCGGAGAGATAGATAATGATCGTCCCTCCCATGCCCCACATGCCGAGCAGGATCAACCCCGGCTTCGACCAGACCGGGTTGCTCATCCAGTTCGGTCCCTGGATGCCGATATATCCAAGGACGGTATTCAAGATGCCCATATTTGGGTTGAGGATCCACAACCAAAGGATGGTGCTGGCAACCGTAGGCACGATGGAAGGCAGAAAATAAATGACGCGATAGATGGATTGCCCCCGTACTTTTAGGTTCAACAATACCGCGCAGAAGAACGACATCAACAAGGTCAACGGCACACCGATCACAACCATGAACAATGTGTTGTAGAGTGACTTCCAGAAGAGGTCATCTTTGATGAGGTCGGCATAGTTTTGAAAACCTACCCATTCCAACGGTGCTTTGGGATGATAGGTGGCGAAACTGTAAGCAAAGGAAGCCGCCATGGGATACAGCGTGAAAATCAGGAAACCGATCGTCCAGGGAAGAAGAAACAGCATCCCGATCTTGAAATGGGCGCGCTCACGAAATTCCCATTTACGGAATTTTGGCGGCCAGTTCCATTTTCGTCCGCCCATGCGTAATTCGTCCATGTCAGCCTCCGTGCATTTGAAGTCCATCAGCTTGCTGATGAACGTGGTATCAGAAAGAGGGCGGCTTTATGCCGCCCTCCATGGGGTCAAGCGTTATTTTAACGCTTCCTGCAATTTGGGTTCGAACTCAGCCTGGAGTTCATCCATCACAGTTTTGGGGTCTTCGCCATTGTGGACCACTCTCTCATATGCCGTCCCGAAGGCATCATTGAGTTCTAGTGAGATGGGTGTGGTGATGATATAGCTTGCATTCGGGCTTGCCATCAGGTCTGTGAAGACTTTGAACTTGGGGTTTTCCGTGAAGCATTTATCTTCGGCGGCTTTCTTGCTGGTGGGCAGGTTCGCGTTGAAGCAGAACTCTTCCGCCACGATCGCCGGGGACATCATCCATGCCAGCAGTTTGGCGGAGGCATCTTTATCCTTGGCGCCTGCCGGGATGACCGCTACAGTTCCCTGAACGACGGCTGTGTTGGCGCGTTCCGGATGGTCAGCCGGAGGCGGGAAGGGCGCCACGCCATAGCTGGCTTCGGGCTTGAAGGCGGAAATGAAGTTCGGGCCGGTCATCCATTCACCGTCCACGTACATCGCCATCTTGCCGGTGTAGAAGGGGTAATCGGCAGACATGTAGGCATCTGCCCACCCGGACGAAAACGCCAGTACTTTATCGGCGCCGTATTTGGTGTAGAACTGTTGCTGCCAGGCGAGCGAGTCGATCATGGCCTGACTGTTGATGGTCACGTGCTGTCCATCGTCGGTGTACCAGAATCCACCGAACATGCGGACGTACAGGTCGTCATGTCCCCAGCCCTGATCGGGCAGGAAGCCGACCTGGGTGAGATTGCCATCCGCGTCGGTCTTGGTCAACTTGTCGGCGAACTCGGCCAGTTCTTCCATCGTGGCAGGCGGTGTTTCGGGATCGAGCCCGGCGGCTTCGAACATATCCTTGTTCCAGAACAGGGCATACATATCCGTGCCCCAGGGCAGGCACAAGATCTTCTCACCCATTTTGCATTGATCCAATGGAGCGGGGAAGAAATCGTTGAGATCGATTCCGCCGGCTTTGATGATATCCGACAGTTCGGTCACCAGGTTTTCCTTGTAATACGACTTTACAAGGTCGCCGCCGGAAAGAACCAGCACATCGGGCGGTTCGGAACCGGTTAGGGATGGAAGGATCTTGTCTTCCTCGAGCGGCGCGGTCACTTCCACCTTGATGCCTGTCTCCGCGGTGTATTTATCGAACAGTGTCTGGATCTGCTGCGGGTTATCGCCCCATTGAATCCATACCCGCAGAACTGTCTGCTCAGCCTGAGCCTGTTCGGTAGCTGTAGCGCCTCCGCAGGCGGTCAGCAGCATGGAAGCCATGGCGAACAAAGCGAGCAGTTTGAACAATGTGTTTTTCATCTGGTCCTCCAATTAGTTTGAATGTGGAATACGATTTGCGATAAGCAGTTTTCTCTACCCGATTCACCTCCTTGTGTATTAGAGCATTTCGTCAAATGGATTGAATTCAGGGGATGCACATCCGCATGATTCGCGGATGACCAGCTCGGTTCGCATCAGGGTCAATGCCTGGGCCTGCCCGCCGTCCATCAAGCATTTCAACTGGCGGACAGCTTCGCGCCCCACTTCTTCGATCGGCGCGTGGACCGTTGTCAGCGCGGGGGACATGTGCCGGGCAAAGGGAATGTCATCGAAACCGACAACAGACACATCGTTTGGGATGATGCGGTTTGCAAGTTTCA
>JBFYRY010000383.1:0-2966 GCA_041302025.1 Chloroflexota bacterium | reverse complement strand
CCGCAGACCAAACGCTTCAGCATGGTGATCGGATTGGTGGTCGTGCTTTCTTTCATCGGTGCGGCACTGCCGGTGATGGTGGCTCGCATGGTGGACCTGCTCAAAGGCGAACCATCCCTGACAGCCATCGGACTGGTCAGCCTGGCAATCTGGCTGATCGGTATCGCCTTGTGGGGCTTGAACTGGGCGCGGCGCAGTCTCATCGTGCGAGCCGTCGGTGACGTGGTTCTCGATCTCAGAACACGCGCCTTCCGTGCCGCGGCGGAACACGACCTCTCGTTCTACGACCAGTTCTCCTCCGGGCGCATTGTCTCGCGCATCACCTCCGACACCAACGACTTCGGTCAGTTGATCGTCATCATCACCGATGTGGCGTCACAGTTCGTGCAAGCCATCATCCTCGGCGTGGTGCTTTTCCGCACCGACCTCAAACTCTCGTTGATGTTGATGGCGTTCCTGCCGGTCATCTTTGGCATGGCATCGCTCTTCCGTTCGATGGCGCGCAAGGTGACCAAGCGCGGCATGAAAGCCATGGCAGATGTCAATGCCGCCATCAAGGAAACCATCAGCGGCATTTCGATTGCAAAGAATTTCCGTCAGGAGCAGAGCATCTTCAACTCCTTCGACGAATCGAACCAGCAGTCGTATCGTGTCAACATCCAGCGCGGCTTCGTGCTCTCGCTGGTCTTCCCCACGCTCAACGCGCTGGGTGGCATCTTCACCGCCATCCTCATTTATGTGGGCGGTATCAGCGCGGCACAGGGCATCGTGACAGTCGGCGCGTGGTATCTATTCATCATGAGCCTCGACCAGTTCTTCTTCCCTGTGCTCAACCTCTCCGCTTTCTGGGCGCAAATTCAAAGCGGACTCTCCGCTGCTGAACGCGCCTTTGCCTTGATCGATGCCGACCCGAATGTCGTTCAGACGGATAAACGGGATGTGCCTCTGCTAAAGGGACATATCCACTTCGACGACCTGCACTTCCGTTATACGGACAACGAACCGATCCTGACTCACTTCAACCTGCTCATCCAACCCGGAGAGACTCTTGCCCTGGTCGGACACACCGGCGCAGGGAAGTCGTCCATTGCCAAGTTGATCGCGCGCTTCTACGAATACCAGCAGGGACGTTTGCTCATCGACGGGCAGGACATCCGCACGTTCGACCTCTCGCAATACCGCAAACAACTGGGCATCGTGTCGCAGGTCCCGTTCCTGTTTTCGGGCACCGTCGCTGACAATATCCGTTATGCCGCGCCGAGCGTGACCGATGCCGAGATGCTCGAGATGGCGCGCAAGATCGGAGACGGCGAATGGCTGGAAACGCTTCCAAACGGGATCCAGACCGAGGTCGGCGAAAGAGGCGCACGTCTCTCGATGGGACAGCGTCAACTCGTGGCGTTGATGCGCGTCCTGATGCAGAAGCCCGCCATCTTCATCCTGGATGAAGCGACCGCCAGCATCGACCCGTTCACCGAGTGGCAGATCCAGCAGGCGTTGAACCTGATCATGAAAAACTCGACCAGTATCCTGATCGCGCATCGCCTGTCCACCGTCAAAGCCGCCGACCGCATCGTGGTGATGGAAAAAGGGACGATCATCGAAGAGGGGGATCACGAAGGCTTGCTCGCCCAGGGCGGACATTACGCCACGCTCTACAACACGTATTTCCGCCATCAAAGCCTGGCGTATATCGAGCAGGCAAAAGAGATGATCAGCAAGTAAACACGATGACCGCCGAAGAGGTGGTCGTTTTTGTTATGATGAATTGTGGATATTCGAGTGCTATAATAAATTAAGATTTCATTCAAAAGGGACACACAAACTGTACAAACAATAGTCACCTGACTTTCTGCAAAATGGGTAAAGGAATTCAAAATGAGTAAACGGCGATTATCATTACAGAACATAACTGCAATTGCTATTGCTGTCATTGGAGTGATCGGATCGATTACGGTTGCGTATTTTGCTTTTCGTGGAAATATAGTTCCATTGCAATTGTCAATTAGCACTACCCAAACAGCTGAAGCAAGCCGAGTTTTAATTGTCAACACGTTAGTTCCTACTCCTGCCTCCCCACAAAATACTCAAATAGTTTCACCTTTGGTCGCAACTTCAACTCCTAGCAGTGCAGCAAATACCATTTATGTTGAGAATTTTGACTCAGACCCTGGTGACTGGGTTACAGGAAACTTCGAAAAACCGTATTCAAAACAAACCAGAACTATTACAGATGGCGCATTTGAGTTTAGCGCATTATTTACGAGTGACGAAGCCTTTGCCTGGGCAAATGTGCCGGGTTTGAGGATCAAAAACTTCAATATGTCTATTGACACCAAAGTCATTCAACTTCCGTCAAACAGTAAAACAGATATAGTTATTGCCTTTCGGTACAATAATCAAGGTAGCACAACATATGTCGTTACATTTGGTAGTGATTCATCGTTTTCCTTTTATTCACGAGATAATGGTGAATGGACTCTTGAATTTCAAGGAAAGAGCAATGCTTTTCAAATCAAAGAAGGTATGACAAACACATTTGGGATAAAAGCCATAGAACAGGATTTTACGATTTACGCTAATGGGCAAGAGTTGCAAACTGTAGAAAATAATATGATTAATTACGAGGGCGAAATAGGCATAGGGATGAAAGGGAACAATGAAAAATCCATGTTGGTGAGGTTTGATAATATTGTAATCACCGAAGCCTTTGATAAATGAGATAACAGCCGATATAGTACACCTGATTAGAAAGATTTGTTGCATGTTCAGGCAGTTTTCAAAGCTCAAGCTGGTTTCGTCAAAATGGAGTTGTCTCATCCATCCCGCCAGCAGGTAATGATTATTCTAACGAAGTGAAAAGAATTTGTTCTGGTCAGGATCATCTTGAACAAATTCTTTCACCACTGAGACACGGAGGCACAGAGTTTTTGCGGTTCTTTTTCTCCGTGTTTCAGTGGCTCCGT
>JBFYRY010000382.1:0-2971 GCA_041302025.1 Chloroflexota bacterium | reverse complement strand
AAGTTGGGACCTTCCTGCGCGGAGATGAGGACTTGAATGGTCGTGTCCTTCCCGGCGGCGACGTTTTTCGTTTCGACATCGGTTGAATGTTTGACTGGCATAAATAACCTCCATTTCATATGTCATTGCGAGTCTTCGAGAAGCAATCTTTGATTCGATGAGGAGATTGCTTCGGGCGGACACTTGCCCTGCGTGCAAGCGCAGGGAGAACACCGCCCTCGCAACGACATTACGGGCTGATCGTATTCGTGGGCCACGGCGTATAGGTCGGCGCGACGGGCAGGGGTTCCTGCGTGGCAATGATTGGCAGGGTGGGTAAAGGAGACTCCGTCGGGGTGGGGAACGGAGTCTCGGTGACAAGCGCAGGCGGGGAAACGGTCGGGGTGAGGGTGACGCTCACAGACCGCCTCAGCAGGCTAAAGGTCAGGATCGAACCGAGGACGATGATGAACATCAATCCTGCCACGCCTCCGATCAGCCACGGGAGCCAGTCCGAATCCTGTTTCTTTTTCGTCTTCCACTTGAAATCGGACGGCACCGAAAGCAGGATGAGCGTGATGTTATCGTGACCGCCGCGCGAGTTCGCCAGTTCGATCAATGCGCGCCCGGCTTCCTTCAAATTGGGCTTGGAACGCGCGATCTCGAGAATTTCATCGTCCCAGACCAGGTCGGTCAGACCGTCACTGCACAACAGCAGGACATCGTTCGGCAGGAGTTGTGCGCCCTGGTTGCTTTCGGCGTGCTGGTCGCCTTCTCCATCGAACCACTTCAAACGGAAATCCGGGTCGGGCGGCACAGGCGAACCGAGATACCGGCGGATGACATGCACATTCGGATGGTCGCGCGCGAGTTCGGGGGTCAGGATGCCCTTTTCGATGGCTTCCTGCACCCAGGTATGGTCGATGGTTAATTGCTGGATGCGCCCGCCGCGCATGAGATAGATCCTCGAATCCCCCACGTAACTGGTATACAGCCTGTCGCCGATGATCCACGCCGAGGCGCAGGTGGAGCCCATGCCTTTCACATCTTCATTGGAGGCCGAGTGTGCCGCGATCGCACCGCTGGCTTCGTTCACCGCGGTCTCGATGGTCTGGCGCGTATGCTTCCCGTCACTACGCGCGACCGTCTGCATGATGTAATTGACCGCCAGTTCCGCCGCCACCTCCCCGCCGCGATGACCGCCGATGCCGTCTGCCAGCACGGCAAACAGCACGGGAACTTTGTCGTCGCCGTCAAGCACGAACGAAGCCACAGCATAACGGTCTTCATTGTTCTTGCCCGTCATGCCGGGATGAGTCTGTGCTTCGACGTTCAGGTGAGCGCGTGGTACTCGATTCATAAACCGAATTATTTTTTCGTGATGACCTTCGGTTCGGGCTCAGCCGGAGGCTGGCTCAGATTAAAGCGGTATGCCAACTGCCCAAAGTGGATCCTGTCTCCGTGCGCCAGACGGAGGCCTTCGCGCGGGACAGGCTCGTAATTCACCCACGTACCCGCGACCGAACCATGATCATATATCATAAAAATGCCATCATCCGTCTGTTTGATGCGGGCGTGCAGGGGCGAAATGGACGGGTCGTCCAGCACACGCACTGATTGTACCGGGTCTGTGCCGAAAGTCATATCCCTTTCTGAAACAGGGATGGGCGTCGTGCTGGCGGGTTCGCCTCCATTTGTCAAACGGACCAGGTACGCCGGCGCCTGCGGCACGCGGGATGCCCTGGATGGAAGCCAGCCTGCGCGGCGCGGTTCGGTCCTGCTCTTCTTTTTAGCAGAGTTGGCAGGCTCCGTCAATGCCGTCACCGGCTGGGTGACCGGGTCTTCGAAGCGCTTCCTTCTCTCGCGCCGGGGACCTGGCGCCCGGTTGCCGACCAATCCCCGTATAAGAATTCCGAGAAGGGCAAGTCCCGCCAGACCGATGGCGCCCAGCACGAGATACGAGCGATAGCGCGCCAATAATGCCTGGATCCCCCGCGGAGCCTGGATCACGGTCAACGTGACAGGGATGCCCATGCTGGCTTTCTTCAAGCCAAGAACATCCTCCGCCTCCACGATGATCGTGTGCTGTCCACTTGCCGTGTAGAGGCTCAGATCCCAGGTGAACTTGTTGAACGGTTCGGAGGTATTCTCGCCAACAATCTGTCCGTCCACGTAGAAAGTCGTACGCGTTATTTCGCGTTTATGCCCGTCGGGGAACTCGACGATGATCTCGATGGTTTGCCGTTCGGGAACGAGTACTTCCGTGTTATAGGGGTCGTCTGCCGGCGGCTGGCGCGTGATCTGCAAGGTCGGCGCGACGAAGATCGGGTTGGGCGGCTGGATATCCACACTGAAGGTCTGGTCCGGCGCTGGGATCTGTCCATCGGCAGTGTCAACGTATAAGCCCAGCGTGTGGTCACCGGAGGCGTTCAGGAAGGAGGTATAGGTCAGGGAGTAGATATAACGCAGGGGGGCAAAATACACAGTTGGGTCGGGGAAGGGCTCCCCGCCGGAGAAGGTGAAGAACGAACCGCCGGTCTGCTGGGCAATGGACTTAAAGGCATTCGCGCTGGCTGTGACGAAGTAACTCTCCGCATCCACGAACCAGACAAAAACGCGGACCTTCGAATTGACCGCGCGCTGGATGAGCGGCGCAATGCTGTTGTCGATGTTCGGGTCGTCCACATGCGGGGTGATGAACAGCACGGCGCGTTTCATTCCGGGCTCCGGCGTGGCGGCGCTGACCGTATCGAGCGCGATGGCGAGGGTTTGCAGGTTGGGAACTGTATTGCGGAAATTGGGTTTGAAGGAGTTCAAGCTGACAGCCCAATCGTCCGCGTTGGCGTGGCTGATGAGCGAACCCGATAACGAGATCAGGCTCAAGTCGTCGCGCGAATCGCCGGGCTGGGATTCGATCCATTGGTTCAGCGCCCCGGTCGCGCGAGCCATGCGCGTGGTACCCGAGCCGTCGCGCACCGCCATCGATGGACCG
>JBFYRY010000131.1:0-14158 GCA_041302025.1 Chloroflexota bacterium | reverse complement strand
GGAGACAACGTCGATCGATTCGGAATCAGGCTCCGGCTTGCGCGAAGCGAGACGCGAGAGCAATAAGTCCCGCGCTGAGTCTGGAGGAAGGAGAGTCAGAAATTCGGGCATGTGGATGAGTCAAAAGTCGAAGGTCGCTTGTCTAACGGAGCCAGAAGGTCATGATGATGAAGTAGGCGGTGAGTCCGAAGACAGAGAGCGCCGTGGCGGTAAGGAGAGTCCAGTTGACCGGCGCGCCGAGGGCGATATTGCGGAGTTGATAGACCTGGAAGATGGCAAAGGGAAGTGTGAGGAAGGCGGGCCAGATCAGCGACAATGAAAGTCCGAAGGTCGGCGAGAGTGCCAGAAAGACATAGGCAAACACGATAAAAATATGGTGAAGCGGCACGACGCGTTCCCAGCCGAGACGCGTGAGGAATGTGACGCGTTTATATTTCTGGTCGGAGGCGAAGGATGGGAAATTCAGTACGACGAAATAGGCGAAGCCGAGGAAAGTGAGCGGGATGGTCAGCGTGAGGAAACGGTGAGTCGCGCCTGCTTGAAGCACGAATGCAAGCGATGGGATCACATAGGCGATATGCGCGGCAATGATGAATTCGCCGAACCCGCGGTTGACAAATCGTAACGGAGGAATGGAGTAGGCAAGGATCAGCAGAAGGGACACAAGCAGGAAGAGAAATGTTTGCGGGGAAAGCGGTACCATCTGGTTGAGGAGGTAGGCAATGAGGGCGAGCGCCGCGAGGGAACCGATCGAAACGTAGAGTGCGTTGTTGCGGAGGGACTGCCGCTCCTTGCGCGTTTCATCCTCTTGAAGTGGTTCCACGTCGAGGCGGAAGACTTCAGCAAGAAGGTCCATGCTCGCTTGAGCAAGGATGACGCCAAGTAAGCCAAGCCAGAAGAAATCGGGCTGGAAAGTCTTGCCGAGGTAATCGGCGATGCTCGCGCCGAGGAGGTAGGTCAGCGCGGCGAGGAAGAGGTGGAGAGGGCGGGTGAGTTTGAGTAAAGAAGTCATCAGTAAACAGTGAGCAGTGGGTAAAGGATGAATGTAACAGGTCACACAGTCGCGTCGAAGGGATGAAAGACGAAAGAAGAAAGATACTCCTCCAACCGCTCGACCGCTTGCGGCAGATTCTTCCGTCCCAGCCCAACGCGGAAGTGGTTGCCACCCAAGTGAAGAGTGAAGAGTGATGCGTGAAGAATTCGTCCATGATTTCGAGATTGCTCTTAATGATACCAAGATTGCGTTCGGCGAGTTTGTCCCTGTTGCGCATGGCGACTTCCGCAAGGAACTCGCTTGGGGCGGAGTTACAGATGGTGGTGTAGTCCTTGAGCGACGCCATCGTTTCGTAGATTTTACGGTTTTTCGTAGCGATCCAGCCGATGCGCAGACCTGCGAGTCCGTAGGTCTTGGAGGTGACGCCCAATGACACAGCATGGTCACCATAATCGCACCCGGCGGGGAGACGCGTCGCGGGGTCATATTCCGATTCGCGGTAGACCTCATCCGAGAACAGAAGCAGGTTATTTTCCTGCGCGAATTTGTGCAGGGCATCATAGTCCGCGCGGGACATCAGGTAGCCGGTTGGGTTGTGAGGCGTGTTGATGACAATGGCTTTGGTGTTGGTCCGCATCAGATGACGAAGTTCATCCAAATCGAGCGCCCAGCCGTTTTCGTCGCGCGCCCGCCACGGACTGACGTCACAGCCGATGCTCTTCGCCACTTCCCGCAGGGATTGGTAGCACGGCGTATGGACGATGATGTGGTCGCCTTCATTCAACGCGGCGTGCATGAAAAGGAAGATAGCTTCCTCCGCACCGGCGTGGACGAGTATCTCTTCCGGCTGGATCGTTTCGTAGAGTTTGGAAATCTCTTTTCGCAAAGCGGGGCTTCCCTGCGATTCGGTATATCCGAGCCAGGTTTGCTGGAATTTCCCGGCGGCGCCTGCTTCCAGCGCGAGCAAGTCCGCGATGGACATGGCTTCACAGTCCGATGAACACAGCAGGTATTCTGCCGTAAATTCGTATTTGGCGAAGTAGCGTTCGAGTTTGAAGGGAGGAAGATTCATTTTTTACCACGAAGGGCACAAAGATCACTAAGGTTGATTGGGAGGCACAACTGGGAGACTCTCCTTAGATTTTCTTTGTGTACTTCGTGTCCTTTGTGGTTAGGTTATTTCAACACCTTCTTCATATCACGGTAATGAATCTGGTTGTGTAGGTAAAGCATCTTGATCATTTCACGCAGGGTGGTCATGCCGAGGAATGGATGTTTGCCCTGTCTCTCCAGGTCTGCTTCGGAGAGGGACAACGTCCAAGCAACAGAGTCGGCGCGGATGGCTTTGTATTGTTCGAGTAGTTCCTGTGAGGAGAAGTCTTTGGTCTTTTGTTGCTGGGATGCATTGTACCGGTCAATCGAAAAATCGTCTGCCGCGCCTTCACCTGTCAGACGGATGCGCTCGAAAAGTTGCACCAGTCCACGCTCGGAGGTGACGAAATGCGAGAGCACGTTACGGATAGTCCATATTTCGCCTTCGGTGTAGACCTCCGCCTGCCACTGGGCGTCGGTCAAGCCTGCGAAGAGGGCGAAGAACTTTTCGCCTTCGGATCTGAGTTTGTCGGCAAGGTCGTTGAGTTCGGACATGGGATTCTCTCCTATTATCTGCGCTTCGACTACGCTGTCGCTCCGCTCAGCGCGGAGGTTATATCAATGAATAACCCCCATCGACGACAATCGTTTGCCCGGTGACGTACTCGTTCTGCAATAAAAATTCGAGGGCAGATGTGACTTCCTCGGTTCGGGCGGGACGTTTGAGCGGAATCCGTTGAATCAGCCGCTCCCACTCTTCTGCCGGGACAATGTCCGATTGCAGGACGAATCCCGGCGCAATGGCGTTGACGCGTATCTTCGGCGCAAGCGCTCGGGCAAGGATTTTCGTCAGCGATTCGAGCGCGGCTTTGCTGACGGTGTACGAGGGATAACGGCTCCATGCCTTTTGCGCGCCCACATCCGTGATGTTGACGATAAGCCCGCCGTCCGTCATTTTTTTGGCACATTCCTGTGCGAGCAGAAACGGCGCACGGAGGTTGAGGTCGAGGGCGGTGTCCCAGTTTTCGATGGTGAGCGCGTCCACATTGCCGCCGGGCATAAAGGCAGCGGAGTTGACCAGAACGTGTAGAGATTGGAGAGTAGAGACTAGAGAATAGATCTGTTGGGGATTGGTCAGGTCGGCTTGGGCGAGGGAAACGTTTCTTCCAACGGATTCAATTTCCAGTTTGGTTTGAAGCGCTTCGTCTTCCGAGGAATGGTAATGGAGGACGATGTCGAATCCATGATGGGCAAGAGTCAGGGCGAAGGATTTTCCAAGCCTGTGTGCCGCACCGGTGACGAGGGCGAGAGGTCGAGAAGTAGACACGTTCACAAGTATACACGCAGAAAAAGCAGACAGGTAGACACGTTCACACGTATCCACCTGTCTGCCTGTTTACCTGTCTGCGTATTTACTTCCTAAAGAAATTCGACACAAAGAACCAGATGTTTGCCGGTCTCTCTGCGAGACGCCGCATGAAATACGGATACCAGTGCGTGCCGAAGGGAACATACACGCGGACGGGATAGCCCGCTTTCACCAGTTGTTCCTGGAGGTCGCGCCGAATGCCGTGAAGCATCTGGAATTCAATGGCTTCTTTTGGCAGACCCGCCTTTTCGGCATATTGCTTTGCAAAGGCAATGCGCCTCTCATCGTGGGAGGCGATGGCAGGGATCGGAGGGATACGCCCGTCTTTGCTGAGCGTGTTCTGTTCGATCTTGAGGGCGGCGTCGATCATGATCTTGGTCAGAAGGTCAAAGTTCGCATCCACATCCGCCTTTTTGGGGTATGCCTTGTCGGGCGGTTCCTTGTAGGCGCCTTTGACAAGCCGGAAGCGGGTCCCTTTTTCGAGCAATTTGCGGGTGTCATCCTCCGCGCGGTAGAGATAGGATTGAACAGCCATACCCACCATCCGCGTACTGAAACCACGCTCGAGCATGGCATTGTAGATCGAGATGGTCATATCGGTGTACGGAGTATCTTCGATATCCACACGGACAAAGTTGTTATGCTTTTTTGCCAGGTCCAAAATACGGACAAGGTTCTGGCGGCAGGTCTCCTCATCCAACCCCATGCCGATCTGGGTCAACTTGATGGAGACATTTGCCCTCACCCCCGCCTTATCGATTTCATTCAGGACGTTCAGGATATCGTCAGCCGCCTTGTTGGCTTCTTCCGCCGTGGAAGTATGTTCCCCCAGATGATCGAGCGTGGCATTGATGCCTTTCGCGTTCAGTTCACGGATCGCCCGAATGGCATCTTCAATGCGCTCCCCTGCAATAAAACGCGATGCCGCTTTCCACGCAAAACTCCAGTTCGTGACCAGTTTCTGCGCCCAGGCGGCTTTGGAGAGATAGATGAAAAAGGAGCGGAGCATGTTCCCATCCTTGAAGGAGATTTAAGACCCTAAAGGTTTTCCCTGCAATGCGATACAAACGGAGAGAGTGTTTTGCCCGGAATGTGCATCGATTACCTGCGGAAACCTTTAGGGTCTGTTTGGTTTACAAATTTATTCTAGCACAAACGTAAAAATGAGTGTGTTATACTTTTTCACGATGTTTGTCATATTTTCGGAGGTCGTGTGAGGAATCGGCGTTCCATTCCCATTCTACGGGGCATATCCATTGCAATCCTGTCCATCGCCATCGTATTGGTCATTATTTCCCTGATCGGTTTCAGCCGCCAGCGGAACAATTACCCCGCAGGCATGACCATCGGAGGTGTAAAAGTCGGCGGCGTGGACCCGCAGATCGCATCCCAGCGCGTCCTGCAGGTTTATTCAACCCCCATCGAAGTGCAATATGGTGAAGCAAGGTTTCAGATCGACCCAACCGTCGTAGGCTTCGAATTGGACCTGGACAGCATGATCGCCGCGGCAGACCTGGCACGGACCGGCGGCTCTTTCTGGGGGGAATTCTGGAACTATTTATGGAATCGTGATCCAACCCCTGTAGCGATCCCGTTAAGCGCCACGATCGCGGAAGACCGTTTAATAGCCCACCTTCAAAACGAGATCTCCCCGCGCTACGATGAACCGCCCACCCCGGCACAACCCGTCCCCGGCGGGACAACCTGGTTGCCCGGCATCCCCGGACGGGTGCTTGATATTGAACGCGCCGTCCGTTTGATCGAGGATACGTTACGTTCGCCGACCAATCGCACTGTGGTACTTTCCTATCAGCGCAGTACGGCGGCGCGTCCCACCATTCAAAACCTGGAGATCCTGCTCCAGCAAAATGTCACTGTTTCCGGTTTCGACGGCGTCATCGGGCTTTATCTGCTCGACCTGCAAAACGGACAGGAAATCCACTTTGCGATGGACAGGGGCGATCCCATTTCCGTAAGCCCGGATGTGGCATTTACAGCATCGAGCACGGTCAAGATACCCATCATGGTCTCCTATTTCATCAAATACGGTTCCGCCGCATTGGATGAGAAATCGAGCGCCCTGCTGTTGGATATGATCCGCAAATCCGAGAACCCGCCCGCCGACCGGCTGATGGAACGCCTGGACCCGTTCCGCGGTCCGCTCGTGGTGACGGATGACATGAAAAAAATCGGACTGGAGAACACCTTCATTGCAGGGTTCTTCTGCAGTGCCGAGTTCCCATGTCCGCTCCTGCAGAGAATCACAACACCCGCCAACTCCCGGACAGATGTCACCGCCGACCCCGACATCTTCAATCAGACCACAACATCGGATGCCGGCATGTTGCTTGCGGATATTTACCAGTGCGCCAATTTGGGCGGCGGTGCGTTGGTCGCGGCATTCCCCGACAAGATCAACAGCCAGATGTGTCAGCAGATGATCAATTATCTGGCGGCAGACAAGATCGGGGTCCTGATCGAAGCGGGCGTCCCCGAAGGAACGCAGGTCGCGCACAAACACGGCTGGATCAGCGAACCGTCCACGCTCGTCATCAAGAACATCAGCGATTCCGCCATTGTCTACACTCCCGGCGGGAATTATGTGCTGGTGATCTACGCCTACCACCCCGTACAGACCGTCTGGGACCCGGTCTCATCGCTCTTTGCCCAGCTATCACAAACCGTTTACAATTTCTACAACCTGCCCGAGCAGTAAGCAGTTCGCTGCGAGCCTCTGGCGAAGCAGTCTCTTCACTACAACCAGGGGATTGCTTCGGGAAAACCACCCTCGCAACGACATACTGAGAATTGCTGACTCCGTAAAGAAAACAGCGCAATTTGCAACCGTGGCGGGTATAATCGAACCATGAGCGCGGCGTTGGGATTGTATCGTCTTCAACAAGTAGACAGCCGGATCGATCGAATCCAGGCCCGCCTGAAGGTCATTCAGGAAACGCTCGAGAACGATATCGAACTCAAGGCATCGCTCGAAAGACATGAGACATCCGAAAGAAATTACAAGGATGCCGAACGCGCCCTCAAACTGGCGGGGGCGGAAGTCGAAAAACAACGCATCAAGATCGAGCAGACCGAAGCCAGCCTGTATGGCGGGCACGTCCATAACCCAAAGGAGTTGCAAGACCTGCAGAAGGATGTCGTTTCGTTGAAACGTCATCTTGAAACGCTCGAGGAGCGCGAACTTGATGCAATGGTCGCTGCAGAAGATGCGGAAAAAAGTATGCAGTCTGCAAAAGCCGAACTCGACCGTGTACAGGCAAACCGGGGCGACCAGAGCCACGACCTGATGAAAGAGAGCGAGGCGCTTCATAAGGACCGCGAACAGTTCGACTCGGAGCGCAAGGCGGTGATGAGCGATCTGGCGGATCGGATGATCGATATGTACGAACAATTGCGCCAGCAACGGCGCGGCATCGCAGTCACAACGGTCAGCGATAATTCCTGCGCGGCGTGCGGCACAACTCTTACACCGTCGCAACAACAAAACGCGCATTCAACAAGTAACCTATTCAATTGTCCCACCTGCGGTCGGATCCTGTATGCCACGTGACACTCTCTATAACCTGATCTATTTCGTAAGCGGCTTCGTTTCCGGCATTGCCTTCTACTGGCTGATCGGGCGTGTGCGCCCTCTGCTCAAGCAGATACGCGAGAACATGAAGGAACAGCGTGAAGTCGCGCAAGTGCGCCGCACCAGCGGGCTGGAGGACAACCACCGCCGTATCACGTTACGCCGCGCGCAGGGAATGCATCTTGCCGCCCCGCTATTTTCGCTCAACGAGATCCTGCTGGAACCGCGCCTGATCGCGCCTCCCTCGCACGTGGAACCGGGTGTCGTGGGAGTACAGGAGGATGTCATCTCGCAGACTCTCCCGTACATGCCCGCCTGGCCCGAAATGGCGGCAGTCTATCGGGCGCCCACGTTGAGTCTCGAAGAAGCGGTTTCGGGCGGCTCGAATCTCGTCATTGTGGGCGCGGCAGGGGCGGGAAAAACCGTCGCACTCGCCCACCTTGCTTCAATGGCGGCCAACCTCAAAGTCCGGCTTGAAGCGGGTGCAGAAATGAATGCGGTGCCTTTCCTGTACCACGTCGCCGATCTGCAATTACCGCACGACCCATCCAGAGATCCCATTACCCTTGTTACGAATGCTGCAAGCGAACACGCGCCCATGTTCGACCTTGGACGCATCCCCGCGTTTATCCAGCAAACCTTCAAGAACGGTCAAGCCCTGCTAATGGTGGACGGTTTCGATGAGCTCGACCCTCAGGGACAGCGCGATACGGTCGAATGGTTCAAGGCGTTGATGCAGACCTACCCGAAATTAAAGATCGTGACCACCGGCACCATCGGACAATTGAACGGTCTCATCGGAATCGGCTTCAACCCGCTTGCCATCTCAGCCTGGGATTCACAGATAAGCAGGCAATTCATCCAGCAATGGAGTGCACTGTGGTCGCAGACGGTGGCGCTCGAAGCCTGGGCGCAAACAGGACGCGAACACGTGGACCCGATCCTGCTCAATTCCTGGCTGATGATGGATAACACGGGTCTGACTCCCTTTGAGTTGACTCTGAAAACCTGGGGCGCGTACGCCGGCGACAGTTTGGGTCCCCGCGTGCTGGATGCGATTGCCACACATGTCCGCCGCATTGCCCCAGGCGGGACACCTCTCGCCGCGCTGGAATTGCTGGCAATGCAAGTGGTGCTCACCGCGCAACCGGTCTTCGATCCGCGCCAGGCGCGCGCATGGGTGAAGCAATACGATTTTGTAGAAGATAAACCCATCGAGAGCGCGGAAACTGTCGCCCAATCCCCCGACGATGGTCCGGCGCCGATGACCGAATCGCAAAAGATCCGAATCAAGAAATCAAAGGCGAGGGAAGCCGTTCCCACCTATGGTTTGCTGAGCAAGATGGTCGAAAGCGGATTGCTGGTTTCGCATCTCAATAACAAAATGCGTTTCCTGCACCCGGTCCTGAACGGTTACCTTGCCAGTCAAGCCATCGGCGACAACGATGCAGATACATCCCTGCTTGCACAGCCGGAATGGGGCGGCAAAACCCTGTCCCTGTATTATCTTGCCGCGCGCGGAGATGCGTCTGCCGTGGCAGATATCCTGCTGAAGGAATCCGACCTCCCGCTTCACACACAGATCTTTGTAGTGGCACGCTGGCTAAGGGACGCCCCCAGGGAAACCGCGTGGCGCGGAAAGGTCTTCGGAAGTTTGCTGAGCATCCTGCAGGCGGAAGGTCAACCGCTCACCCTGCGCGGACAAGCCATGGCGGCATTCGTCGCCAGCGGCGACCCGGGCGTTGCAAAGATGTTCCGTCAATTGCTGGGGTCAAGGTCGTTCGAACTGCTCCCGCTTGCCGCGCTGGCATGCGGCGCATTAAAGGATGTCAAAGCGATCGAAGCCCTGGAGGAGATCCTCCAGGCGCCAGCCAGCGCAGTAAGACGCGCGGCATGTCTTGCGCTGGTCGCGATCAGCACCGAGAAATCGCTTGAAGCCGTGGCTCGCGCACTTCTGCAGGGCGATGAGGAACTCCGGCGTGCCGCGGCGGAAGCCATGGCGAACGACCCCAAAGAGGGACATGCCATGCTCAAAGAGGGCGCGACCCTTGCCGATATCATGCTGCGCCGCGCCGTTGTGCACGGACTGGCGCATATCAGACAACCTTGGGCGATCGAGATCCTTCAGAAGATGCAGGTCGAGGATGAGCAGTGGGCTGTTCGAAATCTTGCGGCACAATACCTCGAACAAATGTCTGCCATCGATCCGCGCGTACCGCGCCAACTCCCCGCCCCATCCGAATCGGCGTGGGTGATCGAATTCGCAGGCAAACAAGGGATCGGCGTTCCGCGCGGCGGACCGGCTACCGACGTGCTGTTGACTGCCTTCAAAACGGGAGATACGGAACAACGTCTCGCGGCGTTGCCTTATCTCAAACGTGCAGCAAACGACGGCATCGTCGGCGCACTCTACAATGCCATGTACGGTGAAGACCCTGAAGTGCGTGAAGCGGCATTCCATGCCATTGAAGAAATCAGCGCCAACGGTCTTAAACTGCCTCATCCCAACCAGTTTGGCTTAGGGTGATATGCTCATCACAAATGCAACCCTCATCACGTGGGAATCGGAGAACCGCGTCGTTGAAGATGGCTCGCTCCTGATCCAGAAGGACCGCATCAGAGAGATCGGCTCAACCAAAGAACTGGTCGAAAAATATCCAAACGAGGAAAAACTCGATGCGCGCGGGCAATACGTTCTGCCCGGCAACATTTGCGCGCACACCCACTTCTACGGAGCCTACGCACGCGGTATGGCGATCCCCGGACCTGCGCCGAAGGATTTCCCGGAGATCCTGCGTAAACTTTGGTGGCCTCTCGACCGTTCGCTCGATGCCGAGAGCATCCAATACTCCGTGCTCCCCTGTCTCGTGGACGCGGTCAAACACGGCACGACGACCCTCTTCGACCACCACGCCTCCCCCAATGCCATTGATGGCTCGCTCGACATCATCGCAAACGAAGTGGAAACGTCGGGACTGCGCGCCGTGCTGTGCTACGAAGTGACCGACCGCGATGGTGAAGCAAAAATGAAAGCGGGGATTCGGGAAAACGTCCGCTTCCTTGAACGGGCGAAAAATCCGCTTCTTGCCGGGACCTTCGGCTTGCACGCCGGTCTCACGCTTTCCGACTCATCTTTAGCCTTGTGCCGCCAATCTGTCCCTGACGATGTCGGCTTCCACGTCCATACCGCCGAACACGAATCGGACGAATACGACAGCCTCAACAAATCCGGTCTGCGCGTGATCGACCGCCTGCACAAACACGGAATCCTTGGTCCGCGTACCATCACCGCACACGGAGTCCACTTCGACGCGCGTGAGATCCAGATTCTCGTCGAAACCGGGACCTGGCTTTCGCACCAGCCGCGCTCGAACATGAACAACGGCGTCGGTGTGGCGCCGATCGAATCCATGATGAGAGCCGGGATCAAGGTCTGCCTGGGGAACGACGGCTTCTCCAATGCCATGTGGGAGGAATGGAAAGCCGCCTATCTCCTGCACAAAGTCCACCACCGCGATCCGCGCCGCATGAACGGATACGACGTCCAGCAAATGGCAATCTACAACAACGCCGCGCTGGCAAACGTCTTCTTTCCTGACGCACCCATTGGGCAACTCGTCCCCGGCGCATTCGCGGACATCATTTTTGTGGATTATCAGCCGAACACCCCGTTGAACGCGGGCAACCTGCCGTGGCACATTATCTTTGGCATCCAGCAAAGCATGGTTACCACAACCATCGTCTCTGGCAAAGTTTTGATGAAGGATCGTGAGTTGCTGACCCTGGATGAAAAGCAGATCTCAGCCAAAGCCCGCCAGAGGAGAGAATTCATGGAAGAGAAAGCGCCGTTGCTGTTGACAATCGCCATCCTTGGCGGGACGGGCAAGGAAGGGAAAGGACTTGGTTTCCGCTGGGCAAAGGCGGGTTACAATGTGTTGATCGGTTCCCGCTCTTCCGAAAAGGCGGTCACCGCCGCTTCGGAGATCATGGAATTACTGGAAGGTTCCTCCTCCGTGGTTGGGATGGACAACCTTGAAGCGGCGAAACAGGCAGACATCGTTGTGGTCACAGTCCCTTATGCCGCTCACCGCGAGACGCTGGAAACCGTGAAGGATGCCATTCAGGGTAAATTGCTCATCGATGTGACCGTTCCGCTGGTGCCGCCCAAAGTGACAAAAGTGCAGATGCCCGCCGCAGGTTCCGCCGCGCAGGAAGCGAAACAGATCCTCGGGGAAAACGTGGAAGTGGTTGCCGCGTTCCAGAACATTTCGCACGAACACCTCCTGAAAGATGAAGACGTGGAATGTGACGTGCTTGTCACCGGCTCGAGCAAGGATGCCCGCGCCGAAGCCATAAAACTTGTCGAAGCCGCCGGTCTCACCGGCTGGGACGCCGGTCCCATCGAAAATTCGGTTGTCGTTGAAGGGCTGACCAGTGTGCTTATCAACATCAACAAACAACACGGCTCCACCCATGCGGGGATCAAGATCACGGGTGTCCAGAAGTAATCAGTAATTGGTGCATGGTAATTACCAATTACAAATTACCGATCATGTCCCTCACCCTCACACCACTCCAACACATCCCCCTCATCCGCCGAGACGACAACCTGGCGGATATTATTGTCGCATCCCTGCGGGACACGGAGGTTACGCTCCAGAACAACGACATCCTCGTCGTCGCACAAAAGATCGTCAGCAAGGCAGAGGGACGCGCGGTCAACCTGGTGACGGTCACGCCATCGGCACGCGCAGTTGAACTTGCGCGGAAAACGGATAAAGATCCGCGCGTGGTCGAGTTGATGTTGCGGGAGAGCAACGAGGTTCTGCGTACCCGACCGGGGACGATCATCGTCGAACACCGGCTGGGATTTGTCTGCGCGAACGCGGGTATCGATCACTCCAACGTGGCGGGGACGGGGGATTCCGCCGAGGAGTGGGTCCTGCTCCTTCCAACGGAACCAGATCAATCGGCGGAAAAGATGCGGAACGACATCCAACGCCAAACGGGGAAACGAATCGGCATCCTGATCATCGATTCCCATGGACGCGCCTGGCGCAACGGCACGGTCGGGGTCGCCATCGGCATCGCCGGTCTGCCCGGGCTGGTCGACCTGCGCGGCAAATCGGACCTGTTCGATTTCACATTGCGCGTCACACAGGTCGGTGCGGCGGATGAACTCGCCGCGGCGGCATCGCTTGTGATGGGGCAGGCGGCGGAGGGAACACCGGTTGTACACGTCCGCGGATTTCCATATGAATTGCGCGAAGCAACCCTCCATGAGTTGCTCAGACCCAAAGAACAGGACCTATTCCGATAACCTGGAACCATGAACCATGGAACTTGATATTTTATTCTGGCAGGAGATGATGGGATTGATCCAGAACAACCGGATCATCCTTGACCGTCCCAAAGGCACGCCGCATCCACGCCACCCCGCATTGATCTACCCGTTCGATTACGGTTATCTCGAAGGCACCACCGCAGGCGACGGCGACGGCATAGACGTGTGGTCCGGCTCGAAGAACACGAAACCATTAACAGGAATCTTATGCACGTTTGATAAGATAAAGCGCGACGCAGAGATCAAACTGCTGGTCGGATGCACAAAAGAGGATGTTCAGATCATCAGAGAGTTCAACGGCAAAATGCGGACTCTTTTCATATCCAACCCATTGGTGAACCCATGGCTTTCCCTGAAAAATTTCTCGACCTTCTGAAAGACGAAACAAAAGCCTATCTCTTCCTCGCCACCGTCATGCCCGACGGTTCGCCGCAGGTGACACCCGTCTGGTTCAACACCGACGGCGAACACATCCTCATCAATTCCAACGAAGGGCGCGTTAAGGACAGGAACATGAAAGCGCACCCCAAAGTCGCAATGGTCATCCAGGATCCGTCCACTCCCTACCGCTATCTGCAAATCCGCGGCGAAGTGGTGGAATACATCCGCGAAGGCGCCGATGAGCATATCAACCAACTTTCCATCAAGTACGACAACAAACCCTGGGGACACCAGCCGGGACAAAAGCGGATCATCTACAGGATCAAACCGACGCACTTTGACCAGCACTGACCTCCACAACTTTTTGCGGACTCGACGCTCGATCCGCCGCTTCACACCGGACCCGGTGCCTGATTCCGTTATTCAGAACATCATCACCACCGCAACGTTCGCCCCCTCCGCGCACAACCGTCAGCCGTGGCGGTTCGTCGTATTGACGGATGTATCCGTCAAACAGAAACTCGCGGACGCAATGTCTGGTGATTTTGCCCGCGACCTCGAAAAAGATAAACTTCCCCGCGAAGAAATCCAAAACCGAATATCGCGTTCCCGCGAGCGGATCACCGACGCGCCCGTTGTCATCATCCTCAATCTCGACATGAGCGAAATGGATTCGTACCCCGACAAGAAACGTCAACAGGCCGAGCGGACGATGGCGGTACAATCCGTCGCCGCGGCGGGGTTGCAGTTATTGCTCGCCATCCATGCGGAGGGTCTGGGCGGGGTTTGGGTGTGCGGTCCGTTATTTGCGCAGGAGACGATCCGCTCTGTTCTCGATCTGCCGAACTCATGGGAACCGCAGGCGATGTTCTTTGCTGGATATCCAGCAGAAACGCCCGAAGCAAGGGGTAGAAAATCCATCCAGGAGACCGTTCATTTTTTATGAAAATCGTCGCTCTCGCTGGCGGAGTCGGCGGCGCGAAACTCGCCCACGGACTCGCCCAAATCCTTTTACCTGAAGAACTCACTATCATCGTCAATACCGGAGACGATTTTGAACATTATGGCTTGTACATCTGCCCCGATCTGGATACGGTCTGCTACACGCTGGCTGGGTTGGCAAACCCCGAGATGGGTTGGGGACGTGTGAACGAGACATGGAACGTCATACAGAACGCATCGAAACTCGGCGGACCGGGCTGGTTTAACCTGGGCGACCAGGATTTGGGCACACATCTCGAACGGACAAGGAGGCGTCAAGAGGGACAAACTTTGTCACACATCACCGGGGAATTTTGTAAAGCATGGGGCATTGGACATACCGTCCTGCCCATGTCTGACCAGCCGGTGCGGACCATCGTCGAAACGGACGAGGGCGAACTGGCATTT
>JBFYRY010000130.1:0-9901 GCA_041302025.1 Chloroflexota bacterium | reverse complement strand
CGTTTCAAGCAGATTGATACCCAAAATATGCTGGGTGAAATAGACAACCTGCCCGACCAATTGAATTACGCCTACCAACTTGGGCTCAAACACATATTGCCAGACTGGACCGGATTCAAACAGGTTGTCATCGCCGGGATGGGCGGATCCGCCATCGGAGCGGACCTGCTCGCCTCGTACTGCGCTTCCCTCTCCCCGATACCTGTTTCCGTTCACCGCGACTATGGACTACCCCTCTTCGCGCGCGGCGCAGAGACGCTGGTCATCTGCTCCTCCCATTCCGGTAACACCGAAGAGACCCTCGATGCCTTTGAATCTGCTCGCAAAGCCGGGTGCCGCATCATTACGGTCTGCACCGACGGCAAACTTGCCATACTTGCGAAGGAAAACAACATTCCCTTGTGGATGTTCGACCATGCCGGACAGCCGCGCGCCGCAGTGGGTTTCTCCTTTGGTTTACTGCTTGCCATGTTCCAGCGCTTGGGATTCATCCCCGATCAAAAATCCGCCGTGGACGATGCGTTCACTGCCATGCGTACATCGCAGGAACACATCAAAGCCGATGTGCCCGCCGCGAACAACCCCGCCAAACGCTATGCCGGTCAACTGATGGGGAGGTGGGTGACCGTCATGGGTTCGGGATTGCTCGCCCCGGTTGCCCGCCGCTGGAAGGGACAGATCAACGAACTGGCGAAAGCCGGGGCAAATTTCGAATTCATCCCCGAAGCGGATCACAATACGCTGGCAGGCACTCTGCACCCCGAAGATGTGTTGAACCCGCGCACCATGACCCTCTTCCTGCGCGCGCCCTCCGACCATCCGCGCAACCGCCTGCGCACCGACCTGACAAAACAGGCGTTCATGCTCGAGGGCATGAACGCCGATGTCGCCGACGCGCGCGGCGAAACTCCGCTCGCCCACATGTGGACCCTGATCCTGTTCGGCGATTATATGGCATATTACCTGGCTATGGGCTATGGCATGGACCCGACACCCATCCAGTCGCTGGTCGTTTTCAAGGAAGCGATGACAAACTCAAAATAAGGGAGAATGACATGCGATCTGCAAAACTCTTGTGGTGGAAATTTTTTCTCATCTACGGTTTCTATGTCCTTTCGCACGAAATGGACCGTTTCTTTCCGGGCACGATCGTTGCCGCAGTGCTTGGTGAAGGCATCCAGTCGATCTATGCTCACATGAAGATGTTGTTCGTCGCCTATCTGGCGATGAGCATCATCGATTATTTCAGGTACCGAAAGACCAGCCTGCCTGTGAATTTTTTCCATGCCCGCATGTTGATCCTTGCCGCCGTGCCGTGGATGATGATCGTCGTCTATTACGCTGTCGAGGCGGTGGGCATCACCCTGCCGCACATCTACGACCTGACCTGGGCTCTGATTATGACCGGCGTCGGCATCTACGCCTCCATGCGGCTGGAAGAACCACTCGAAAATACGCCCATGCGCCAGTCGTTGAAAAATGTGATCCTGATCTTCTTCCTCGCGGCGCTCGTCACCTACGTTGGTTTTTCCTTCCACGTGCCTGATAATTTCTTCATTGCATTGGACTGAACCAAGACAAAACATTGATACCGATGATGAGCAGGTTCAATGCCCCGGCATATTGCCGGGGCATTTTTCATTCCTTTGTTGAGATATTAACCCTCCTGCAGGCTAGGCAGTTCGAAGGGGATTGCGGGTAGAATTCCCCCTGTCAACGCTTTTACCATCAAGGATTACCATGTCAGTCATCGAAGTCAAACAATTAACCAAGGTGTTCAAGATCCCCAAAAAGGAGCCCGGTTTCGGCGGCGCGGTGCGCGGACTCTTCCGTCCGCAGTACCAAAACAAAACGGCGGTGAACCAGATCAACTTCCGGTTGGACGCGGGAGAGATCGTCGGCTACATCGGCGTGAACGGCGCGGGCAAATCCACCACGATCAAGATGCTGACGGGCATCCTCATGCCCACCAGTGGAAGTGTCAAGGTGCTGGGGCGCGATCCACACAAACAGCGCGTGGACAACGCGCGCGACATCGGCGTAGTCTTCGGTCAGCGCACGCAATTGTGGTGGGACCTGGCGTTGATCGAGTCGCTGAACCTGATCGCCAGGATCTATAACGTACATCCGGTCAAGTACAAATTGATGCTCGACCAGTTTTCCAAAACGCTCGAACTGGATGAATTGCTCAAGACGCCCGTGCGCAACATGTCGCTGGGACAGAAGATGCGCTCCGAACTGGCGGCGGCGCTCATCCACGAGCCGAAGGTCGTATATCTGGATGAGCCCACCATCGGTCTGGACCTGCTCGTCAAGGAACGCATCCGCGATTTCATCAAGGCGGAGTGCATTTCCAAGGGCATGACCGTTATCCTGACCACGCACGATCTCGGCGACATCGAGGAACTCTGTCAGCGCGTCATCATCATCGACGACGGGCGCATCATCTACGATGGTCCCATCGAGACCATCAAACAGCGCTTTGGAAAATTCCGCGAGATCACCTTCGAGACCGTGAATCAGATCCAAACCGTCGATGTGCCCAATGGCGCGGAAGTGCTTTCGACGGCGGACCGCAAGGTACAGATCCGCTTTGACCGCACGCTCAGCACGGCGAGTAAAGTGGCGGCGTCAGTCATGAACCAGATCGAAGTGCGAGACTTCTCTTTATCAGAACCGGAACTCTCCGACATTGTGAAACAGATCTATAACGGCGCGCTCGATGGGGAGGTGAAATGATCCAGACCGCAAAACGTCATCTCTCGGTGTACGGCGCGCTGTTCGGCATGATCCCCAAGATGTTCATGGCATATGTCATCTGGTTTTGGGTCGGGTTCGTGCTGAATATCATCAGCATGGCGATCCTGGTCTTTTTCTGGCGCGCCATCTATGCCGATACCGCGACCATCTCCGGGTTGGGACTGAACCAGACCATTACATACATCATCCTGGCGTTCATCTTCATGCCCCTCACCAGCAACGACCTGGTCTGGGAGTTTGGGAGCAACCTGCGGGAAGGCATGATGATCCATCACCTCCTGCGTCCCGTCAACTTTCAAGCCATGAACTATGTGCAGATGCTGGGAGGCTTGATCACGCGCATGGTCTGGCAATTGCCGATGCTTCTGGTAGCTGTTCTGGCTTTTGGTCTGCGCATTCCGACGGACCTGTCCACATGGCTGGCGTTCCTGCTTTCGGCGTTGCTTGGTTTTACCGTGATGTTCTATTTCAACTGGTTCCTGGCCTGCTTTACGTTCTATACCACCGAGATCTGGGGATTGGGTGTGCTGATCGAAGGTATGACCTTTTTCCTCAGCGGCGCGCTTGTTCCGCTGGTGATGATGCCTGAATGGCTGAGGACAGTCGTGTTGAGCGTTCCCTTTGCGCAGGCGCTGGCAGTGCCGGTCGGTTTGTTGACCGGCATCACGCCGCTCGGTGATGCTCCGCGCGTCTGGCTGGTTCAAATCCTGTGGATCATCGGTTTGTGGGTGGCTTCCTCATTGTTCTTCCGCGTTGCCGTGCGCAAGATCACGGTGCAGGGAGGGTAAAACACCCTTTCCACAGATGGCGCAGATTTCACAGATTTTTAAAAATCAGCGTCATTTGTGAAATCTGTGAATGGATCAATAATATGACACGATACCTAAACCTCTACTGGCTTTTCCTCATCCAGCGCCTTAAGGTGCTGATGGAATACCGCGCTTCGTTCATTCTCGGCGCGTCGTCCACCATGGTGTGGCAGGCATCCAGCATCGCGGCGGTGTGGGTGGTGATGCGGCAGGTGCCGAGTCTCAACGGCTGGAGTTATGACGAAGTCCTGCTGATCTATGGATTGGTCACCCTGGCGAAATCCATCAACCACATGTTTGCCGATAACCTGTGGACGCTGGGACGCGTTTACATCCGTTCCGGCGGTTTTGACCGGTTCCTCGTTCGCCCGATCGACCCGCTCTTCCACCTGCTGGCGGACCGTTTCTGTCAGGACGGCGTCGGCAATTTCATCGTCGGCATCGCGTTGGTGATCAAATCCTCCATCACGCTGGGCATCGTCTGGACTCCCATCAACCTGTTGATGCTCGTCGTCGGCGTGCTCAGCGGCGGATTCATCTTCATCGCGTTGAACCTGATCACGTGCGTCACCGCCTTCTGGATCGTGGACTCGGTCCCGGTCACGCGTCTGGTCTTCGATAACCACCTGTTCGCCCAGTACCCGCTTTCGATCTACCCCAAAGCGATTTCCATCCTGCTGACGTGGGTCATCCCGTACGGATTCGCCTCCTTCTACCCGGCGAGTTACCTGCTCGGGCGCGATGTTGGGAGCATTGCCTGGTTCGGTCCGTTCGTGGCAGCGATATTGTTGTTCATTGGCTACCGCTTCTGGCAGTTTGGCTTGAAACACTATTCAGGCACAGGGACATAATGTTTTGGGCGGACGGTTGTCCGCCCTTTTTTGTTGTCCATATCAATTACAATTGAGCATACCTGTACCTACTTTTTCGATGTTGATGGTGTAACCATGAAACCTCAAGAAAACCTGATCCGATCCCTGCGGGAGGCTGTGGCGCAATCTCCGCAAAATGTCGATCTGCGCATCCATCTGGCAGACCTGTTGATGGAAGCGGGACAATACCCCGAATCCATTCAGGAGTATCGCACAGCATTGGAAGCGCGCCCCGCGGATGCGAGTATCAAACATTCGCTGGCAGAGGCGTATTACCGTGCCGGGAAATACGATGTGGCGCTGGTGGTTCTGGATGAACTGCTGCGCCTGCCGGACCCGTCGCCGAAGGTGCATCTGCTCTCGGCGCGTTGTCACTATCAGTCGGGACAAACGGACAAGGCGAGAGAGGCATATCATCGCGCGGTGAAGGCGGATCCCTCCCTGGCGGATGAGACCTTGAGCCGCACGCTGGGCGAACCGGGGCGCGGTGAAGAGGATAAGGTGAAGGTCATGGCTCAGGGAACGGAAGCAGAAACAGGCGTGGAAGTGGAGCGTCCCTCCGTCACGTTCAAAAATGTGGGCGGGATGGACAAACTCAAGGATGAGATCCGCATGAAGATCATCCATCCGCTCACGCACCCGGAGATGTACCGGGCGTATGGGAAGTCCATCGGAGGTGGCATCCTGATGTATGGTCCGCCCGGATGCGGGAAGACGCACCTGGCGCGCGCGACGGCGGGGGAGGTCAATGCGCATTTCCTGGCGATCGGCATCCACGATGTGCTGGATATGTATCTTGGGCAGAGCGAGCAGAAATTGCACGGCATCTTTGAAACGGCGCGCGCCAATACGCCGTGTGTGTTGTTCTTCGATGAAGTGGATGCGCTGGGCGCCAGCCGTTCGGATATGCGGTTGAGCGCGGGACGGCATGTGATCAACCAGTTCCTTTCCGAGATGGATGGGATCGCTTCGAACAACTCGGGTGTCTTGATCCTGGCGGCGACGAATGCGCCCTGGTATGTGGATACCGCCCTGCGCCGCCCGGGACGGTTCGACCGCGTGATCTTTGTCCCGCCGCCGGATGACACGGCGCGTATTGAAATTCTAAAGATCATTCTCGAAGGCAAGCCGCTGGAGAATGTGAACCATGAAAAAGTTTCTGCAGTGACCGGGGGATTTTCCGGCGCCGACCTGCGCGGACTGGTAGATATGGCGGTGGAGCAGAAACTGGGGGAGGCGATGAAAAGCGGAAAGGTTCTGCCGCTGACCACACAGGATCTGATCGCCGCCGCCAAAAAACTGAAACCCACCACCAAGGATTGGTTCGAGACAGCGAAGAATTACGCGCTGTATTCGAATCAATCCGGGTTTTATGATGACATCCTCGCGTATGTGAATCCGTCCAAAGAGTCCGGTTGGAAATTCCCATTCTAAAAGCAGGTGCGGATGCAAAGTCGAAACATCGTACAGGCGGAACAATTACTTTCGCGTCACCGGTTCAAGGAAGCCGAGGAACTGCTCAGGCTGGAGATCAGTCAGAACATGGAGAATGCAACAGCATTTTCCATGCTGGCGCTGGCACTGACGCATCAGGATAAAGAGCAGGATGCTCTGCCTGCCGTGCAAAGAGCCATCTCCATGGAGCCGGAGAACCCGTATCATTTCTACATCCACAGCATGGTGCTGGATAAACTGTCCCGATACGAGCAGGCGGTGCAGGAGATCAGGAAAGCCATCCGTCTCGATCCGCTTCAGGCTCACTATTACGCCATCTTGAGCAGTATCCTCATCCATTTGAAGGATTGGAAGGATGCGCTGGATGCGGCAGACAAGGGATTGGAACTCGATCCGCAGAACGCGCTATGCTCGAACATGCGGGCGCTGGCGTTGACGCAGATGGGGCGGCGCGACGAGGCGAGTCAGACCATTGGCGGTCTGTTGAGCCGCGACCCGGAGAATGCGGTCTCTCACACTAACCAGGGCTGGACCTACCTGCACAAAGGGGAGCCGAAACAGGCGTTGATCCACTTCCGCGAAGCACTGCGTCTGCAACCCGGTTTGGATTGGGCGCGGAGCGGGATGCTCGAAGCACTGAAAGCCCGCAATATTATTTATCGCGCGATACTCGCGTATTACCTGTGGATCTCCCGCTTCAAAACGAACACGCAGTGGGGATTGATCATCGGCGCATTCCTTGGGATACGCCTCATCCGGGCGATCACCGCCGCGAACCCGGCGCTGGAGCCGTGGCTGTCCCCGGTCATAACGGCGTATCTCATTTTTGCCTTTTCCACCTGGATCGCATCTCCGTTGTTCAACCTGTTCCTGATGCTCGATCCCTTCGGGCGGATGGTGCTCAACGTCCGCGAACGGATAACCGCCCGCTGGGTGGGGGCGACGATCCTTGCGGCGCTGGGGTTGTGGATATTTGGGTTGGTTTCCGGTCTGCAGTTTTTGAGCGCCGCGGCGTTCGGCGCGTTCCTCATGGTCCTGCCGGTGTCAGGTCTCGCTCATGCGCGGACGAAGAAAACGCAAACGATACTCGGCGGGTATGTGATCGGTCTGTTCCTGGCGGGGCTGGCATGGATGGCAACCGTACTGCTTGGAGTGAATGACATCGCAGATATCTTTGCGAACCTGTTCATCTTTGGGTGGATCTTCAACAGTTGGATCGCCAGTTACTTGTTGAGCAAAGATCGCAGCTAATTCTACGGGCTGGCAAAATCGACCGTGAAATAGCCGCCGTAACTGCTCGCGGCGGAATACACATATCCCACACCGATCTCCTTCATGAACGGGTTCAGCACGGATTCCCAGTGCGGCGCATCATTGCGCCACTGGCTCATCGCGTCCTGCGGGGTGCCGATGGCAATGATCTCTTCGTAGGTGTAGGTGTTGTAGCCTGCCGCGCTGAGGCGGTCGCCGATCCATGAGCCGTTGGAACCGGTGTGGCTGAGGAAGTTGTTGCATGCCATATCGAGACTGTGTTTCTGCGCGGCGGCGGTCAATTGCGCGTTGACCGTCACCGGGGCGAGGTTCGCGTCCGAGCGCGCCTGGTTGATGAGCGTGACCAGTTGCTGGACGTATCCCGCATTCTCGTTGTACTTGCACTGTGAGATGTCGGCAGGTTGGGATGTGGAAACAGCGCCTCCCGACCCGGACGTGGGGCTGGCTCCGTTACCGACGATGATCTTCACCCAAAACGACTTCTCCGTGCCGATGGGGACGATATCGCCTGCCGCGTTCCTTAATTCAAAGATGCCGGTGAACGCGCCGTCGTTGGGCGGGGCAGTCAGTTCAACAGAGACATCCACAGTGGCGCGGGCCTCGGTCTCCGGCACAGGCGCGGACTCGGGGGAACTCATCCGGTCACCGGAGAGGAAACGGATCGTGTAGCCCGTCCATGTGCATCTGCCCATGTTCTGGAACTTCCAGGTCTTGGTGAATTTCTGTCCGCGCGGGACGGAAGTGTTATCGGGGATGGTCACATCTTCGACGAGGATGGCGCTGTCGCGGCAGGCGGCGGCGGAGGTGGGAGTCACGGTCGGGATTAATGGATCCGGCGTGGGTGTGGCAGTTGGCGGGACCGCTGTCGGCAGGGTGAGTCCCTGTTTTGTCGGAGGCAGGGTCGAGGTCACGAAAAGAGGCGGGGCACTTGTCGCGGTCTCCTCCGAAACGGTGACGCAGGATGTCAGGATGAAAAGGGTCAGCAGGATGAATATCCGGATTTTTTTCATGAGTTGATTCTACTCATTTCCATAAAATATCCCGCAGGCTGGATCCTTTGCTACGCTCAGGACAAGCCTGCGGGACGGTGTGCTACACGCGGCGCGAAACCTTATGGTGAGGCGAAGACAACGACGTAATAGCCCGTATTATTGAAGAAGGCATACCCCACGCCGATGTCAATGTAGGTGTCGCTGACAAGATTGCGATTGTGCTTCGGATCGGTCGTATCGTTGACCCACCAATTGACGGCATCCTGCCCGGTGACCGGCGGGTTGCTGAAGTACACATTTTCGGATGAGAATGCCGCGACATATCCGCTTGCCGCCACGCGCGATTCGACCGTGGAACCGTTCGAACCGGTGTGCGCGGTGAGGCTGTTGCAAGCCATATCGTTGGCATGTGTTTGCGCGGCTTTGGCGAGTTGTGCATTGACCACATAGGCGGGCAGTCCGCTCTGTGTTCGGTAGGTGTTAATGGCATTGATGGCTTGCAATAATTTTGCCTGGTCGATGCTGAACCCGCAGGTGACGCTGGCAAGACCGGCGCCGCCCGACCCTGTGCCGGCGGCTGTGTTGGTGGGTTGCACCGCCGCTCCCTCCGTTGCCGCTGGCGGGGGATTCGTCGGGGGCAATGTTGCGGCGGCGGGATTCTTGACCTGGATGATGAGCCACAGGCGCGAGTCATCATTGATCTTCATGATCAAGCCTTCAGGATTTTTAATGACAAAGTTGCCGCGATGAGCACCGACGCTGTTGGGAGCCGTCAGGGATATGGAAATATCGAGAGTCTGACCGGGATAGGTAATGCCGAGAGGAATGGATGCGGGCGCCCCCATACGTTCATCGGAGTAATGGGTGAGGGTGTAATCGGACGCCCAGATGCAGGTGCCGGTGTTGGAGATGCGCCAGGTCTTGACGAAGGTGGCGCCGCCCTCGACTTCGGTGTTGTCGGGGATGGTGACATCGGCGACAAAGGATGCGCTGTTGGTGCATCCTGCCACGTTGGTGGGACGCGGGATATCGGCAGTGGGGGATGCTGTGGCAGTCGCTTCCTGCGCAGGGACGGCTGTTTCCGTTACAGCGGCGGCAGGCGGCTCGGTGGGAGGAGCCAGTGTGGGCGCCACGACCGATGTTACGGTGGCGGCGGGCGCAGGCGTGGGAGCCTGCTGTCCCCCCAGCGCACTGCAGGCGGAAAGGACCAGGACGGTTAGTGCGGTGACGATCATCAATTTCTTGACCATGTTGAACCTCCATTGCTCATAAAACGGCTTGCCCCCGTCATTCGTTCCACCTTTATTTTATTTCAAAACATCATCATTTGCGACTTGGATTTCTCGAGCGGGTCGCTGGCGATCTGCTCTTCGAACGTCTCGCGCGTCAATACCGGCAACTCGACCAAAGTGCGCAATAGACGATACTTCACCACTCGATGGTTTTTCAGGCGTGCCGCCAGCGCCGGGTCGCGCTGCGCCTTGTATGCCGCCAGTGCGGCGCGCCCGCCCGGCAGGACGATGATCGTCTGTTCAGGCGGAAACGGCGTTTCGGCGATGGCGCGTCCCACCAGCGCGGAGGCGAGCACATAGAAAGCATATCGCACCTGCCCGTTCTCCTCCCAAAGATAATTCTTCTCCGCTTTGCGCGTGGAGTAGTTCAGGCGTTTGCCGACGGTCTCGATCATTGCCGCGATGGTGTTCATCTCGTTGCGCCGCGCCACAGCCACATCCTCCGGGCG
>JBFYRY010000381.1:0-3003 GCA_041302025.1 Chloroflexota bacterium | reverse complement strand
GTAACGGTACTCCCGACCTCCGGGAGATGTTCATTTGGCATTTTTCTCCTCCGGTGATGCAAACATGTCGATCAATTGCAGACGGGTGACCAACAGACGGCTGGCGACAATGTTTGTCAACCTGCGCATGACGATGTATCCCAGGTCATGGTCGTCATCGCAAGCCGCGCGCAATTTCTCCGAGTGGATGCAAACGACCAGTCCATCCACAACGGCGACAGCGCCTGCGGTTCGTTTGCGGATGATGGGGGTGACGCTCGACCAGCCGAAAACATCCTGCGGTTCAACAGTGTAGATGCGCACTTTGCCGCGATGGGGAATGAAGATATCGAGTGCTACGCGCCCCTCTATCACGATATAGAGATAATCTTCATTGTCGCCTTCACGGAATAGAATTTCCCCCGCCCGCACATGCCTCAAATGGGATATTTCAGCTATCTTTTGCAGATGGTCGGGACTGATCTCCTTGAACCACGGGATTTTTTCCAGCTCTTTTGCAGTCTCTGCTTTATAATCCATTAGGGACTCCTTTTATTGTGGAAATAAAAAACTTTCTGCTTTAATTGTAACATTTTTCACAATTATAAATAGTGCGCTCTTTCCTTATTCTATGGGTAGCATGTCATACTGCGTTGGGACATCCAAATATGCTACAATGCGGGACAATTCAAGCGGAGACCAGTTATGAAGAAAACAATCAAGACCGTAAAAGGCACACGCGAGTTTTATCCCGAAACCATGTCGCTTCGCAATTATCTTTACGATAAGGTACGGAACGCTTCGCAGTCGTTTGGATATCAGGAATGGGACGGTCCGTTCATCGAGACCATTGATCTATACGCGGCAAAATCCGGGGAGGAACTGGTCAAAAAACAGTCCTTCACGTTCGAAGACCGGGGCGGCGAACTGGTGACACTCCGCCCGGAACTGACGCCTTCCCTCGCTCGCATGATCGCAGCGAAACAGAATGAATTAACCTATCCCGTGCGCTGGTGGTCGTTCGGTCCGTTCTGGCGTTACGAACAGCCGCAAAAAGGACGCTCGCGCGAATTCTTTCAGTGGAATATCGACATGCTCGGAGTCAACTCACCGGAAGCGGATGCGGAACTGATCGCGGTCGCTGCGGCATTTCTCCGCTCTGTCGGACTCAGCCCGGAGCTGGCTCGCATCTATGTGAATAACCGCCGCCTCATGGACTCGGAATTCGACGCCCTCGGCATTGCTCCTGAGAAACGACTCGACATCTCGAACCTCGTGGACCGCCGCACAAAGATGGAGCCCGCCAAGTGGGATGAGAACGCGCTGGAACTTGGTTTGGATCAAAAGCAACTCGATGGCTTGAAGGCTATTCTCGGTAACTACGACCTTTGGAGAAAGAGCGATGAATTGACCCGTCTCTTCGCCGCTCTTGATGTGTTGGGTGTGAAAGAGTATGTCACGTTCGACCCGAATATCATGCGCGGCCTGCTCTATTACACCGGTACAGTCTTCGAAGCCTTCGAGACCAGCGGCTCACTCAAACGCGCCATCTTGGGCGGTGGGAGATACGACAATCTGCTGGCAGACGTGGGTGGACAGCCTCTCTCGGGTGTAGGCTTTGCGATGGGGGATGTGGTGGTCGGGATCATTTTGCAGGAGGCAGGACTTCTGCCTGAGTTTGAACCGAGCCCTGCACAGGTGCTGGTTACCGTATTCGACGAAAAACTATGGTTGGAATCCTATAAATTAGGCGCTGAACTGCGCGATGTGGGAGTGAAGGTTATGGTGTTCCCGGAACCTGCCAAACTGCCGAAACAGTTCAAATTTGCAGATAAGATGAAGATGAAGGTTGCGGTGACAATTGGTCCAGACGAAGCGGAAAAAGGCTTGGCGGCGGTGAAAAACCTGTCGAATGGGGAACAGGTTATCGTCACGCGTGAAGCGGTTGTGGATGAGATACGAAAGATGCTATGAGTATCACACTTAAGCCCGTCACGGCAGAGAATTGGCGGGCGCTTATCAAATTAAAGGTCCGCGATGACCAGACTCAATTTGTTGCTTCGAATTTATATTCAATTGCTGAATCTCAATTTGGATATGAGGATGAAGGTCACTGGGATTTTTACCCGTTCGGTGGCTATGTCGGCGGGGAACCGGTTGGCTTCGTTATGTATTGCTATAACTTCAAGCATTCCCGGTTCCAAGCTTTTATCATGCGTCTGATGGTGGACGAGAGATTCCAAGGTAAAGGCTATGGCTGTGAGATCCTGCAACAGGTTTTGGACGTTTTCCGCGACGACGAGCAGATCAAAAATGTGGGTATTAGCTATGAGCCGCACAACGACGGCGCGAGAAAATTGTATGCCGGTCTTGGCTTTGTGGAGCCCGGCGAAATCATGGATGGCGAAACTCTGGCAGTGTTGAAGTTACGCTGATCTATGGTAAAATTTCGTCCGCTCGAATTATGGAGCCTGTAGCTCAATGGCAGAGCGCCACACTGTGGATGTGGATGTTGTGGGTTCGAAACCCATCAGGCTCCCCTAAAATAACAGAAATCAAATAGAGTGCACTTCGGGTCTGTGATGTCCCGAGTTCAATTCTCGGCACCCCGACTAGAGTCTACACGGCTAGCCTTTTGGGCTAGCCGTGTAGACTTAAATAGGCTGTGAATCAGAGGGCTTAAAACTCCGGTCATCAAGGTTCTTATCCGTGAGAACTTAAGTACAGTTGTTCTCGCCAGGATCGTAGTCCTCACGGCTTGCCAATAAAACTAATCATGAGGTCCGGGTTTCGATTTCTCCGAAACTCGCTTCCGGATGCTTGTCATACCATTCTTCCAACTGCTCCTACATGCGTTCGGCTTCTTTCATAAATGCTTCTTTGCGGCGGTTACGGGACTGTGGTCGACTCATTTCCTGTTTCTCCTCTACCACAGTCTGCCCGCTTTACCCCCTTTACCCCCTTTCTACCGATACTTTTGCGCTACACCCTGCCAGTTTGTGAATTGGGTATACCTTACAGTTA
>JBFYRY010000380.1:0-3007 GCA_041302025.1 Chloroflexota bacterium | reverse complement strand
GGTCCCGGCTGGGGGAAAATTCGCGAGCGTGTCCGCGCGCGAGACGGCTACAAATGTCAGGTGTGCGGAACGCCCGAAGGCGCGCGCCAGCATGACGTGCATCACAAGGTCCCGTTCCGCGCGTTCACCATATGCGAAGAAGCGAACCGGCTGGAAAATCTCACCACGCTGTGCATCTCCTGCCACAAGAAGGTGGAGGAGAATGTCCGCATGAGAAGCGGACTCGCCGGGCTGGCGTATGTGCTCGGCAATCTCGCGCCGCTCTTCCTCATGTGCGATGCAGGGGATTTGGGCTCGCACATCGAACCTGTGGAAAATACGGCCTTCGGTCAACCGTCCATAGTCCTGTATGACCTGGTCCCGGCAGGGATCGGTTTCAGTGAGAAACTCTTCGAACTGCACGATGACCTGGTTGCCCGCGCCTATGAACTCGTGAGCGAGTGCGCCTGCACGGATGGCTGTCCCTCGTGCGTGGGTCCCGGCGGCGAGAATGGGTACGGGGGAAAACGGGAAGCGCTGGAGATCTTGAAGGAAGTAGCGGGTAAGTAGACTGCTTATGCAAGAGACGCTCAAAAAATTACGAACTTTGCGGCATCCATTTAGAAATCCCATTTGAGCGGAAGTCAATGAAGTTCGAAGTTTTATTTCTTTCGCAACCTGCTATACTATGGGCGGATCATTCGAAAGGGAACTTATGACGGTCACCTATCGCAGGGCAACAACCGAAGATTCGTATGCGGTGTTTCAGGTATTCTCCAAATCCATCATCGACCTGGGCGAGCGGACGAACGTGATGGCGATCACGGGTGGGCACCATCCGGAAGTGTTGAAATCGCTCTGGCAGAGACGCAGGTTTTTGTTCGATTATCTCGCGGAAAACTCCTCGCAGTTTTGGGTGGCGGAACAGAAAGGGGATATCATCGGATATGCGCGTTCGATCGAGCATGGCGGTTTGATGGATTTGACGGAGTTCTTTGTACTGCCGGTCCAGCAATCAACCGGTGTGGGACGCGAACTGATGGCGCGTGCCTTCCCCGAATCGGATGCGCGGTATCGCGTCATCATTTCAACCATGGACGAGCGCGCCCTGTATCGTTATCTGCAGGCGGGAGTGTATGCGCGATTTCCGATCAAATACTTTTACCGCAAAGCCGAAAAGGTGACGGTGGACACCGATCTCGCGATTGAACCGATGCGGGTTGATTTCCATCTTCATGACCTCAACCAGATCGATAGACAGATCATCGGTCACACGCGCGGCGATGTCCATCGCTGGATCGCGACCACGCGCGATGGATTTGTGTGCAAACGCAACGGGGACATTGTCGGTTATGGCTATGTCGGCGAGGGGACGGGTCCATTTGCGGTACTGGACGAGAACGATTTCACGGCGGTGCTGGCTTATGCCGAAACGCTGACAGCGGAAAAAGGCGGAGAGTTCGGTGCGGAGACGCCCTTCATCAACCGGGGCGCGATCCGTTATTTTCTCGAGCGCAAATACAAGATCGATTCATTTACGGTGCTGTTCATGAGTAATGTACCCTTCGGCAGGTTCGAGAATTATCTGTGCTTTAGTCCTATATTTTTTATGTGAGAAAAAATGCAGACTTCCGAAGCGCCAAAGAGCGGCAGGACTTCGGAAGTCTTTTTATATCTCAACCGAATACAGGATCGTTTTCATTTCCTGCGGCGTCAGACCGCCGTGATGACCGCGGAACTTCATCTCGAATTTGTCCTTCTCATACCACCACACGGACTCGTACTGATAGGGCAGGATGACCAGATTCCCGACGCGCTCCCGAAAACGGGATGAAATCTCCGGTCCGAAAAAACCCTCGCTGATCAGTGCCTCCGTTTTGACAACATCCGCCCTGCCTTCGAGACGTGTCGCGAGAAAAGACTGCGCTTCGTCGAGCAGGTCGTCCTTGATGTAGAGGAACATGTCCCGTGCCGACCCGGCAGGCACGAGCAGTTTCCCGCCCCGGTTCGTTCGGATAAATTTCTCGAAGCCCTTGAAGGTGGTGTGGGTGTTCAGGTAGATGGTTGTCTTCGGGTTGACTTCCACCTGTCCGTGGTCGGCGGTCATCAGGAACAGTATCTTTTTCTTTCCCTTGAACACGCGCTCGAAATAATGCTCCATCATCAGCAGGAACGTTTCGATCTCCGCTTCGGTCTGCGGTGCGGCGGGACCGTACTCGTGCGCCAGCGCGTCGATGCGGTCGAAATACAAATGCACGTAGACAGGCTTGCTTTCTTTTTCGATCAACGACCCCACATTGACCAAAGCCTCCGAGAGCGTTTTGAACGCGTATTGTTCCGTGCCTTTCATCACAACATTTGAATAGGTGGAGGGGGTGTAATCCCGCACGCCGAACACGAAAGGTTTTACGCCCGCTTTTTTCAACCCGGAGTAAAACGTCCCCTGCGGGTACAAGCTCGCCGGTTGGACTCCCGAAGGCTTCAATGTGTCCCGTTCGGTGGTGCCGGAGTAGGAGAACAACAACGGCGCGATGACCTGGTCCACTTGCGGCTCGTAGTAATACCACTCGTGCACACCGCTTTGTCCGACATTCAAGCCCGTATGGATCGTGGTCACGTGCGCGGCGGTCGTGGAGGGGAATTGCGATGTCAGTTTTTCGATCCTGCCGTGTTTTGCGATGCGTTGGATGAATGGCGCATCCTGGAAGCGCTCATAGAATCGCCAGCCAAAGCCGTCGACCAAAAATAGAACAACGGCATCGTGGTTCTTCGATGCAAAGGCTTCCGTGATGCGATGGGGAATCCCGGCATAGCCGCCGGAGTCGTAGCGTGGTTTGATGAAGGTGGGGTTGAGTTTTTGCATTGCGTGATTATACTTTCCCTGCAAGAAACACCTTCTTCGCGCATGGAGGAAAAATATGCCTTCTGGAAGCGCGGCGGAGCCCCGCGTGATTTCAGTGACAAATGACACATGACTCGGAATTTTGTTGTTCGTACAATGGTAGTTGGATACGATACGTTCGATTTC
>JBFYRY010000379.1:0-3010 GCA_041302025.1 Chloroflexota bacterium | reverse complement strand
TAGAAAGCCGATACGATCGGGACCGGCCAACGCAAGCAGGATTTCCAATTCGTCCGGGCTGGGAAATTCCATGTAGTGATATCGATTCTCGATCCCCAGCCGGACTCCCGTATTCTCCGCATGTGCCAGCAGTTCGACAATGCTTTTCTTTACGGATTCAAAACACGCTTCTGCCGACTCAGCCCGGGCTTGGATCATCTGCCCAAGAATTTTCCCATACTCATCCGACTCGCGCCTGCCGGATGCGATCAACGCACGAAGTTTCTTCTCCGGTCCCGTATCGGGGCTTACATGCCCGGCATGGATGACAATCGCGGACGCGCCTAATCGAGATGCTAGGTCAATACTGCGTTTAACGGATATCACACCCTCGCGGCGATTCTCTTCATTCGTCGAGGAGATCAACCAATCGCGTTTTTTCAATTCATCGGTTGAGATGTCAGCCGGGCAGGGCTCGTGGACACTGCCGAATTTATACTGACTCAGGTCGATGCCCTCCAGCATGGCGGATGTGACCTTGTGATTCAATTCGATTCGCGCAAACCCCGTCCGACGGGTGAACTCAAAGAATTCGTCCAGCGCGGGGAAGGTCTTGATGGCATACATCGTGGAGAGCGATGCATCGTAAACAGTATCAGGCTGAGGGGCGGGACGAGGCGGAAAAATTTCCAGAAGGTCATTCAGGTTTTTAATCACGTGATCCGGCGCAAGAGAAGAGTCGTCTTCCCATTCCGATTCGAGCTGGCGCTGGTCACCCAGAATGATCGCCTTTGAAAAGCCTGCCTTTCGTGCCGCAGCCACATCCCTGCGAGGCTGATCACCAATGTAAGTACAGTGTTCCGGTTGAACGCCCATTTGCCCGGTTGCCATGAGCAGGATGGAAGGGTCAGGCTTGCGGATTCCGACAACACAAGAAAGCACAATCGTGTCAAAGAAACCAGAAATGCCCAGTTCCTGGAGGATATGCGGAACTTCATCACTGCTTGTGGTATTGCTCACCAACCCCAGACGATATCCCCGCCGATATAGGGTGCGAACAACCTCCTTCGTTTCCGGAAAGACGGCATGCCTGACAGTGGCAGCACGCCAAAGTTGATTCAATTGAAGCGCATGCCGGCTTACCTGGTCTGAGGGCCAATCCGGCAACATCCAACGCGTCCATAACTCAACTTCATTCAGTTCGCGCAGGTTTCTCTTGGCCCAATCCCTATAGGCTCTGGCATGTTCCTGCAACAACTCGATCAATTCCCCTTCACCCACCTCCATGCCAAGGAGCACGATCATCTCACGGATTTTTTCTGTATCGACCTCGCGCTTGCTCATATTGGTAGTTCGCAAGGTCCCACCCATATCAAAAAGAACTGCTCTTATTTGCTCCTTCATAAAGTTTTTACGCCTCTTCCCTTGATGTGGTTAGAAAAATTCGAGGCATTTCCATCAAATCGGTAAAATGGCTGAGATAATAATCAGCAATAACACCATCGTCATAGTTAAAGGCGATCGTTTTTATACCTAATGCCTTTGCACCATCCAACTCGGATGATTTATGCCCGACGAAAACTGCCTGATCAGCAGTTATGCCTAATTGCTGTAAAGCCGTTTGATAGATCCTGGGGCTTGGCTTGCGTGTGCCGATATCCATCGAGGAGATAATTGAATCCCAGACGTTGCCAAAACCGCCGCGCTCGAACCATTCCAGTTTTGCGGAGATCGAGTTGGCAGTGTCAGTGATGATGGCAAGCAGGAAGCCCTGTCTTTTTAGGGCGTGTAATGTTTCGGAAACACCTTCAAAGAAGGCTACATTGCGATCATCATCAATGAGCGCTTGTTTGCCGCGCGCGATTTGCTCCGGTTCGGTGATGCCATAAATGCGGACGATCGATTCGCGGTATTCGTCGTGTGAGATCTGTCCGCGATATGCCTTGTGCTCAATGGCTTTCTTTTCCTGCGTATGATTCGGACTGACCTCCTTCCCCAGTTCTTTCAGGAATGCAGAGAATTTAACACCGCGTTCAGGGCGATGGTAGAGCACATCACCTGCATCGAAGATCAAGGCGCGGATCTTTCCGGATCCGGCAGGCGCAGGAGGTGACTCCCGATCAGCACGCAGGATCTCGAGCAGTTCGATCATATTCCCAATGACGGCATCCGGCACGGCACCGGTATCATTTTCGCCATGGTCAAAATCATGTCTGATCTGGATGGCCTTGCCATAGCCCGCACGCTTTGCGCCTTCGATGTCTCGTAAGACACGGTCTCCGATATAAAGACAGGCACTTGCAGGCACGTTGGCCAACCGTGCTGCGTGATGAAAGATCGCCGGGTCAGGTTTTCGACGGCCATATTCACTGGACAAAACGATCGGGTGAAAATAATCAATAATGCCATACTCTTTCAAATTCATGGGAACCTGCCCATGGCTATTTACATTGCTAATGAGACCGATCTTCAGTCCCATTTGTTTGATTGCTTCCAACACTGCCGGGATCTCGGGTCTCATCGCGCGGAGATAAAAACGGGTCTCCACCAATAACATCAGTTCCTCAGAGATGGAACACAGCTTATCCAGGTCAACATTCATCCCCGCGAAAATATATTCAGACCATACCCGCTGTGAAGATAATTCATCCATGGTCTGTAGACTCCAGCTCTTATACCGGTCCAGTCCGCTGGAGATGATCTCGTTAAGTTCTTCGTTGCTGAGTTGCAGATCAATGCCAGCCTGTTGGAGGAGTCGTTGAATGGCAAGAGTCGCCTTCAGGCGTAATTCACGTGTAAACCTGAAAATCTCAATCGTGCCTCCCATATCGAAAAAGACAGCCTGGAGGGTCATTCAAATATCTCCTAAAAAATCGAACGCAAACCCATTTGCCTGAACATTCCTGAATCCAGACAATCCAATCAACAATTATTAACTGTAGTTTCGCCAAAATAATAGGATGAGCACTGGTAAATCTGGTAGGATTTGTTTGCGACGAATCCAAGAAGCCAGAGGTCACCAATGCTCCCC
>JBFYRY010000129.1:0-10523 GCA_041302025.1 Chloroflexota bacterium | reverse complement strand
AAGAAGAAGTCTTTTGTCCATGAGATTATATTCCTAATCAAACATGGGCACAGTCACACTGACCATGCCCATGTTTGATATACCAATAAAGGGATTGATGTTATACGGTCTTGCGACGAATCAAACTGTACACTGCCAAAACGAACATGAGACCTGCCCCGATCCATGCAGTGGCGGCGACATTGGCAACATCCGCCTGTTTGAGAGCAATACCGATAAATGACCAAATCAAAACAAACAAATACGCAGCGTCCCGGCGGGTGATGGTCATCGCAAGACCAACGATTGAAGCGACCACGATCATGATGACCGCCCAGACGGGAGCCGAGATGCCAAAGCCGTTCCACTCGATGGAATACAACCACGAGGTGATGTTGGCGACGGTGGCAACGGTAATCCAGCCGAGATAAACACTGAAGGGAATATCCACCGACCAGCGTTCGACGGTCGTAACAGAAACACGGTTCACGTCCAGGCGCAGGTAACTGGCGATCAACAGTCCGAGCAGGGTGAGCATGATAAGCACGCTCACGCCAAAGACGTTATAGTGCCAGGCGAACAACCAGGCAGAGTTGGCAATGCCACTCAGGGCGAACAAATAGCCCAGTTTGCGCAAACGCGGACTTTCCTTTTGCGGGGCGCGGAACTGATATATCGCGAAAGCGATCCAGCCGATGTAGATAAAGAACCAGATGGCAAAGACATATCCAGCGGGCACGAAGTAGACCTGGAAGCGGTCTGATATCTCGCCTGTGTTCTGTCCATTGAGGGGCAGTGTGGAGGCGAGGATGTTCACGATCACCGTAAAGATGACGGAAACAAGGTTGGCGGTTTGACGTAAGGTGTCTTTCACAAAAAATCTCCTTTTGAATGGCGCGAAACACATATCCGCGTTTAGTGATTTCAAAGATACAGTCACATTACCAGCGACTCTTCTCTCAATTTTTATCAATGGACACTATTTTACACATCGCGCAAATTTTGTCAAGGTTTTGCAAAAACTACTTTATATACCTTGACAAAATTTAGACAATCCATATAATAGTCCTTGAAATGAAACTGGACAATCAATAAAGAAAGAATACCGGTGAAGCACACCGCACTTGACGAATACACCCCGGCACAAGCATTGCCAATCTTCCTTATTTCTGCCCACATCACCACGGAGCGAATCTTGAAGGAAAGGGGTACAATACCTGTGCAAAACATGGTCGGTGCAGTTTCATCCGCGCGAGCCTAAATTCAGGTATCAGGAGCAAGAATGACGATCAGCCAGACCCCTACCTATAACATCAAGGTTGTGCTCAATAAAACGGGCATCGCCGCCGACACCCTGCGCGCCTGGGAGCGCCGCTACGGACTTCCCGTCCCCCAACGCACGCAAGGCGGACACCGTTTGTATTCTGAATACGACATTGAAACCATCAAATGGTTGATGGATCGTCAGAATGAAGGACTCTCCATCTCCCGCGCGGTGGACATGTGGAACGAACAGACCGCCTCAGGTTCGGACCCCCTGGCTGGTGCCGCCTCAACAAACCTCATCTCCCCTCTGGCTGTCCCTCCCGCCTCCCCCGATTCAACGCTCTCCACCCTGCGCGCAGACTGGGTTTCCGCCTGCTCCGAGTTCGACGAAGTGAACGCCGAGCAAATCCTGAATCAAGCCTTCTCTCTTTTCCCCGTGGAAGCCGTCTGCACCGACTTGATCCAGAAAGGCATGTCGGATATCGGTAATCTCTGGTATGAAAACAAATTGAGCGTGCAACAGGAACACTTTGCATCAAGCCTCGCCATGCGCCGCCTCGACGCATTACTCAGCGCCGCACCTGCACCCACCAGAAAAGAAACCATCCTTGTCGGTTGTCCCGCCGACGAATGGCACACATTCACGCCGTTGCTCCTCTCACTCATCCTGCGCCGCCGCGGATACAAGGTGATCTATCTCGGCGCCAACGTCCCCGCAGACCAATTTACAGAGACAGCCAAAGACACCAAAGCCGACCTCGTCCTGCTCGTCGCGCAACAACTCACCAGCGCCGCCACTTTGCAGATATCTGCCCATGCCCTCACCAACAAGGATATCCCTGTTGCCTTCGGCGGACGCATCTTCAACCTGCGCCCCAGCCTGATGGAATACATGCCAGGCTACTTCCTCGGCAAGGAAGTGGGAACCGCCATCGGCGAGGTCGAAAAGATACTCAAATCCAAGAGCATTCCAAAAGCGACAAAAATCGCATCACAAAGACACATCGCCGCACATCAGGCATACACATCCAAACGCACAAGGATCGAAGCCACCCTAAAGGAACTGCTCCAGCCCCTCGCCATCTCCCCCGATGACATCAACATCGGCATCCGCTTCCTCGGCGACCACATTGCCGCCGCCCTGCAGCTGGGCGACATGTCACACGCCTCCGCCGAGATCGACTGGCTGGGAATGCTCCTCATCTCCCATGCCACACACCCCGAGCAACTCGTCAACTTCATGAAAAACTATGCCCAGGCTGTGGACAAGAACATCAACGGCTCAGGCGTGCTTATCAAAGAGTGGCTCGCGAGCGAATCTGCCAAACTTGGCAAGTAAAGGAAAAACATGACCATCCGCATCGTCACCGACAGTACCTGCGACCTGCCCGAAGCCATCGTCAAAAAACACGGTATTACCGTCATCCCGCTGTACATCAATCAGGGAGACAAATCCTACATCGACGGCGTGAACCTGACCCGTGAGGAGTTTTACCGCCTGCTCCCCTCTTTTCACCCCGCGCCCAGTACAGCTACTCCCAGCACCGAGGCTTTCTCCCAAGCCTGGAACAAACTCGCCGACGCGGGCGCGCAGGCCATCCTCTCGATCCACATCTCGGAGAAGTTGAGCGCCACTGTTAACGCGGCGCGCGTCGCGGCGGACCAGTTCACCCGCATCCCCGTTACCGTGCTGGATTCGAGCCAACTCAGCCTCGGCATGGGCTTCATCGTCGAGAAGGCTGCGCAACTGGCGGAACTCGGTCACAAGATGGAAGACATCCTTGCCAGCCTGCAAAATCTGATGAAGCACACATACGTCTTTGCCTCGCTTAAAACGCTTGAATACCTGCGCCGCAGTGGGAGGATGAACTTCGCCCTGGCGCGCTTCGGAGAATTCCTGCAGATCAAACCCCTGCTCCACATGAACCAGGGCAACCCCGCCGCTCATCGCGTCCGCACACAAGGCAAAGCCACCGCCCGCATGATGGAATGGCTGAACGAATATGAGCCTTTTGAAAAACTCGCCATCGTCCACGCGGGTGTGCAACACGAGGCCGAGGAAATGTTGGAGCGCGTCAAGCACCTGCTCCCGCACGGAGAAATCCCCATCGTACAGATCACACCCGCGCTTGGCGCACATCTTGGCATCGGCGCGCTCGGTTTTGCCTGTGTTTCAAAGGAAAAATAATCATGAAAAACTCAAACCGCAGTTCCCTTATCATTTTCCCCATTCTCGTTCTGATTGGCTACCTCGTCGCTCTCGCTGGCAGTCAGGGCGGCATCACGTTTGGAGGCATCCCGATCTTTATGCTCGCGGTCGGACTGGCCTTCCTCATCCAGTGGCTGGTCTTCATCCCGGCGTACATCTTCCAGACCGAAAAATTCTTCGACCTGACGGGCAGCCTCACCTACATATCCGTGATCGCCGTCGCGGTCTGTTACAGCCGCTACAGCATTCCACTGGATGCCCGTTCCATTCTGCTCGCGGCGTTGGTGGGTCTCTGGGCAGTCCGTCTTGGTGCGTTCCTGTTTGGGCGCATCAGAAAAGCGGGCAAGGACGATCGCTTTGACGAGCTTAAACCCTCCTTCATCCGCTTCCTGAACGTGTGGACGATCCAGGGTTTGTGGGTCACGTTCACCGCCGCCGCCGCGCTGGTCGCCATCACAACCGCCACGCGCAAAGAACTGGATGCCTTTGCCATCATCGGCGCGCTTGTGTGGGTCATCGGCTTCGCCATCGAAGTGACCGCCGACTCGCAAAAGAGCCGCTTCAATGCGGACCCGTCCAACAAGGGCAGGTTCATCCAGACGGGATTGTGGTCGCGCTCGCGCCATCCGAACTACTTCGGCGAGATCGTGCTATGGATCGGCATTGCCATCATCGCCATCCCCGTTCTGCAAGGCTGGCAATGGGTCGCCATGATCTCTCCCATTTTCGTCACCCTGCTTCTCACCCGCGTCAGCGGCGTGCCTCTGCTCGAGAAAAAATCGGACAAGAAATGGGGCGGCCAGGCGGATTACGAAGAGTACAAAAAGAATACACCTGTGCTAATTCCTCGTCTGTTGAAATAAGGCAAATCATGAACATTCTAAAAATCCTCCAACTCATCGCCGTCATCCTCACCATCGTGACGGGACTCGTCTCCCTGCTCTGGCCGCGCAGTGTGCAAGGCTTCACGGGACTGACCGCTCCTGACGGACGCGGCATCACCGAGATCCGCTCGATTCTCGGCGGACTGTTCATCGGACTCGGCATCGCCGTCCTCGTGCTGGCGACGCGCGAAGTCTATCAGGCACTCGGTATCATGTACCTCGCCATCGCCGCCGTGCGTTTCGTCTCCATCTTCGTGGACAAATCCTCCGTCCAATCGAATTGGGTCAGCGTCGCCACCGAGATCGTGCTCGGAATCATTCTGGTGCTGTAATGAAAATCGCAAAAATCATCTCCCTGCTTGGCGTCCTCGCCATGACCGTTGTGTTGATCTACGGCTTCACCATCGGTGACTTTTCGGGCGAAGGCAGTCAACTCCTCTCCATGCCGTGGGGCATCGTCTCACTCGTAGACTTGTACGTGGGCTTCACGCTCTTCTCGATGTGGATCATCTACCGCGAGAAATCACTGCCCATCGCCATCCTGTGGACGGTCGCCATGATGACGATGGGATTCTTCACGGGTGCGCTCTATGCTTTCATTGCCCTTCAAACCAGCGGCGGTGACTGGCGCAAGTTCTGGCTGGGAAAACATGCCGAATAAAGCACGTGAACTGCTGGAGGAATTCCGCGCGGTTACGGGCAAGGTCGGCTTGCTCGATACCATCCTGCCGCCGATCCTCTTCCTCCTGCTGAATGGACTGGCGGGCTTCACCGCCGCCATGTTCAGCGCGCTGGGACTTTCCGTGCTGATCGCCATCCTCCGCCTCCGCCGCGGACAGTCATTGGTTTACGCGCTGGCAGGGATGGGAAGCGTCGGGCTGGCCATCGCGCTGGCATATCTGCTTGGCAGTTCCGAAGGCTACTTCCTACCAGGCATTGTCAACGGCGGATTGACCGTGGCGCTGGCGCTTGTCAGTCTGCTCATCCGCAAGCCGATGGTGGCGTGGACAAGTTACCTCGCCCGCCGCTGGCCGCTGGATTGGTACTGGCATGAACGCGTCCGCCCCGCCTACAGCGAAGTGACCGTCGCCTGGCTGGCATTCTTCGCCGTCCGTCTCTTCTGGCAGGTGACGCTCTTTCAGGGACAGGATGTCAACCAACTCGCCTTCGTCAACGCGCTGACGGGTTGGCCCGCGACCATTGTCCTGCTCATCGCCAGTTACCTCTACGGGACGTGGCGCCTGGCGAGACTGGGCGGCCCGAGCGTGGAAGAATTTCGTAACGGGGTGCCCGCCCCATGGTCAAGCCAGAGGCGAGGGTTTTGAGTCAAGTAAGGAAGGAATCAGAAAATGAGTCGAGTCGAATTAAATCAATCCGCCCCAAATTTCACGCTGGCGGATTTCAACGGAAACGAAATAAGCCTGTCCGATTTTCAGGGCAAGAAGAATGTCCTCTTGGTCTTCAACCGCGGCTTTTTCTGACCATTCTGCCAACGGCACATGGCGCAGTTGCGCCAGGAGTATGACAAGTTTTTGGCACAGGATACCGAAATCGTAGTGGTTGGACCTGACAATGCGACAGCCTTTTCCGCTTACTGGCAAAAGAACAACCTGCCCTTCATCGGCCTGCCCGACCCAAGCCACACCGTCCTCAAACGCTACGGACAGGAAGTCAGCCTGTTCAAGTTTGGACGCCAGCCCGCGCAAGTGACGATCGACAGAACGGGACGCGTGCGCTTCGTACATTACGGGCATGACCCCAGCGACATCCCGGCAAACGAAGAGATTCTTGGTCTGCTGGCAACCATGAATCAAGAAACACTTTCAGCATTGGAGAAACAAACATGAGCAAGAAAATTTCCATCGGCTCGGTCGCGGACTTCCCCGCAGGCAAAGCCAAAGTCGTTCAGGTGGATGGAACGGCAGTTGTCATCAATCACGTGGGCGAGAAATTCTACGCCATCGTAAACCATTGTCCGCACCTGGGATTACCGCTGGCTTCTGGCAAAGTGGAAGGAAATGTCATCACCTGTCCGTTCCACGGCAGTAAATTCGATATGTGCACGGGCGAGAACCTGGATTGGGTGACCAGCTTTGCGGGCGCGAAACTGCCCGAATGGTCTCGCAAATTGGTAGCCATGGGCAAGAAACCCGAATCCATCAAAGCCTTCAAGGCTTATGCAGAAAACAGCCAGGTATTTGTTGAGATTTAATTAACTGGTGTGCGTCCCGAAGGCTGCTGTCGTTCAAGCCTGTTTTCCGTTCCAACCTTCGGGACATTCTGCGTAAGGCAAGTTAATGAATCAGGGCTATTGCCAATAAAAGGAAGATATGTCAGCAGTCAAGGATAAAGTTGTCGTTGTCACAGGCTCCACGCGCGGATTCGGATTCGCCATCGCCGAGTCCATGCTCGAGACGGGAGCCATCGTCGCCATCACAGGCAGAAGCCAAAAGGCAGTCGAAGGCGCGTTGACCAGTCTCCAGCTCAAGGGGCGCGTGAGCGGATTTGTGGTGGACGTCCGCAGCGAAGAACAAATCTACAAACTGGTGGATAAAGTCATCAAAGAATTTGGACGCATTGATATCTGGATTAACAACGCGGGTTATTCCAACGCAGCAGGCATGATGCTCGACATAAATCCGCAGGATGCGTTGGATATGTTCATGACGAACGATCTCGGCGTCCTGCAATGCACGCAGGCGATCATGCACTACATGCTGCCGCGCAAACAGGGACTGCTGGTCAATATCTACGGCAACGGGAGTTTCCTGCGCCCCGCGTCACCCACTGGACTCTACGGCACAACGAAGGCATGGCTGACATCCTTCACGCGCACGCTGGCAACTGAACTCAAAGGCAGCGGCGTGCAGATTCTGGGATTCAGTCCAGGCATGATGACCACCGACATGCTGACCAGTCCAACCGTGGTCGGCGAGCGCGGACGGGAAATGATGAAGAATTTTGGCTTCGTTCTGCGATTTCTTGGAAAGCCCGCCAAATACGCCGCAGACAAATTGGTGAAAGCCATTGCCAGCGACAACAAGGAATTTGCCGAAGTCAAATTGTTCAAGCCGTGGACTCCCCTGCTCGGCTTGATCCGTGTCGGCTGGGAGAACATCACCAAGGCTGGCAAAACGCCTGAGTTCGAATTGCATTATCAGGAAGCTTATCGATCCAAATATCTAAAAGGAAAAAATGGATAAAAAACGTCTCTTCTCCATCTTATTGGTTGTCTTTATTGACCTGCTCGGCTTCAGCCTGATCCTTCCCCTGCTCCCCTATTACGCTGAAACGTTCAACGCCAGCAAATTCACAACTGGATTGCTCATCGCTGTCTACGCCCTCATGCAATTGATCGGCGCGCCCATTCTTGGACGTCTTTCGGACCGCTTCGGACGCCGCCCCGTTTTGCTGGTCAGCGTGTTCGGCACCTTCCTCGGCTTCCTGTTGCTGGGATTTGCCAACACGCTTTGGATATTATTCGCCGCCCGCATCATTGACGGTATCACTGGCGGGAACCTGAGCGTGGCACAGGCTTACATCTCCGATGTGACGGATGCCCAGAACCGCGCCAAGGGACTTGGTTTCATCGGCGCCGCATTCGGCATCGGATTCATCATCGGACCCGTCACAGGCGGTGTGTTGAGTCAGTATGGATACAACGTCCCTGCCTTCGCCGCGGCTGGACTTTCGCTCATCAACCTCGTCCTGATCTATGCCTGGCTCCCCGAATCGTTGACGAAGGAGCGGCGGGAACAGGCTGGGGAGCAGAGACAGCCCAAAGTAACGTTTGACGCGCTGATCGTCGCCTTGAAGCGTCCGTTCACGGGATCGTTGCTCATCACCCGCTTCTTCTTCGGACTGGCGTTCGCCATCTTCCAGACCATTTTCTCGCTTTATGCGCTTGCAAAGTTCAACCTCTCCGCACGTGACACGGGATTTGTCCTCACCTATGTTGGCTTTCTATCGGTCTTCGTGCAGGGATTCCTCATCGGCAGGCTCACCAATCGTTTCCGTGAAGACCACCTCATTACCTTTGCCGTTGCCTTGATGGCGGTCTCACTGCTGGGCTGGGCATTGGCTCCATCGGTGTTCTGGCTGTTGGTGGTGTTGACCCCCACATCCATTTCGGGCGGCATTCTCAACACCCTGCTCTCCAGCACGCTGACAAAAGCCGTTGCCCCACAGGAGATCGGCGGCATCCTGGGCTTGTCCGCATCCGTGGAAAGTTCCACACGCATCATCGCCCCCATCCTTGGCGGCGCGTTACTTGAAAAGGTCGGCGTCTGGTCGCCTGGCGCGTTCGGGGCAATCGTCATGGTCAGTGTGACCGTGTATGTCATCGCAAAAATTTATAACCACCCGCTGGTCATCACACCAAAGCAAGAGCCTGTCCCCGTTACTGTGAGTCACTAGATAAAACCACCACACAGAAAGAGTCACCCATGTTGATCGAGACCGCCCGTTACGAACTGCCGCCCGAAGGCATCACCCTGCTCGGGTATATCGTCCGCCGCATGCACAAAACAGAGTGGCTTGCCAAAGTCTCCGCCGCGCTCGCCGAAGGGAAGACCGCACAGGCGCTTGAACACGCGGCAGTCTATGCGGCGGCATCCTCCACATCGTTTGGGCGGGCATACTACCAGCCGCGCTTCAACCCGGTTGGCGAACAGGTCCGCGAAGCTGACCCGACCACGGGCGCAACGGTCACGGCAAAACTCGAAAGCGACTCGCCGCACTACCACATCACCTACGAAGCCGTCATGCCGAATGGTGACTCCTTTAAAGGCTCAGAAAGTATCACTGGCACCACCGTCGGCTTGCGCGGTCTCGGCATGCCCGCACCATCCAAATTCACATTCACATCTGGCGATTACACTGCCGAGTTCAACGGCATCATCACCAGCGAGTTGGCGCTTTCCCTTTTCGGCAATACCCGAATCCGCGCCTACGGTTTCCTAAACATCAAGGACAATCGCGGCAACGCAGGTCGTCTCGAACTCAACCGCGCGGGCGACATCACCATCCGCATCAACGAAGGGACAGCCGCCGATCACTCCATCTCCAAGATCACATGGCTGGACGTCCAACACCCCGCACCACAGCCGATATGACCGCGATCTGGTGGATTCGGCGGGACTTAAGGCTGACGGACAACCCGGCGCTTCATTCTGCGCTCGAGGCTGGTTCCGTCCTCCCAGTCTTCATCCTCGACCCAGCCTTTGACTCCGCTTCCCCGCGTCGGACAAATTTCCTCTACGAAGGTTTGCATGCGCTTGATAAAGAATTGCGGGAACGTAATTCGTATCTCGTACTGCGTAAAGGAAGACCGCTCGATGTTTTGAAGCAACTCGTTCACGAAACCAAAGCGGATGCGATCTTCGCCGAAGAAGACTTCACCCCCTACGCCCGCAAACGCGACATGGAGATCGAACATCATCTCCCCCTGCGTTGACTTTGTACCCTGCACCTGAAAAAATCAATACACCTTCTGGAGTCAAATCAGAGCCGCTTCCGCCGTTCAATGTCAATCCGTTGTTCCCGGCGGGGGAGAAAGAGGCGCTTGTTCGACTCGAAGAGTTCCTTTTCAAGCGCATTTATTCCTACGGTGAAGACCGCAACCGCATGGACCTGGACGGCACATCATCGTTGTCACCATATTTCAGATTCGGAATGCTTTCCCTCCGCCAGGCCGTCCACACGGCGCGTAACTCGCAACTCCTAACTCGCAACTCAAAAGGTTCCGAAACCTGGCTGAACGAGTTGATCTGGCGTGAGTTCTACATCCAGATCCTGTATCACTTCCCATATGTGGCAAAGACCGCGTTCAATCAGTCATTGGCGAACATCCCGTGGCGGAACAATGTGTCAGAGTTCGAAGCATGGAAGAGGGGCGAGACAGGCGTCCCTGTGGTGGATGCGGCGATGCGTCAACTCAAAGAGATCGGCTGGATGCACAATCGCGCCCGCATGATCGTCGCGTCGTATCTGGTCAAGGACTTGTTGATCGACTGGCGCTGGGGCGAGACATGGTTCATGGAGAACCTGCTCGATGGCGATCTTGCAGCGAACAACGGCGGCTGGCAATGGACGGCTGGTACAGGCACCGATGCCGCGCCCTATTTCAGGGTCTTCAACCCCGTCCTGCAAAGCGCAAAATTCGACCCGAACGGAGATTACATCCG
>JBFYRY010000128.1:0-16456 GCA_041302025.1 Chloroflexota bacterium | reverse complement strand
GATCATGTCAGGACAGCTGATCTTCTTCTCCTTCTTTACGGGCGCGTATGCGATGATGTCCATTTTGCAGGAAGCGGAGGAAGGGACGCTTGCCCGCATATTCACCACACCGACAGATCGGACAACGATCCTTGCAGGGAAGTTCCTGGCAGTGTTGTTCACGGTGATCATTCAGGGTGTGGTGTTGCTGGTCGCTGGCCACTACCTCTTCAAGATTAATTGGGGTGAAACGGGTTCCTTCACGCTCAGCCTGCTGGGACAGATGTTCGCATCGGTGGGACTGGCGGTGTTGCTCGTCTCGTTCATCAAGACCAGCAAACAGGCAGGTCCCATTTTTGGCGGGGCGCTGACCGGGTTGGGCATGATCAGCGGTCTGTTCACGACCAACATTCCCATCGCGGCTTTCGACACCATGGGCAACTTCACGCCGCAAGGCTGGGTGCTGAAAGCATGGCGGTTATCGCTTGCGGGTCAGCCTGCCAGCGAATTGATCGTGCCGTTCCTTGTGTTGGTTGTGATGGGAATTGTGATGTTTGCCATCGGTGCGGTGATGTTCAGGAAGCGGTTTGCATAGTTCGGGAAATGTCATGCTGAGCGGAGCGAAGCATCTCTACCAATAATGAGAGAGACCCTTCGCTGTCGCTCAGGGTGACATGCCTGTAGGAGAATTTATTATGAGAATTATCGATCTTGCCCTCAAAGACCTTTCACAAATTTTTCGCGACATGCGTTCGCTGTTGTTCCTTGTCGCCATGCCGATCATCTTCACGCTCTTTATGGGATATGCATACAAAGGTGGCGGGGATGACAATACTCCGAGTGACAACCGCATCCCACTGGGATGGGTGAACAACGATGCGGATGGTTATATCGCGGGTCAACTTTTCGACATGCTCTCGAATTCTGATACAGTCAGGCTCGTTGAACTCGCGCCTGATGCTGTGGATGAATCCGTGCGCAAGGGCGAAGTGGCTGGGGCGTTGATCGTGCCTGTTGGCTACAGCGAACAAGTGTCGGCGGGGGATGAAGCGCAGTTGACTTTGGTCGCCGATATCAATTCAACACTCGGTCAGTCCCTGTTTCAATCAGCGCGGACGTCCATCACGCAGTTGATGAGCGCGGTGGAGATCTCGCGCTTGAGCGCCGAGACGGTCGGCAAGCCGAACGACGCGTCAGAACGGACCGAGTCGTTTGCCTCCGCCTCACAAGCCTGGTCCGAATCTGACAGCGCGTCGCTGGTCAGGGTGGAGATGGCAGTCGCGGAAGACAAAGGTGATTGGTACGGCGATAACCCTCACAATCAGTCGTCGCCGGGTATGTTGGTGATGTTTGCGGTCATGGGTCTGGTGACATCGGGACAGATCCTGGTGCAGGAACGCAAGACGCGCACTCTGCAACGGATGATGTCCACTTCAATGCGCGCGTGGGAGATCCTCGCGGGACATATGCTGGCGATGTTCGGTGTGGTTTTTCTGCAGACGGCGTTGCTGGTTGTGTTTGGTCAACTTGCGCTGGGTGTGAATTATTTGAGTGCTCCGCTGGGTACGTTACTTGTCTCTGTGGCGCTTGGACTATGGATCGCGTCAATGGGACTGCTCATCGGCACACTGGCGAAGGATGATTCACAGGTGGTGGTGTTTGCACTGATGGGCATGTTCATTTTTTCCGCATTGGGCGGCGTATGGTTCCCCTTGGAATCCAGCAGTGGCGCATTTGCAGCCATTGGCAATATGATGCCCTCCGCCTGGGCAATGGACGGATACCAGAATATCCTTATCCGCGGATTGGGATTAGAATCTGTGTGGACGCCGACGTTGATGTTGCTGGCTTATGCGCTTGGATTCTTTATGCTGGCGGTGTGGCGCTTTAGGAAGATGGATGTGTGATTTAAAACGTCCCGAAGGTTGAACAAAAACCTTCGGGACGGTGTGCTATCAAGAGAAAGACATCTTGATTGCATGAGACATTCAATGCAAAAAAAGCGTATACTATTTATAGAAATCAAAAGGAGGTTTCCTGTGAAAGTTAATCGATCAAGTCTTTTCTGGGGCATCCTGTTTATCGCTGGCGGCGGGCTGGCACTCGCTGAACAGATGGGGTATCTGGATCAACTCCCCGATAGCGTCTGGATGTGGGTCTTTGGGTTCGTCAGCCTGATCGCTTTTCTCAGTTACGCGCTGAGCAGCTGGAAGGATTGGGGCTGGCTCTTCCCGGCTGGTGTTTTCGGCGGGCTGGCTGTCATCGTCGCAATGGCAACATCCGGTTATGACAACGCCGCAGTCGGTTCACCGTTATTCTTCGGCTTGCTCATTCCATTTGCCGCGGCATATCTCACCGATCGTTCCCGCAACTGGTGGGCTTTGATTCCCGGCGGTGTGATGTTGTTCCTGGCTTTGGTTACATTGCTGGTTGATACAACCGGCAACGATGAGTGGATTGGCGCCATGTTCCTTTTCATGGTCGGCCTCCCGTTTTTGATTGTGTACCTGAATAATCGTACAAAGAATTGGTGGGCGCTCATCCCTGCAGGTGTGATGTTGTTCCTTGCGCTCATCGTTGTGCTATCGACTTCTGTGCAGGGTGAGTGGATCGGTGCCTTATTCCTGTTTGCGATCGCGCTCAGTTTCTTCGTTGTATATTTGAACAACCGTACGCGCCAATGGGCTTTGCTGGTGGCATATATCCTGTTCGTGCTGAGCATTGCGCCTGCCATGGCATCCTTTGGTGGGAATGTCCCGGCGTACTTCGGCACGATCTTCCTGCTGGCAGTGGCGTTGCCGTTTTTCGTTGTCTACTTCCGTTCGGCGGATGACTGGTGGGCGATCATCCCGGCGGGTGTGATGACAACACTTGCGGTTGTTGCCACGCTTGGCATTGCGGGCTGGATCAAGGATACGCAGACCGGCGGAATCTCCAATGCAATCCTGATGGGTGGGCTTGCCGTTACGTTTGCAGTCATCTGGCTGAGACACGCAAAACCCTGGGCAAAGGTTGTGTCCATCGTTCTTGCCCTGCTGGCAGTTGCTTCCATTTTCTTTGCATCATATGCCGAAATATTCTGGCCCGTGGCGATCATTCTGGCGGGTGCCTACCTGCTGTATACGTCAATGCGGAAGAGACCGTCGAATGACCCGCCTCAACAAGGATAATATCCTCTCACAGTTGATCGAACTCCAGCAGAAGCCAGAGCCCTTCACGCCCGGCGAAGCCTTGTTTTGGGACGATCCGCACATCTCGAGTCATTTGCTGGAAGTGCATCTGAACCCGGATGTCGAAGCCGCCAGCCGCTCCCCGGATACGATCGACCGTTCGGTGCGGTGGCTGACCGAAACACTGGGACTGAAATCCGGCGCATCCCTCCTGGACCTGGGTTGTGGTCCCGGGTTATATGCCTCCCGCTTTGCCCGGGCTGGGTTCCGCGTTACCGGCGTGGACTATTCCCGCCGCTCGATCGAATATGCATCCCGCCATGCCAAAGAGAACGGTCTGCAGATCGAGTATCGCTATCAGAACTATCTCGAACTGCACGATGAAAACAGATACGAAGCGGCTTTCCTCATCTACGGCGATTTCTGTCCGCTCAACCCGGGACAACGTTCCACGCTTTTGAAGAACATCCATCGCGCCTTGAAACCGGGCGGATGGTTTGTGCTGGATGTCTCCACGCGCGAACATCGAAAGAAGCACGGCAACAGGAACGGATGGCAGGCGTTCGAAAGCGGATTTTGGAAACCGGGTCCGCACCTTGTGCTGGAGGAAGGCTTCGATTATCCCGAACAGTCCATCTGGCTCGATCAATACACCGTTATCGAAGCGGATGGCAAAATATCCGTCTACCGGAATTGGTTTCAGGATTACACGCCCGAAACGATCACCGCCGAACTGTTACGGGGCGGTTTCTTTGTCGAGAGCGCCTGGGGTGACCTGACAGGCACTCCCTGCACTCCCGATGACGAATGGATCGGGCTGGTCGCCAGAAAAACATAAACCCGCTTCGTTCGAAGCCGGTAGCGGGTCCCGTTATCAGGGTGGATTCTCCTCCTGAAACGGGACCCGTTTTCTCTCCCGTAGGAGGCGGCGCTTACGGTAAAATCTGGCTGAGGAGTCAACCATGTCCCAATCCGATCTATTCAGCCCAAGCCCATCCCAACACAACTCACTCGAAGACCTGTTCGCCGAAATGCGGCAGATGAAAAATGATCCGCTTGCGAAGGCGGGGACGAATGTGGTCATCAGCCGCGGCAACCCGCAGGCGAAATTGTTGATCGTTGGGGAAGCGCCGGGACCCGAGGAGAATATCAAAGGCAAACCGTTCGTGGGGCGCGCGGGACAACTGCTCGATAAGATTTTGCAAGCCGCGAACTTCGACCCGGAAAAGGATGTGTATATCACCAACTCGGTCTTCCGCCTGCCGCCCGGTGAGGATGGCAAGTCGTTTCGCAAACCGACCGATGAAGAGATCAAATTTTACAAACCGTATGTGCTGGAGATCATCCGCTTGGTTGACCCTGTCATCATGCTGTTGACCGGGAATGTCGCCTGCCAGTCCATCCTCGGCAAGACGGGCATCACCTCCCTGCGCGGACAGTGGTCGCAGTTGCAGGGACGCTGGGTCATGCCGATCTTTCACCCGTCGTACCTGTTGCGGAATCCATCCAAGGAGCCCGGCTCACCCAAGGCGCAAATGTGGGACGACATCCGCGAAGTTCGCAGGAAGTATGATGAACTGGTTGCAAGATAAGAGAACAGGCGCTTCCGAAAAAGGAAGGCGCCTGTTTTCTTTAATTTCCTCCGCCCGATCTTCCGAACCCCGAACATTGACCCGTCTCATCCACGATCAATGCGTCCGTTTTGGAGAGCCCATATCGATGCCAGGAAAATGTTTATGATCCTTCCGCCCTTTTGAGGAATTCCGGTTTCCATTCCTGCGGGGCAGGCTGGAGCAGGCCAAATGCCTTGTATCCATCCTGGATCATCATGTCAACCGCCGATTGCAGTTCGATCTCGCCGCGCGGCGATGGCTGTATCTTTTGCAGATATTCCCAGATTACTGGCGGAAAAATGAACATGACCGATGCCGCATAGGGACTCATGATCTGCTCCTCAATTCATCATGTTCGAGTCTGTATTCCAGTTGGACGAGCTGTTCGGCGGTGAGTTCGATATCGTTCACGTGAGCGAGCGCTTTGAGATATGCCAGTCCCACCGAAGCGGACGAACTCAGTCCGGTGCCGATCAGTGATCCGCTGACATGCGCCTTCATGCCGCGTTTGATATCGAGAAGACCGCCGCGGCCTGGGCATAACGCGTCCAGTGGTGATGGTACGTCCCAGGACTGCGCCGCCCTGGTGGTCGATGTGCGCGCCGATGGGGCAGATGCGGTATGGGGGGAAGAACCGGTTTTCCAAGTGTGATTTTTCCAATTCCTTTCTCGACAGTATCGTTTCCATTTTGATTCATCAATATCAAAATCCTTTGGAATTGCCTCTTGAAATTTCCCTGAAAAGTGCTATGATTGATTTTGACCGATTTGTGATTGTTTATGACTGATTTTACTCCCACCCCCGAACGACAAAAACAGATCCTTTCCCTGCTTGTGAAACAGGGACGCCTGAGCGTGGCGGAGATCGTCGAGCAGTTCTCCGTCAGCGAAGCCACGGCGCGGCGCGACCTGGAATCGCTGGCATCTGAAGGAAAGGTACAGCGAGTCCACGGCGGCGCGATTGCGGCGGAACAGGCTCCGCCCGAACTGCCGATCCTAGAGCGCGAAAACGAGCAGGCGGATGAAAAAATCCGCATCGGGCGCGCGACCGCGGAACTGATCGCCGATAACGAGACCGTTTTCCTCGGCTCCGGCACGACCGTGCTCGAGACGGCGAAGAACCTGCGTGACCGCAAGAACCTGACCGTGATCACCAATTCCCTGCCGGTGCTGAATGCACTGGCTGGACTCAAGGAGATCACGGTCATTTCTTTGGGCGGGATGTTGCGCGACAGTGAACTGTCATTCATTGGTCACATTACCGAACAGGCGTTGGCGGAGGTCCGTGTGGACAAGGTGATCGTGGGCACGCGCGGTATCAGTCTCGAACATGGGCTGACCAACGACTACTTGCAGGAAACACTGACCGACCGCGCCATCCTCAAGATCGGGCTGGAGGTCATTATTGTTGCTGATCATACGAAAGTGAATCGTGTAGCCACGGCGCTGTTGGCTCCGCTCGACAACATGCAAACGTTTGTCACGGATTCAAAAGCCGATAAGAAATTCATCCAGGCATTGAAGAAGCAGGGGATAGAGGTGATTGTTGCGTGAACAGCTTGCGTCAAACGTCTAAAGTCAAAGGTCTGACATGTGACTTTTGACGTTCGACCTTTGACGATGGAGAAACTGTGAAACTAACCGATTTCAAACCCAAATCACAACTTGTCACAAAAACTTATGTTGATCTCGATGGCGGCTGGGGTGAAGATATCCTGTATGCGCACCTTCGGCATTTCAAGGAAGGCGCGCCGGAGAGATTTCAGATTTTCGGCGGCGTGGATTGGTCGAAGTGGGAAAGCATGGGTGACGCATTCCCTGAATGGGCGGCGGGCAGGCTCAAGGTCCAGAAAGAGGCGGGCGCGCAGGGGTTGAAGATCTGGAAGCCGTTCGGGTTGCATGTCAAAGATGACGCAGGGGCATTGGTCAAGGTGGATGATGCGCGCCTGAGTCCCATTTGGGAAACGGCTGGCGAATTGGGACTGCCGGTGCTCGCGCATGTTGCCGACCCGGTGGCGTTCTTCGACCCGATCGATGAGACAAATGAGCGCTGGGAGGAGATCGGCGCGAACCCCGATTGGGCGTTCACGAGTCCACCGTTCCCGCCGTTCATGGAGATCATGAATGGGTTCTATAACCTGGTGAAACGGCACGCGAACACGACATTCATCGGTGCGCATGTGGGTTGTTACGGCGAAAATCTCGGCTGGGTGGGGCATATGCTCGACGATTGCCCGAACTATTACATCGATATTTCCGCGCGGTTGGGCGAACTTGGCAGACAGCCCTATACCGCACGGAAATTTTTTATCCAGTACCAGGACCGCATTTTGTTCGGCTCGGATATGAGCCCGGACCTGGATGCCTACCGCCTGTGTTATCGCTTCCTTGAAACGGACGATGAATATTTCAATTACAACACCAGCGAAGTGCCGGGGCAGGGACGCTGGTACGTGTGTGGTCTGTATCTGCCCGATGATGTGCTGAAGAAGGTCTATCGCGAGAATGCGATGAAAGTTTTGAAAATCAGTGATCAGTAATCAGCGGACAATGAACCACAAGACTATGAGACTACAAGACTATGCAACTACATAACTACCACACCTACAACGAGATCAAATCACAGACTCAAGCCTGGGCGCAGGCATTGGATGTCGTTCACGCTTCATCCCTCCCGAAAGCTGATGACTACACCCAGGTCATTTTCACCGGCTGTGGCTCGACCTACTACCTGTCGCTGGCGGCGGCGGCTTTATACCAGGAGTTGACCGGGCGGGCAGCGCGGGCTGTCCCTGGAGGGGAGTTGTTGTTGAACACAGATGCAAGCGTAGGACGAAATTCAATTTCGTCCAACCTGCTCGTTGCCATCAGCCGTTCAGGGACGACAACCGAAACCGTCAAAGCGGTTGAGAAATTCAAGAGTGAAAAGCGTGGAGATGTATTGGTCATCACCAACTACGATGAAGTGCTGTCTCGCCTTGCCGATATAAATATCGTCATACCGAAGGGACAGGAAGAATCCGTGGCGCAGACACGTTCGTTTGCTTCGATGTATGTGGCGGTGACGGCGATGTGCGCGAAGATGGCAGGGCGGATGGATTTGCTCGATGCGATGAGGAAATTGCCAGAGATTGGTAATTTGGTAATTGGTAAGTATGAGGGGTATGCTAAATCTCTTGGCGAGAATTTGGAGTTCGACAGGTTCTATTTTCTTGGAAGCGGTATTCGTTATGGGCTGGCTTGTGAAGTGAATCTCAAGATGAAGGAGATGACACTGACGCACAGCGAGCCGTTCCACTTTTTGGAGTTCCGTCACGGACCGATGAGCATGGTCAACAAAAATGCCCTCGTGGTGGGGATGTTGTCGGAGCGGAACCGAGTCCATGAGGCGAAAGTGTTATCAGAGATGAAAGCGCTTGGGGGAACGGTGGCAGGTTTGGGTGAGTCCGATGCGGATGTCTATTTTGAGTCCAATATCCCAGAGAGCGTACGGGGAGTCCTGTATCTTCCCGTTTTGCAATTGATGGCGTTCTATCGTTCGGTGGCGAAGGGGTTGAATCCCGATCGCCCGAATAATCTCACGGCTGTTGTCAAATTGGATATTTGAGGAGGTGTCGCGGAGGAAAACTTGTCTGGTGTTCGATCGTTCAAACTACTATCAAAAGGAGAAAAACATGTCTAAGAGAATATCGCTACTGTTGAGTTTGTTGGTCGCTGTTTCAATGTTGCTTACCGCGTGCGGAGGCGGAGCAGAAACCGCCGCGCCCGAAGCGCCCGCGATGGAAGAGAAAGTGGAGATCCGTGTGTGGGGACATCAGGCTCCCGCGTTCAATGAAGCCAACCAAAAGATGTTCGATGACTTCATGGCGGCGAACCCGAATGTGACCATCAAGTACGAGACGTTCCCGTGGGACGTGTTCATTCAGACGATCCAGACTTCGCTTCCCGCTGGTAATACCGCGGATGTGATCCTGATCCCTGGCGGTTATACCTGCCGTTATGCAAGCGGTGGTCAACTGCTCGAAGTGCCCGCGGATGTGATGACGCTTGCGAAGGCGGAGGAAACTTTCTTTGCCGCGCCGCTCGGCGGACAGACCTGTGACGGCAAACTCTATGGCTTCCCTGCTGAGTACAATCTCGAATACGGTGGTGCGTATGTGAACCCCGCTTTGTTCGAAGCGGCTGGCATTGCGTATCCGCCCGCGTGGGATAGTTGGGATGCTGTCGTAACCGATGCGAAGAAGATGACCGTGCTCGGTTCCGATGGCGTGATGACCGTCGCGGGACTGCATTACACCAACAGCGACCAGTTGTTTACGTACTTCCTGGCTGGCATTTTGGAGCAGGGCGGGAATTACTTCGCTGAGGACGGCAAACACTTTAACTTCAATTCGCCCGAAGCGGTTGCCACCATCCAGAAGTTGATGGACATGGCGCAGGTGGACGGCATCGTTGACCCGATCATCTTCAACCAGGATAGTGAATGGGTTGGTGAGTCGTTTGCGCAGGGTCACGCCGCCATAGGTGTGCTCGGCTCATGGTATGTGGGCGATGCCAAATTGTCGTATCCCGATCTGGTGTTCGATTATGTCGCCCTGCCCCCGATGATGGGTCCCGAACACAAATTCGTCTCCGTGGGCGGATGGGGCTACGTGGTCGGCAAGAACACCCAGCACCCCGACATCGCCTGGAAACTTGCCGCCTTCCTCGGTGCGGACCAGGCAAACGCCTTGTACTTCAACTCCATTTCCGCCACGATCCCCGCTGTAAAGGCTGTGGCAGAAGACTCGAAGTACCTGGAAGCCGCTCCGTTCGCGGGCGCTGTCCTGCCGATCCTGTCTGCGGGCGCGTATCAGGGTTACCTGACCGATCCCGACCAGCTGGCGTATGAGATCGTCTACCCGACCATCCTCGATGCCATCCAGGGCAACCAGACCGCGGAAGAAGCTGCGAATAGCATTCACGAAACCGCCAATGCGATGGTGGATGCAGCGCAGTAGTTTTGTCAGTTCGATAGTTGGATGGTCTTTTAGTCCGTGATCCGTAATTAGCCACAGAGACACGGAGACTCAGAGAGAATATTAAACTCAGTGTTCTCTGTGTCTCTGTGGCAAAAAGTCTTGATTGGAGAAATCCATGGCAATCAACACCCTCTTCAAAAAAGAAATCGTCAGCGATGGCGGCAAATTGACCGCAAAACAACGCCGATTCGCATATACGAGTCTTGTCCCCGTCCTCATGTATATGGGGCTGTTCACGCTGTTTCCCATCCTGTTTGCCATGACGATGAGTTTCTTCAGTTATTCCCCGATCCGTGATGGGAGCGGATTCCTTGACCTGGGCGGTGCGAATCCATTTGTGGGCATCGACAATTACATCGAGTTGTTCACAGGTTCGGGCAAACCCGCTGAGGTCTTTCGTCTTGCCGTGAAGAACACCTTTCTCTTCACAGCGCTTGTCCTGCCGTTGAACCTGCTCATCACATTGCCGCTCGCTGTGATCCTCGAATCCGTCAGCGAACGCTTCAAGACATTTTTCCGCGCCATTTATTTTCTCCCCACCATTTCCTCTTCCATTGCGCTTGTCATCATCTGGTCCTACATGTACGCGCCAGGCTGGGGCTTGCTGAGTCTTATGTTTAAAGCCGTAAATCTTGTGCCGCCCAAATCCTGGTTGCAGGATCCCAGCACGATCTACTTCGGCGTTCCGCTCGCCATGATCTGTGTGGTCGTCGCGCATGTCTGGCAGGACTTCGGCTACAACCTCGTCATCTTCGTCGCCGCCCTGCAGGGGATTCCCAAAACCTTGCGCGAAGCCGCCCGCGTGGATGGCGCCAACGTCTGGCAGGAATTCTGGCTGGTGGTCGTCCCGCTTCTCCGTCGGACCGTGTTGCTGACCTGCGTGCTGACGGTCATTTCCTCGCTTCAAGTCTTTGTCATCTTCCAACTCCTCACGCGCGGCGGACCTCAGAACCAGACGCAGACGATGCTATTGAGTATTTACGAGAACGCCTTCCGCTTTGCCAACAATCTCGGTCTTTCCTCGGCGATGTCCATGATCCTCTTCATGATCATTTTGATCCTGACCGTTGTTCAATTCCGAATCCTGAGAACAGAGTGGGAGTACTAACATGAACATGGAAACGAAAACCAAAACCAAACGTCCCTCTGTTGGATTTGTCCTCGGAAAATCAGGCGCCTACGCCATTCTTATCCTTGGACTGGTCGCAACCCTGTTGCCATTCTTCTACATCATGGTCTCCTCGCTCAAGACCGAAAAGGAACTCCGCAAGACTCCGCCCGATTTCTTCCCGCAGGAACCGACCTTCAAGCATTACAAAGCCATCCTTACCAACGAAGACATCCCCATCGCGCGCAATGTGACAAACAGCATCTTCGTATCGGTCGCGCGGGTGTTCATCTCCCTCTTCACCAGTTCCTATGCGGGTTACATCTTTGCCAAATATCACTTCAAGGGCAAGAACCTTGCCTTCGGTGTCATTCTCATCCAGATCATGATTCCCTTTCAGGTGGTCATGATTCCCAACTACCTGCTTGTCGTCAAATTCGGTCTCATCGATTCACTCTGGGCATTGATCATCCCCACGATGGTTGACGCCTACGGTATCTTCATGATGAAGCAGTTCATCGAAGCGATGCCTGGCGAACTCATGGACGCCGCCCGCATCGACGGCGCTTCCGAATTTGGCATCTACGCGCGCATCATCCTCCCGCAAATGGGACCGCCGCTCGCCTCGCTCGGCATCTTCACCTTCATGGGCACCTGGAACGATTACCTCTGGCCTCTCATCGTCCTCACCTCGCCAGAGAAGCGTACCATCCCACTCCTGCTTGTCTGGTTCCAAACGCAACACAGCGCCAATCAGGGTCTTGTCCTTGCCGCATCCATCCTCACGCTCCTCCCGATCTTCTTCGTCTACATCTTCCTCCAGCGCTGGATCGTTGACCAGGCAACATCTTCCGCCTTCAAATAAACCTATGAAGTGCTTCACTTTCCACTTTCTACTTTCCATCTTTCTTCTTTCCTCTTTCCTCACGGGATGTGGACCCGCCTCTTCCTCACCCGAACCTGTCACCGTGTCCCATACCTATATCTCCTCTGACGCGTCCCTCCTCAACCCCGAACGTGGATTCTTCACCCCCCACAATCTCCCTGGTCCTGCAGGGTTCAGTTCCACGCGTATGCTGGGCAACACCCTCGTTCACCTCAACATCCGTCTCGACGATTGGCGCGAAACAGATATTCCACAGGATGTGCTCAATGGTCTGGATGCAAATTTCAGCGACATCCGCGATGCGGGCGTCAAAGCCATCATCCGCTTTGCCTACAACCAGGGACCGTATCCCGACTCCGAGCCTGACGCATCCAAATCCCAAATATTGCGCCATATCGAACAGTTGACGCCGCTCTTGCAAAAGAACACGGATGTCATTGCCTGGGTCGAGGCGGGATTCATCGGCGCATGGGGCGAGTGGCACACCTCCACGAACGGACTCGACAACCTCACCGACAAGCGCGACATCCTGACCGCACTTGTTGCCGCAATACCGGATCGCTATGTTCAAGTCCGCTATCCCGCCAACATCATCGAGATGTATCCAAATCCCGAAGATGCTGTCAAAGCCAGAGTCGCACATCACAACGACTGCTTCCTTTCCAGCGACACGGATGTTGGCACGTACGAACGGGACGGTGAGATCACCATTGAGCGCGACCAGGCTTATCTCGCCGAACTGACCCGCTTCACCCCCATGAGCGGCGAGACTTGTGCGCCTTTCCCCCCGCGCTCGGAATGTGCGACTGCCATTCAGGAAATGGAACTGCTCCACTTCTATGCCATCAATGAGGCATACCATAAGGGAATCATTCGTTCTTGGGAAGAAGGCGGTTGTCTGCAAGAAATCACCGACCGCATGGGCTATCGTTTATCGCTGACCTCCGCCGATTTCAACGAACAAGTGCGCCTTGGCGGTTTGCTCAATCTCACCGTGAACATCACCAACAGCGGATTTGCCTCCCTTATGAATCAACGTCCACTGTTTGTAGTGTTGCAGGAACCCAACTCGATCTTCCTTACGAAACTCGAACTCGACCTCCGCACCTGGCAGCCTGGCGATTCCTCTTTCACTGCATCCATCCGCCTGCCATCCAAAATGGCGGAGATGGAATACAACCTCGCCCTCTGGCTTCCCGATGAAGCAGAGACTTTGCAAACGAATCCGTTCTACGCCGTTCAGTTTGCGAACGAAGGCGTCTGGGACGAATCCACGGGCTACAACATTCTTGGCAAGGTGAAAGTGGATTCATCTGCAACAGGCAGTTATGTACGTACCGACTTTATGCAAGTAGAAGAGTTATTGATCAAAGCCACAGTCCCGTTAGCGACTTCTACACCTGTTTCTGTCGTGCCTGAGGGTCTGATCTTCAATCCGCAGATCTCCAACGATACCGAGACGATCAACCTATCGTTCGAGTATGTCAGCGGACAATACAACGCCTTTCAACTTTTTATTGATGCGGACCAAAACCCGAACACAGGTTTCAGCATCAACAGTATCGGCGCCGAAGCCCTGTTCGAGAATAACACTTGGAATATTTACGACGGCTCAGGCCCGGACTGGAAATGGCAGCCCACGGAAGTCCTGATACTCTTTGAAGACACCGGCAGTCGCGTCAGTTGGAATATTTCACGCACGCTGTTGAATTCCTCCCAATTCGATGTTGTCTTTCAAATCGTGGATACGAACTGGGATACCGTCTTTACAACGGGTAAACACACCTATACGCTTGAGTAACCTGGAACCTGAAACTTGAAACCTGACACCCTCTACCAATTTCCCTTCGCTCAAACGCCCAACTGGAACGTCGTCATGACAACCATGCCATCCGATAATCCTGTCCCCAACTTCGGCATGGGACTCACCGCATACATCATCGGCGACCTGCTCCCCAAACGCAAAGGGAACGAGTCCGTGCGCGAGACCATCGAGAAGATCGTGCAGATTCCCATGGCGAGCAAGTTATACATCCGCCCGACGTGGCGGCAGATGCAAACGCAACGCGGCAAATTGGATCTGTTCGAGCATTGGCAGATCACGCTCGAACTTGCAGAGAAATATAACAAGCCCGTTGGCTTTCGCATCATGCTTGCCAACCCGGATAGTGAAGAAGCAGAATGTCTGCCCGATTTCGTTCTTGAGAATGTGCCGATGAAATTTCTCGGCAAAGGTTGGGCAGACGAAGGCGAAGTGAATCCGAAAGAAATACGCACACAGCGGGAACATCGCATCCCGCATTATCACGACCCCTATTTTCTCGAAGCGCTGGCGGAGTTCGATGCGCTTCTTGCCGAGAAATACAACGGTCATGCCTGCATCGAATACATGGACGCATACATGCACGGCTTCTGGGGTGAAGGTCACACCTGGCCCTTCGACTCAATGTCACCGTTTCCGAATCAAGACATCGCCGCCGAAACGTGGCTCCGCATCTTCGAGATGCAACGCACCCATTGGGACAAAACCCCCCTCGTGGTCAACCTGCAACCCGATATCAGCAACGCGGGCAACGACGCGCTCGTCCGCCGCGCGCTCGAAACAGGGGAGTGGCTTCGCTCCGACACCATCTTCATCGAGCCGCAACAGATCGAACTCGCAGGCAAACGTCCGCCGCATGTGGCGTTCGTGTCCGAAGTCGGCATGTCGGACGGCACACCCGAATCGCTCCGCATCTTGGATGGCGTGCCTTATACCGAGAACATCATTGCACATGTTAAGGATGTTGGTGCAAATTACTGGTCGCTGTGGAATTGGCACAACGTCCACGCCGAGCATGTGATGAATTATTACCGCCAATATCCCGATGGGATCGACGGACTCAACCGCGTCATCGGATATCGACTCCGCCCTTCATGGATCTGGACAATCGGTGAAGCGGCTCCCACGGGACTCATTGTTGGTCTTTCCAACGACGGCATTAGCGGCGTCCCAGGCATGGTTCGGTTAACCCTGCTCGACCAGAGTCAACGACCCATCGCCGAATCCATGCTCGAAGCGGGATACCCGACTCCGCATCAGGTGAGACTCGTTCACTTGAAACTGGATCCAGGTATCGGCTGGGAAGGGATGCGTCTCAAAGGTGAGATAATTGTCAAAGGTGTGAATCGTCCCATCCGTTGGGCATGCCGCGAGTCAGCAAATTCAGATGGAACATTGACATTGAAGAAGAACATGAATTGAAAGACAATCGACTATCAAACTAGAAGACTAGGAGACTATATGACTAAGATCACCTTCATCGGCGCAGGCAGTTTGGGCTTTACAGGCGGACTTGTCCGCGACATACTTACCTTTCCTCTTTTGGAGGACGCGACCATCTCGTTGATGGACATTCACGCCGGACGACTCGAATGGGCGAAAAAGGGAGTCGAAAAATTGATCGCGGCGGGGAACCGCCCGGCGAAAGTGGAAGCGACACTGGATCGGGCAGAGGCGCTCAGAGGCGCGGATGTCGTCCTCACTACCATCCTCGCCGGTTCGACGGAGATCTGGCGGCACGATATCGAGATCCCCAAGAAATATGGCGTGGATATCAACGTCGGCGACACGCGCGGACCGAGCGGCATCTTCCGCTTCCTGCGCACGATCAACCCGATGATGGATATCGTCCGCGACATGGAAAAGTATTGTCCGAACGCGGTGCTGTTGAACTACACCAACCCAATGGCGATGTTGTGCGCCGCGTTGCAGAGACAGACCCACATCCCGGTGACTGGTTTGTGCCATTCCGTGCAGGGCACTGCGATGATGCTTGCCGAATGGATCGGCGCAAAGTACGAAGAGGTTGATTATCTGTGCGCGGGCATCAACCATCAGGCATGGTATCTCGAATACAAATGGAAGGGTGCTGATGCGTATCCACTGATCCATAAAGCCATCACCGAGCGACCTGAAGTATATAACCACGAACAAGTCCGCAATGAGATGTATCTTGCCATCGGCAAGTATGTCACCGAGTCGAGCGGACATAACTCTGAATACAACCCGTGGTTCCGTAAGCGCCCCGACCTCATTGAAAAATATTGCAAGGACGGTACGGGTTGGAACCCGGGTGAGTATGCCTACATCTTGAAGGAATACCAGCACAACGAAGCGACGTGGGAAGACCAGGTGAAGGAACGGCTCGCTCAGCCGCTCACACCCGAAGACCTGCAACGCGAATACGAATACGCCGCGTACATCATCAACGCGCTCAAAGGCGGCGAACCGTTCAAGTTCAACGGCAACGTCCGTAATACGAAACTTATCACCAACCTGCCCGAAGGCGCGTGCGTGGAAGTCCCTGTGCTCGTGGACCGCGCCGGATTCCATCCGATGTATGTCGGTGCGTTACCCGCGGAATGTGCCCTGCTCACGAGTCTTTCCAGCGGCATCGAAGAACTCGCCATCGACGGTTCCATCGCAGGCGATCCCATTGCCATCTACCGCGCCATCTGTCACGACCCGCTGACATCTGCTGTGCTGTCGCTGGCGGAAATCCGCGATATGACCAACGAACTGTTCGCGGTCCACAAAGATTACCTGCCGCAGTTCAAGGCACACAAGGTTTAAAGTTGAAGGTCAAAAGTTGAAAGTCATGGACATAACCTTTGACCGTCGACTTTTGACCATCATC
>JBFYRY010000127.1:0-13696 GCA_041302025.1 Chloroflexota bacterium | reverse complement strand
AGCCCCGGGTCCGTCACCGATGCGACGTTCAGTCCCGATGGAAAAACGATCGTTGCAAGCGACGTTACGGGCGTGGTCCTGATCCTGGATGTGGAATCCCAAAACATAAGATCCAAACTGGAGTTCGGCGTCCCGGTCTGGGATGTCAACATCAGCCCGAACGGCAGGACCATCACTGCCGCACGCGACGATGGTCACGTTTCGTTGATCGGCCTGCAGACCGGCAGGGAGAGTTTCAGCCTGACAACATTCGGGCGGTTGCTGGTTTCAGCGTTCAGCCGGAACGGCGAATGGATTGCCGTCGGTTCGAGCGCGGGGAATGTCACCCTTTGGAATCTCGGCACCGGAAAAGTCGTTGACAGTTCGGGGCACAGGGGCGAAGTACTGGCCATGGAATTCAGCCCCAACAGCAGGGTTCTCGTTACGGGCGGCAAGGATAACATTGCCTACGTGTTCGACCCCAACACTAAAAAGGAATTACTGCGCATCCCCAACGAAAATTGGGTGACCGATATCGCATTCAGCCCCGACAGCGCATGGTTCGTCACAGTCTCAAACGACAAGCGCATCCGCGTATGGGACTTGAAGAGCGGTGAGGAAAGACTGCGCATGTTGCAGGACAGCCTGATCGAAGAGGTGCAGGTGAGCGCCAACGGTCAATGGATCGCCACGACCGGTTCCGACAGGACCGTGCGCGTGTGGAACGCATCCACCGGCGCGGAAATGTTCCGCATCCCGCTCAACGGCAATGGCTCCGTGCTCGGTTTCGACAAGGACGGCAGGTATCTCGTCTCCGGCGACGACGGCGGCGCGATCAGCATTTGGGATATCTCCGTGATGCCCGCCCCGACAAGTTATGTTCAATTCAACGGATTGATCGGAGGCGCCGGGTACAACACAGCCGGGGATGCGGTCATCGCATCAGACGACAACCGGGTCTGGGTGCTGGACCCGGACTCGTTCTCCCCGCTGACGCCGCGTCCGCAGGGCAGGGCGGTTCGTGAAACAAAGGGCACGATCAACCATCTCGCCCTCAGCCCCGATTCCACGCGCATCGCGATATCGACGACTCAGAACGAATTACTGCTCTACAATATCAGAAGCAGGTCCGCTGTAACCATCAAGCACGACAACATCGTGACCAGCCTGTCCTTCTCGGCAGACAGCTCAAAACTGATCACCGGCGATACGGACGGCAGATTGCAAACCTGGGATGTGGTCACAGGCGGCCCGGCGGATACGCTTCTCGAAAGAGGTTCGAATATCCTTTCCATCGTCACGGCATCCAATCTCACCGCCGTGGGCACCATGGATATGATCTCCCTTTTCGATGGCGGCGGCAACTCTGCCGGAGAGATCGAATGGCTCGGGGAAAACCGCGTGCTGGCAATCACCCCAGATGGCTCCCTGCTGGCGGTGAGCAGTGAATCGGACCAGATCACCATCTGGAAATTTGCAGGCGGGGAATATTCCCTGCTCCAAACGGTACTCAGGGAACCGGCGACATCGCTGGCTTTCAACGCAAAAGGGAACATTCTCGCCATCGGCGCGGCAAATACCGTCTACCTGATCGACCCGGTCACCGGCGAGGAAATCAACCGCATCCCCCAGGCGGATATTGTAACCAACGTCTCGTTCGCGGGAGATTCGAACGCCCTGCTCACCACGTCTGCGAATGTGATGCAGGTCTGGGATATTGACTCCCTGCAAAAGATCGCGTCCGGTCAAATCGTGGAAACAGCCTGCTCACGCCTCATCCGCAACTTCGACGCCGCCCAGCGATTCGTGTTCTTTGGAAATGAAGAGTATCCGCCCCTGTGCGAGGGATTGCCGGTCCCGTAAACGTAAACTTCCGAAGTCCTGGTGGCTTCGGAAGTTTTTATACCGCACTCGGTCAAAAATTGCGCCCTTTTTAGAAGGCGGAAAGCGCAATTTTTGACCGTGGGTATTATATATCCATGTCACTTGATCGTTTTCCCTATCTTCTCGAAAAACTCAGGGGACATGTGACTATTGGCAACCAGAACCTCGGGATATTCTTGTTTGAATTTTTTGAGCCGTTCGTTGTGAGTACCAAGGACGAGGTGGATTAACCATTTGGGTGTGGCATCATCGTAGACCGCACCGGAATCGCCCGCTTGAAAAAACCAACCGACCTCCGTTTTGATGGCGACCCCGCAAAGTCCGCTGGAATGACCGAAAAGGGGAATGAAGTACATTTCAGGTTGGAAGGGAAGACGGATGGCGTCGAAATCATACCATTTTGAATCCACTGTCTCGTAAAGAATGAATTCAGGCCGATGTGCAATATAGCGTGGATCGTAAGCCGAATCAGTCCACCGAAATTTTTTGTCATCAGTGAACGAATCAAATTCACGGCGATGAATATGGACTTTGGCAAGTGGAAAATCGGGCAGGCCGCTGATATGGTCGAAGTGCATATGTGTGAGAATAATGTGTTTGACATTTTCGGGGTGATACCCCAGGTTTTTGATGCGATTGATCGCGGCTTCGTTCACGTCGAAGGGCATTTTGGTAAGAACGCGAAACAATTGCGTCATCCGGCTGGGATGGGCATAGTCATCAAGGCCTAGACCGGTGTCCACGAGAACAAGTCCCTGGTCAGTTTCGATTAAAAGACAAGCCATACCGGTTTTTAATTTACTTGGCCAGCGGGCATTGCAAGTGAAGCAGTTGATGAGATGGATGGTCATACAAATAGTGTAGCATAAAAAGACTTCCGAAGTCTTGAAGATTTCGGAAGTCTACTTGTCTTTACACCAGCATTCTGACTGGATTTTCCAGGAAACCTGCCAGCGCTTGCATGAACTGTGCGGCTTCGGCTCCGTCACTGACTCGGTGGTCAACGGATTATGATAACTTCTCAACGTCGGCAATATCTTTGGTTCTTCCGCTTGCCTTTTTGTTCTTCTTGAGATTTTCCAAATCAATCACGTTGACTTCAATGCCATCCAACTTGTCCACGATCCTTGCCTGATAACATTCGTCAAATTCCACGCCTGAAATGGATGTAGTGATTTCCAGCCTCATAGGAGGAAAACCCATTCGGATTATTTTCGGCTTTTGCAGAAATAATTCTGGTGTTAGATTCGGATCGTCAAGCCCGAAGTCTTTCAAAGTGGCAACAAGTTTTTGGGCGTTATCGGGATGAACGGCAACCCATATATCCATGTCTTCTGTGGCACGGGCGTAGCCGTGATAGCCGACAGCGTATCCCCCGATCAGCAAATATTGAACGTCATGCTCTTTCAGTAATTTCAAGAACTCTTTGAAGTCGGGCGGTAGCTTTGGATCCATAATTAATTCTCCGCAAAAGTTCCATGTGTTGCAGGCGTTCGAGCGGCGTTCGAGAAAGCCAATATGCCTTGTCTTGTTTGTCCGCTTCTTCAAATGAAGATACTATCGAGAATGCGGTTTTATCTAACTTGGGGAATTGATATTCGTCCATAAGTTAAGTATAGCATAACGAAAGAACTCCGAGATTTTGAAAATCTCGGAGTTCTGAAATTCCTACACCAACATCCTGACTGGATTTTCCAGGAAATCTGCCAGCGCCTGCATGAACTGCGCGGCTTCGGCTCCGTCGCTGACGCGGTGGTCAACGGAGATGGTGGCTTTCATGCGCCAACTTCGGGCGGGTTGATGATGGCGATGAAATCTTCCACGTCGTACATACCCAAATTGGATGTGGAGAATGTTGAACCATCCACATCCTCGGGCTTGACCTTGCCGTCACGGGCGCGTCCAGCCATGGCTTTGACTTCGGCAGAGATCTGACGCATGGACTTCTGGTCAGTGTCTTTGACGACAACGGTCAACAGTCCGCCGGGGACGGTCACTGCCACACCGACATTCACGTGCCCGAACTGGATGACTTCATTGCCTTTGATAGTGACATTGAGATTCGGGAACTGGCGAAGCGCGAGCGCCACGGCTTTGAGAATGAAATCATTGACCGAGAGTTTTTCATTATCGGGCAGGTACGCATTGGCTTGCTTGCGCATGTCCATCAACGCATCCATTTTGTATTCATGGGTCACGTAGAAGTGCGGGATGGTTGTTTTTGATTCAACCAAACGCCTGCCAATTGCCTGACGTAATTTTGTTGTGGAAACAACCTTATCTTCGTGAGTAGTAATTGGTAATTGGTAAGTTGATTGGGAAGTCTGGTTACTGCTCACTGATGACTGATTACTAGTAATGGATGCCTCAACGTCTTTGCGAACCACACGTCCACCCGGACCGGTGCCTTGCACGGAGGCAAGATTTACATTGTTATCACGCGCAACCTTCTTCGCAAGCGGGCTGGCTTTGACAGGACCAGTTTCCAGCGGGGCAGAGGCTTGTTGGACGGGAGCAGATGTCGGCTGAGTCGGAGCCGCAGGTTTTTCATCCACAACTTTTTTACTGCTCACTGATGACTGATTACTGATTACTTCACCAGCCGCTCCAACCACCGCAATCGGCGCATTGACGGGAACCATCGTGCCCTGCTCGGCAATGAGTTGAAGCACAACACCGCTCGCAGACGATTCAACTTCCACGGTGGCTTTATCGGTTTCGATCTCGGCGAGCACATCGCCTTTGTTGATATTTTCGCCAACTTGCTTGACCCAGCGGACGAGCAGACCTTCCGCCATGTCAAAACCAAGTTTGGGCATGGAGATTGTTTCAGCCATTATTTCAAAACCTCCTTTGCCGCGGCGACGATGTCAGGCACTTGCGGGAGTGCGGCTTGTTCGAGCGTGCGGTTGTACGGAAGCGGAACTTCTTTTTGCGCAACGCGGATGATGGGCGCATCGACGTAATCGAAAGCCTCTTCATAGATGCGGCTGACAATCTCGGAACCAACGCCGTAGGACTTCCAGCCTTCTTCGACGACGATGGCTCGATTCGTTTTCTTGAACGACTCGAGCACGGGTTCCATATCGAGCGGACGCAGGGTGCGCAGGTCGACGATCTCGGCTTCGATGCCTTCCTTTGCGAGTTCATCGGCGGCTTTCATCGAGAGTTCAAGACCCTTGCAGTACGTGACGATGGTGAGGTCCTTGCCTTCGCGCTGTACTTTGGATTTACCGATGGGGATGAGATATTCGCCTTCGGGCACTTCGCCGCGGACCTGGTACATGGTCGCGTGCTCGATGAACAGGATCGGGTCGTTCGACCGAATAGCTGATTTGAGCAATCCTTTGGCATCTTCCGGCGTCCCGGGGCTGACAACTTTCAAGCCGGGGAAGTGTGCAAAGATGGCATCGGGGGTCTGGGAATGGGTGGCGCCAAGTTGACGTCCACCGCCGCCGACGGCACGAATGACCAGTGGCAGCATGAACTGTCCGCCGAACATGTAGCGCAGTTTTGCGGCTTGGTTGACGATGTAATCCATCGCAGAGAACGCGAAGTTGATCGTCATCAGTTCCGCAATGGGGCGTTGACCAACCATCGCCGCACCGATCGCCGCACCAAGGATGGCGTTTTCCGCGATGGGAGTGTCTTTCACACGGTCTGCGCCGTACTTATCGTAAAAGCCTTTGGTCACGGCATATGTGCCGCCCCACACACCCACCTCTTCACCCATGATAAAGACAGCGGGGTCGCGGTCCATTTCTTCCATAAGAGCTTGCGAGATCGCCTCGCGCATGGTGATTTTTGCCATTGTGTAAATCCTCTTTATCCACGAATTACACGAATGGGCACGAGTACTTAAAAACTTCGTGATTCTTCGTGTTCTTGGCGGATTCCTAATCAGCGTAAATATCCGTAAACAATTCCGACAGCGCGGGCTCGGGCGAAGTCTCGGCGAATTCCACCGCCTTGACCACTTCCTCTTCCACGCGGGCTTCGATCTCATCCAATGCCTTGCGGGTGGCAACTTTCTTATCGAGCAGGTACTTGTTGAAGATACCGATCGGATCGTTTTCCTGCCACTGTTTCACTTCTTCCGCTTTGCGGTAGCGTTCCGGGTCACCCATGGAGTGACCGCGGAAACGATACGTATCCACTTCGAGCAGGTATGGCTGACCTTCCTTGCGGATGAAGTCCATTGCTTCCTTCGCCGCTTCGTAAACCGCCACCACATCCATACCGTTGACTTCGCCGTTCTTCATACCATAGCCTTCCGCTTTCTGGCGGATTTCGTCCACAGCCGAAGCGCGGCTCACAGCGGTGCCCATGCCATACTGGTTGTTTTCACAAACCCAGAGTACGCGCAAGCCCCAGGTTTTTGCAAGGTTTAAAGCTTCGTGAAAGTAGCCGATATTGGTCGCACCATCACCGAACATGCAAATAGTGATGTTGTCGTTCTTTGCATATTGGTCGCCCAGTGCGAAGCCAGAAGCAATCGGGAGGTGTCCGCCCACAATGGCGTGTCCGCCCCACATGTTCTTCGATGTATCCGCCATGTGCATCGAACCGCCCTTGCCCTTTGACATGCCTGTCGCTTTACCGAGCAATTCCGCCATCACTGAGTCAGCGGAGATGCCGCAGTTCAACGCCACGCCATGGTCACGATAAGCGGTAATCACGCGGTCGCGCGGCTCACGCGCCGCGATCAAACCGGTCGAGACGGCTTCCTGCCCGATGTACAGGTGCATGAAGCCGCCGATCTTGCCAGCCTGATATAACTCCGCGCCGCGCTCTTCCACGCGGCGGATAAGCACCATCTGGTAATACAAATCGAGTAATTGTTCTTTCTTCATCGTTGCTCCAAATCAAAATAAAGGCGGGGTACTGGCAAAATAACACCGGGGAAACCCCGGCGGTGTGCTTTCCTCACTCCATGTCGGGATTATATCAGAGATTTTTACGTCCAATTTTCTACCAAAGGCTATCCATTTGGCAGTACAATAAACATATGTCATGGATTACTGGCGGCAAACAAGGCGAAGCGAAACGACTTCTTTCCCAGCTTGCGGATTCAGCCAGGCGCGACCAGGCGGCACGGGATTTGATCGGACTCGGTGCCGAGGCAGTGACACCGTTACTGGAAACGCTTCAAACAAGAGATTTGAACCTGCTCCCGTTATATGAGCAGATTCTCGCCCGAATCCCCTCCGCCTCCCCTGCCCTGATAAAACTTCTTTCCACGGCGCATCCCCTTGTCCGTGGACGCGTTGCTGAGATATTCGGCATCAGCAAGGACAGGTCCGCCGTGCCCGCCCTGTTAGACGCTCTACAAGGCGAATATTTTACCGTCCGCTCACGAGCGGCGATCGCGTTGGGCAGAATGGGCGAAGCCAAAGCCATCGAACCCCTGCTGGGCTTGCTCAAAGACCGCGAAGATGAAGTCCGCATTTCCGCGTGCCTTGCGCTTGGTTACTTCAAAGACCCCTCCACATTCGACGAGATCACCAATATTTTGCTGGATGACCCAAAGATCGAAGTCCGACAGGCGGCGGCGAAGGCGTTGGGGAATACGCAACACTCGAAGGCATTGCCCTATCTCATGGAAGCCCTGCGCGATCCTTTCTGGTGGTACGAGCGCGAAATGCAGGCAGGCGATTTATTCACTGCCATCGAAAAGATGGGAGGGATGGCTGTCGAACCATTGATCGAAGCGCTGAAAGATCACGAAGGCGCTGTGCGCAAATATGCCGCGCTGGTGCTGGGACGCATCGGCGATCCGCGCGCCATCGAGCCGCTGGGCATGGCGTTATACGACCTGCATCACGATGTGGGAAAGGCGTCAGCAGAGGCGTTAACTTCATTTGGCGGGAGCAGTTTCGAGGTCCTGGTCGAAGCGTTGGACCACCCTGAGATGTGGATCCGCATCCATTCGGTGGATGTCCTGCCAAAGGTGAAAGAGCCGCGTGTGGCACTCGTCCTGTTGGAAATGTTGAAAGATCCCGAACGGGAAGTGATCAAACACGTGATCCAGGCGATGGGAGAGTTGAAAGATCCGCGCACCCTGCCCGCCCTTCAGGAGATCATGGCGCAACGCGGTGACAGGGAAATGCACGCGCTGGCGAAGGAAGCGATCGAGAAATTTTCCTGACCAAAGGTTTTAAACAAAAAGACTCTGCGATCGCCGCGGAGTCTTTTTGTTTGGAATTTTTTCATGCATTCAGGTGATACGTGTGATACGCATTCTGGCAGGGATTGCCCCAGGCGATGTGCATCTCGCGGGCGGTCAGGTCGATGACCAGCGCAGTGATGGTGCTCTCGCGGTCAAGCGGATCGATGCCCTGGATGTTATGGTTACAGATGGAGTTCGGCAGATTGACGTGGTCCTTCTGGATCGCCTGCATAGTTTTGATGGTGTGTGTGGAACTTTCACGCAACAGGCGATTGGCGCGGAAGTACCGCACACGCGAGGAGATGAGCTCCTCCGGATCGCTTTCCACTTCCTTCATCGTCTGGCTCAGGTAATGATTGGTGTGAACCATGTATCCGTCGGTGCCGTGCAGGATATCGAACTTGCGGGAGGAGACCTCCACCGAATATATCTCACCACTTTCATGGGCGATCAGATGGTTATATCCAGCCGCGCGGTGAGGAACAAGCGTCCTGCCGAGCGCGCCTGAGATACGCCTTGATGACAGGACAGCACGAGCAACGACAAGACGCGGAATGCCGATACGGGAATCGGTCGGGTAGACCGAGTCGATCAATTGGGCGATGCCGTAGGCGTTGAATCCCACATTGGGCAGGAGTCCGCCATAGGTCATCGCCAGGAACGGGGGTTCCTCACCGGATGGTTTCGCCGAGATGACAAACACATCATTCTCATCCTCCGGAAGCCAATCTTCGTTATGAGCGAGTAACACATGCTCATCCGCCGTGCGCTGTTCGTTGACGGCGAAACTGGTGCAGCGCGTCAGGTGCAACGCGTCCATGGTGACTGCCTCCATGGCGTTCAACGCCACAATGTCATCAAAGGCAACGTTCGCTCCCTCCGCCACCCCGCGCATTTCCTCCACATATTGGGCATACCGTTCCTCGGCGAAGGGCAGGTATTTACGCGCTTGTATCTTGGCCCCATCCCATGTCAATTCGAGCGTGCCATACGACTGGTCGATCAACACATGCGCATTTTCGATGCTGTGTTGTACTTGTTCGCGGCGGGCTTCGCCGATCTGGCATCCCATTTCACGGTGAGTACCGGAAACTTCTATCAACGGCGGCGGCGCGTTGTGGACAATTGTGTTGGGAACGGGTAATTCCTTCATCTGTACTTCCTCCAAAAATCACTCCGCCCCGTTCTTTCGGCGGGGCGGAGTGATTATAACATGGGGGTATTTCCGGCTACGATGCGGGTGGGATCGCGCCAGCATCTGCCGATGTAACGGAGGGTGCCATGGCGGGTCTTTGAAATTGTTTCAAGTTGAACCATGTAACCACCGATCCGCCCACGCCTACTATTCCAAGCAGGAAGACAACAGTCCACCCGACACATGGGATCTGACCGATCCCGCCGCCCACCAGCATCAACAGGAAGGTCCCAAAACCAGTTGTGAGCACAGGCGTCCATGTTTGATTGACGGCTTTCAAGAACCTTTCGCCGATCTCCGAGCCCATGGATATGACACCGAACAACCAGGCAAAAGCCACAACAATGGGCGGAAGAATCGTAAGGAAGAATAAAAAGCCCAGGAAAGTCGCCAATAACCCAATCGCGCCGATCATTACGGGCTGTGAAACGATGGTGTTCCCGGTACTTTCAAACTGCTTCTGCCAGAACAACGATAGCAACATGGCAAAACCGGATATAACCACCGCCCAAAAGAACACACCGGCGGCAGACAAAAAGGGATTGGTGTCCACCCGCACAGACGGGGCGGGAACTTCCGGCACGGTGACCGAGGGAGGTATGCGTCCATCGGGGATCTGGATATCAGGTTGAACGTTATTCACGATCTCGCCGTCGATCTCTGCACCTTCCGCACGTTCCAACTGCCCGCCAACCGTCACAACATCACCGGTCACATGCGCAGACTCATCAAGCCAAACCTGCCCCCCAACGATGACAACATCACCATCCACGGTTCCATTGCTCTCGACTGTGCCGCCAATAACAACCAGGTCGCCGTTCATTTGGGCATCGTCTTCAATGGTCACATTACCGCCAAAGACAACGAGATCGCCCAGGTATGTCTCTCCGCTCTCAAGCGTAAAGTTACTTCCGAAGATCACGCGTCCATCCCCCTCGGGAACCGGTCCCTGCGCATGCACAACACCGGTCGGCGCAAGCAAAAGCACCAGCAAGGCAAATAGAGTAAGGAATCTATTATTTATTTTCATACGTCACACTCCTTGCGGAACTCGAGAGAACCGCCAGATCGATACGGACCAAAGCAAACTGATCCCGGCAAATGCAGAGACCAGCACCATCCAAACAAACGGAGGCAGAATGCCGGGGATCACATCCAACAGCACAAAGCCAGCCTGCGCCAGAGCTTGCAACGTGGTGATCAAAAATATTCCCAGTTCCACAAGCGCAGAGAGCCATGTCGCAGGCGAGGAAATAAACGTCACCAGATACGGCAGGGTCAGCCAGACCAACAATCCCAACCCGCCCAACGCGAATACGAATGCACCCCATAACCTGCGGCGGCGTTCCAACAATTTGCGCTCTGCCAGACGAGCCTGGAAACGCACGGTGAACCCGGCAGGAGGCGACACTTTCCGCACAGACTGCAAAACCGCACCTGTTTCAGCCAATGCCACGCAATATGGGCATTCTCGCAGGTGCGCATCCAGGTCGCGCTTCTGCTCAGGATTGATAAGGGTATCGTTCAACAGCCAATCTTCAAAAGGCCGGTGATTCATGAGGTCTCCTTTCGGGTTGGGGGCGCGGGGCTTCGTTCTGCCACTTGCCTGCCAGCGCGCGGCGCGAACGGTGCAGGCGGCTTTTCACCGCGCTTACCGTCAACTGCAGAGAGTCGGCGATCTCCACTTCAGAATAGTCGTGCCAGTATCGCATGATGATGGCCGCGCGGTCGGTTTCGTCGAGGTCTTTCAGCAAACCGTGAAGGTGGTCGCGATCCTCGCGTTTGACGGATTCAGCCTCCGGGTCGGGAGAAGCGGGGTCGGCAATTTCGAAGGTCGTACCGTCCTCGTTCTCCTCATCCATTGAAAACATCGAAAGTTTACGCCGTCTGAGCCGGTCGATGCAGTAATGGGCGGCAATCGAAAGAAGCCAGGTCGGGAAGGACCGGCTCTGGTCGTAGCGGTGTAAATTTTGATAGGCGCGCAAAAACGATTCCTGCGCGGCATCTTCGGCGGCTTCAGGTTCACCCAACATTCGATAACACAGGTTATAGACGTGGGTCTGATGTTCTTCGACGAGCATGGTAAACGCTTCGTCGCTTCCTTGCTGAGCCTGGAGGACCCAAGTTTGTTCGTCGTTCACTCGCGCTCCTTGTACTTACCATACGCCGGATCGGAGGAAAGGTTGCGCCCGTTCCCAGCCTCCCAAGGTTTACAAGCGGCTGTGTAATCGATCATGCATATCCAATTGCGGATGATGGGAGGATACCGTGACGGACGGGATTAATGGCTATGCGCCCCGCCTCCCTCCGGACCGAGAAATTGCTTCCATTTTTCGAGCGATTCTGCCCTGAGAACGAAGAGGATGGCAATGACCGTTGTGAGCGGCACAGCCGCTACCAAGCCAAGCGAACCGACCAGGGTACGCACGATCTCCTCTGCCACGAACTCAAAGTTGACGAGCGTTCCGTAATCCCCCCGCCCGAGGGAAAACATGAGCAACATGGGGAGAGAGGCGCCTGCATACGCCAGCACCAGTGTATTGACAGTTGCCGCCACATGGTCCTGCCCGATACGCATGGCGGACTGATATAAGCCGCGGAAATCAAGCAATTGGTTCGCATGATGCAGTTCGAACACAGCCGATGCCTGGGTTGTGACCAGATCGTCCAACACACCCAAAGCACCGATGATCATGCCGCCAAGCAACAAGCCGCGCAAATTGATCTGCGCATTGAGCATCTGGATCAGGAACAGGGCATTTTCATCGCCTGAACCGGTCAGCCGCGTGAAATTTACAAAGACTCCTGCCAGTATCCCGGTAATGAGCAGAACGAGGGTCATGCTGACCACTGCGGCATGTGTCTTGAGATTCCAGCCATAGGTCAGGTAGAGTGTGACTGAAAGCAAAATGACCGAACCGGTAACGCTGGCCAGCAACGGATCACCGCCCGCCAGTATCTTCGGAATGATAAAGCCAACAATCACCAACAGGCTGAACGCCATGCTGAGCAGGGAGCGCAATCCCTTCCAGCGGCTGATAACCAGAATGGTTACGGCAAAGATTGCCGCAAGCCACAGAAGTGAATTGGTGCGGATATGATCTGCAAAGTAGACGGTCAAGGACCCGTCCGGGCGCGAACCTACCGTCACCAAAATCTCATCGTCGGCTTGAAGGTATACCTGGCTTGATAATACCTGCCGCCTGCCATAATCCATCTCTGCGATGATACCCTGGTGCTTCCCCTCCAGCAGTTCTACACGGGCGATCTGATACCGCTGTGTCATGCCGCCGAGGTCGATCTGACTGTCTTCCACAACCGCCACGACACGGGCTCGCATGGTCTCTGATCCCATGGCGCTCATGCCCGTCCCAGGCAGAACCATGTGCCCCATGCCGCGCCAAACCAAAGCCGAGATCACAAGAAACAATATCAAGGGAATAAACTGAGTCGATACGCTGTTTTTCATACTCACAGTATACACTGTTCATTAAAAACAAAAACAGCCTCCGGGTACGGAGGCTGTGGGGTTTGTCTTCCTACTCGTCCTTCTTCTGTTGTTTCGGCGCCTTTTGGAAGCGCGAACGGAGTCCCTGTCTCTGCTTTTGGAATTTTTCAAAGGCATTCATCAGGGATGGGGTAACATCCTGAGGCACCTCACCTTGTTCCAAAAATGCAAGCATCTTCTTCATGGGGGAGGGTGGCTGGGGTTCTTTCGCCTTCGCAGGGCCGGATACATAATCATTGTAATGGCTGGGAGAGTACATGGAGAGGTATTGATAATCGCCGTGAATCCTAGCCCGCTCCTCTATCACACGATTAAATACAACACCGATCACCCGTGCGCTAGCACGATTCAATTGCTCCTTGATGACCCTTGCTTGTTCCTCCTGCGTTTGTCCCGGTTCCAGCACCAGGATGATACCATCCACTTTGGATGCAAGATTATAGGCATCGGAGATCACCAGCGGCGGGGCATCGACGATGATCGTTTCGAAATCATCCTTGAGTCCGTTTAAAATCTCAGCGACCCTCTTCGAACCGACCACTTCGGTCACATTGGCGGGCACATTTCCGGATGTAATTACATTAAGCCGTGTGCCATCCATGGGTTTTGTGACATCGACTGCCTTCTTTTTACTGCGAATAACGTCGGAAAGACCGGGGGACTTATCGATGCCCAGAGCGGTATGAACTGCCGGGCGACGCATATCAGAGTCAACAAGGATGGTTTTCTGCCCGCTCAATGACAAAGAAATTGCCAAATTTACGGCAATGGTCGTCTTGCCGTTGCCCTGCACAGGGCTTGTGATCAGGATTGTCTTCGCTGAATTGTACGCCTGGAAAAATTCAAGATTTGACTGCAACAGCCGGAAATTTTCCGTTACCAATGAATTCGGATGTTCAAGAACATAGGTGGCATTATTCCCATTTTCAGGCATTTGCGATAAGTACCCGATCACAGGAAA
>JBFYRY010000378.1:0-3048 GCA_041302025.1 Chloroflexota bacterium | reverse complement strand
CATCGAGGCGACGATCAACAGGGACAAAACGTACAAAAGTTTCTTCATGGTGAGTTATTCTCCTCAAACTAGAATTTTGGATACGACAGTGTGACAGGTACGACTTGTGATGTTATTTGCGAAGGTTCTCACCTCCTTTTCATGTAGAATTTATCCGTTACTGACAGCCGCACGAGCGGCGGAAAATGATCTCGGTGGGGAGTATCATCACCTCATCCGAGGGTTGGTTCTCGAGAAGACCAAACAATCTTTCTGCGGCGATCCGTCCCACCGATTCGGTGGGGGCGCGGACAGTTGTTAACGGCGGGTTCAAAAAAGGCGCAAACCCAAGATCGTCGAACCCGATCACGGCAACATCCTCGGGCACTCTCACACCATGCTGGTGTAACGCCCTGAGAACACCGATAGCCGCGTCGTCATCGCCTGTAAAAACAGAATCGAACGCGACCTGCCTGTCATTGCCAAGGAATTGATCCATGACCTGAAAAGCGATGTCGCGTTCGAAATCTCCGTTAAGTACCAGATTTTCATCGAATGGGATCCCGTTTGCCTGCAACGCAGACTTGTATCCCATCTCTCGTTTGCATGAATCCTCCTGGTGGAGGGGACCCCGCAGGAATACAATACGCCTTCTCCCATGCACCTGTATAAGGTGCTCGATCAGTTTGCGGGTGACTTCCACATTTTCCACGGTGACACTCGGGATTGGGACGGAGGGGGGAGGGGTTCGATGCACCAAAACCATGGGGAAACCGCTTGCATTCAGGTTTATCAGATCTTCATCGAATAAACCGTCGGAAAAGACCAGCAACCCGTCTGTGTTGTGTGGACCGATGGGGGGAAGCATCTCTTTACGGCTGTCGGCATGATACGTGGCAATGATCAAATTATACCCTTTTCGGCGTACCACCGCTTCGACACCATTCAAAAGGGGTACAAAAAAATCGTTGTGCAAATTATTCAACAGGAGACCGATCACCCGTGTCTTGCGGCTCGCAAGATGCCGTGCCGCCGCATGAGGCACATACTTCAACTCGCTCAACACCTTTTCCAGCCGGCATGAAACACCTTCAGAAACCGGAGCGTTACGGTTAATGTAACGGCTTACAGTGGCAACAGAAACTCCCGCTTGTCTTGCCACGTCTCGAATTGTAACGGATGATGAACGTTTAGTCATAGCTTTGAATGTAACCGCTTACAGTAACCGCTTACATTATTTCACATTGTGAGGTCAGAGTCAAGCAACGCTTTTCTTAAAAAATCCATTAATGGGACGTTAATAGTGTGATTTTCTTATTGGATGGTTCCGGCGCATCGAAATTCATTCCCCAAATGAAGGATAAACAACCACGCTTCGACCTGGACTTGGGTCTGGATTCTGTTTCGAGCGGCTTTTCTCCTCGCCCCAAACGTGTGTCAACGAGGGGGAGACGCACTCGATATAACGGGATCAGGTTTGGTCGGCGCGAGATGCGTTATTCCATATCCCCCGAAAATCTTTGACGGTTTGATCTTCAGTCCCGACGCGAATTCGATTCGGTCCAGGTATTGTGTTCCCGCCGCATCTCGATGCGCGAGAAGTTGGTGAAATATCCCGTTGCATGGAAGGCGGGAAGGTGAGGGTCGTTCTCGTGAATGTTTTCGGCATAGGTGTCGTGATGCGGGAAGTGCGTATGCAAATGCGACAGTAACTGCGCGCCAACCGCCTGCGGATCTCCCTGCTCGGTGTGGATGATCAAGTGGCTGAGAGTTGATCTTAAAGTGTATTTGGTGTTTCGGTAAACCAGCCAGCCAGAGTCGCCGTTTGGCAGTTCCAAATGCAAGCCTTCCGTGTTCGGCGAATTCCGCATGGATTCGATGGTGTTGATCCATGTGATATGTTTGGGGTAGGTTTCCAGTTTTTCCAGTGCCTTGTCGTAGTCCAGCCATGTCACATTTCCCTGAAGCGAAACCGACAGGGGGCGCGGTGCATGACGCATGACCAGGTAGGTGTTGGTTTCGACAAACCCCTTTTTCAGGAACAGTTTATAGGCAGGTTCGTTGTTCTTGATCACTTCGAGATGGGTTTCCTTCATGTCGAGCGCAGATGCGTTTTCCAGCATGCTGTCCATCAATGCGGAACCGGCGCCGTTCCGGCGGGTGGATGGCAGAACACCCAGCCGTGTGATCCATGCGATCTCCCCGCGAATGCCCAACATGCACAAACCCAACACATCTCCGTCGGCACCGCGCGCGACAGACGATTGCCGCAGGTCAACATCGAAATCGTTGATGTATTCTTTCAGCCTGTCCACATTCATCGGCATGGGCACCAGGTAATCCACCCGCGTCTGGTTGTAGAGATCGGTCAACTCCTGAACGGTGAACCGGTCTGCCGGTATGATCTCGATCGTCATGATGATTTTGCACCCAAAACGGTATCGATCATCTGTAGCAGGGCAGGCATGGTAAAAGGTTTGCACAGGTACCCGTTCAAATTGTAGGCATTGACGGTCTGACGCGCCACCTCCTCTGGCCAGGCGGTCAGGACAATGATGGGGATCGAACTCAAGGATGGGTTGCCCCTCAACCAGACGGAAAGGGTCTGACCGTCGGCATCCGGCAGACCCAGATCGAGCAGGATCAGGTCCGGTTTGGATGTGAACGCCAGTTCCAATCCCGCTTCGGCATTCCTCGCAGAAAGGAATTCATGTCCGCGCGATGTGACGATCTTTTCGACAAGCGTGATGTTGTCTTGGATATCTTCAATATACAGGATTTTTGCCACAGTCTTGCCCTTTCATTTTCTGGAATAAGGATTCTATCATCCGACAAGTCCGCTTCCGGCTCCCCGATAATTGTTTTATCATTTCAGGAATTTGTTCCACACTATTGGTTTTGAGATCGCCCCCATCATTCCTTTGGTTATTGAAGATATTTCAAGCCGGAACCGGTGTTGAACAGCACAACGCGTTCATCGGGAGAAATCCATTTTTGTTCAAGAAGTGCATTAAGCGCCGCCAGCGTTGCCGCGCCCTCCGGCGCCGCAAAAATGCCCTCCAGCCTGCC
>JBFYRY010000377.1:0-3069 GCA_041302025.1 Chloroflexota bacterium | reverse complement strand
CCCACGGGTTGTTCGGCTCGGGGATCTCCCAGTCAATGCCTTCACGCGTGATGCGATACGGGTTGTAACCGTCCACGGTCGTCGCGTTCAGGAAGGTGGTGATCATGCCTTCGATGTATTCAGGGTACGAGTAGGCAAGTGCTTCCCAGTTCTGGAAAATATCGCGCCAGTTGCCCTCATAACCCAATTTAAGAGAGCCATCAGGTTTCTTGATGTCGATCACAAAGCGATTCCACGGGCGGCTCGGATCACCGTGACGGCGGCTGAACGTCAACGGCAGATAGGAATAGCTCAAGCGGATCAGGTCCGCCTGACCAGTCACCTCGGCGCGGGTGTGCAAGTCGAGAATGTTCATCTCCGCAGGCAGTTCAGCAAAGAACGCCGCATGACTGGTGAGAACATCTCGATTTCGAACCCTCACAAAATCAACGAAGTCATGGGTCTGGATGTCGTATCCGTTCGAGAAGATGCCGCCGCGCATCACGTTGAACATGACATTCGCAAAATGGTGCGCCGTGCAAAGCGCATCATCCGATACCTGCAAACCGTCCGCGCTGGCGACGATCTTTTCCAGATTCAAGTTGTTCAACTGGATGTCTGCTTCGATGGCTTTCACCAGCCCGGAGCGATTCCCGTTTAGTTTTTTCTTCAAGCTGACAATGGCGGTGCTGTCCTGAGTGACGTCTGCCACCAGATGCCAGGCTTTTTCCTCACCTGAAGCCAATTCGAGAGTCGCGTGGACAAAGTAAGCGCAACGCCGACCGCGGATTTCTGTCTCCATGCTCACACCCATCCCGCTGCGGAAATTATCCAATTGGGCTGACGAGATCAAATAGTCAGCATGATCCAAACCCAGTTGCATGACGGTCGTCGCCAGAAGCGACTCGCTCGGTTCGGCGAGATCGGTCAGGGTGGAGTTCAAGGCAAAGATAGCGAGACCAGTTTCCGGTTCCAGTTCGGAGCGCTTGTAGGCATCCAAAAGCGGACTGAACGTGTTTTGAGTCAGGGATGTGATGTTGGCGGGCAGGATGTTCTGCATCCCATCCACAAATTCGACGCGGCAGGGTGAGTCCGCCTCGTTGATCAGCCACGCCGATTTGACAAATCCAAACAGATCGCTGGTGCGCCATGCATAGCGGAACGTGAGTCCAAGGCTGAGATTTTGTTCTTCAAAAACGAGCGCGGTGCCGAAGACGTTCTTATAAAGATTGCGTTCGATCTGATAATTACCTTTGGTTCGTTCGGAGAATGGCTCCCAGAGATTCGTCCGTTCGCCGCGTGTTGCGAGAAAGATGGACTTACTGCCGGTGCTCTCGTTATTCTCGGTGATCTTGTCGTCGGTGTAGTAGGGGAACAGCGATTGCTCGGCGCTGGCCCGGCCCGCCGAGAGCCCGCCGGTGGACGAGATGAACAGCCAGTGGTTCGAACTGCTGACAATGCTCATGAAGAACGGCGGCATGCCGTCATAATTTTCGATCTTGTAGAACGTGTCGCCGAGCAGGCTGACGAATTCCCCTCGGACGGGTTGGGCTGGCGCTTGTTGCGCGGTGTCGCCGATGAAGATCTGTTTTGCGGTCATGTGATGTACACTCCTATATGTCTATTTTAATACCCCGCCATGCTCAATCAAAAGGTGGAGTACATTCCCGCCTCATCGTATCACTATTTGCTTTTCCTTATCCAATACCATTCAGCCCTTCCTTGAAAGGACATTTGTCCTCTCAAGGAAGGGCTTGATCTCAAGACTACTTTTTGGTTTGAAACTTAGGGCGCTTCATACGAACCGATGTCACAGCTTGCGCCTTGCGGACGTGCCACACCGCGTTGATCGGTTGCGGAACAAGCCGCAACATCCGCCGCATTGATCGCCGGGCTGCCGGGTAGCAAGGCGTGTGTCAATGTGGGTCCGCCGTTATCCGCCAACGGTTCCAGACCAACGTCGAATACTACCAAATCGCTACTGCCTGTGAAGCAACTGTTATCCGTAAACAGATTATTGTGATTTGCGGTTAAGGTAACCACGCCCGCACCCCAAGGTGCAAAGAAGCAGTTACTCTGCGCGCTAGAAACGATGCTGTTCGTGAATGTGAGTGTAGCATTTGCGGCGGTAAAGGTGCCGACAAAGACATCCGCTGGAGCCCATTCTGGTGAAACATTATTGGCTACAGTGGAATTCGTCACATGCACAATGCCATCGGTCACGAACATAGCACCGCCAAACCAGCCTGTGGATGTGTTGCCACTAATGGTGCTGTCCACAATGCTGAAGTTGCCAAGTGAGCGGATGCCACCACCAACGTCATTAGATACATTGCCGCTGATGGTACTGCGAATAATATTGTTAGTGGAATTGAAGAATGAGTAGACACCGCCGCCCGACCAAGCCGCCTGATTGTTCGAGATGGTGCTGTCGATCAGGTTGAAGGTGGAGCCGCTTCCGTTATAGATGCCGCCGCCGCCCTGCCAGAAGTCGCCCGCGTCGGTAGCCATGACGTTCTGGGTGACGGTAACATGATCGAGGGTCAGCGAGCCGTTGTTGAGGATGCCGCCCGCCAATTGCCAGCCAAATCCGTTCTTGACGGTCAGGTACTTGACCGTGGCGGTTGTCCCGGCGTTGACGATGAAGACGCGGTCGGCGTTGTTGCCGCTGATGCCCAACCCGGGCGCGGCGGAGGCGTCGATGGTCACGTTCTTGCCGAGGGTCAACGGACCGGAGAGCAGGGTAATGGTCTGACCGGCGAGCGCAGGATCGAAGGTAATAGTGCCGCTGACGCAGACAGTGCCCAGAGCTTTGCGCAGGGAACCAGCGCCGTTATCCGCAGTGTTCTGCACTGTCACAGTTTCCGGGCAGTTCAAGCGGACCTGGTCCAGCATGACCGGGACGTTCGAGCCGTCGGGGATGGTGAAGCGCAGGGTCTGGATGTTGGTGAGGTCAAGGGTGAAGCCGTCCATGTTTTGGAAGGCGGTGAAGGGCAGGCTGACTTTCTTCCAGCCGGAGAAGTCCTCACGGAATGAGGTCGTGAAGGAAACCGGCGTGGGTTTGGTCTGGTACAAGCGGACGTAGTCAAC
>JBFYRY010000012.1:0-27406 GCA_041302025.1 Chloroflexota bacterium | reverse complement strand
ACGCTGTATCAGGCTGGCAACTGCAATATATTCGGTGACAGACTGAGGCTTGTGGTCGAGGCGTTCGTGGGCGAGGGCAAGGCGGGAATGGGCGATGACATTCTCGGGGTCAAGCGTGGTCACGCGCACCCAGTTCTCGATGGCTTTATCTACGTCGCGCTGGTTGAGGTAAAGTTCCGCGGATTTGGACGCGGCCTCAATGGCTTCCTTGAGATGCCCGGTGCGTTCGAGGAGTTGCGCCAGTTTTTCCATGGGCGCCGGGTCCTGCGGGGAGATTTGAGCGACGCGCTTGTAGATCTGAAGGGCTTCATCGTAATTGCCCATCTGGAACAATGCCAGCCCCAGGCTGTTGAGAGCCTTGGGGTGGTCGGGCATTTCCTGCAGGGCGGTGCGATAGGCGGATGCGGCTTTTGGCCATTCCTGATCCCACGCGGCGGAATGGCCTTCGTTCATTGCTTTTTGGAAAATGTCTTCTCGTCCGGGCATGGAGAGTATTATACCGTAGGGGGGTGAAGGACAAGCCTTACAATTGGATGGCTATTATTAGATTGGTCTGCACTGCGGGCATGTAATAGAATGCAAAGATCACCTAAATGATGATTTAGCCCGATAGGCTTCCATTGTTTTTCGGCTGAAGGGATGGTGAGCGGGAATTTCTGGAAATTGGGATTCAGGGATGATTTGTACTTTCCCCTCTGCGCTATCTCTGGGGGTGCCGCCAATCACCCTGGCTTCATACATGATCGTAACCATTGGTCCCGGCCAGGTTACTCGGTTGGAAAAATGCCAACCGAGACAATCAACAATCACCACCTCCAAGCCGGTCTCTTCGTAGACTTCACGAATGGCTGCCATTTCAGGGTTTTCACCATATTCAACCATACCGCCGGGGAAGCCAAAGCCTGCTTTGTTTGGTGAGGAGATTGCAACGATACTATCGTCGCTTTTGACAATAATATTCACACCGGTAGCGTTTGATGTGAGTTGATGCCAATCACAGTTTGGGCAACGCACTCGAGGGATGTTATCGTCAAAGATTACATCACGTACCAAAGACGTTGTACACATTGGGCAATATTGGAAGCGCAAAACAGGAAGTACATTTTCTGGGTACGAGAGTCTTGGTTCCATGATTAGATGTTCATAGCACTTTCATCTCGCCCCAGTTATCCCCGTAGCGCGCTTCGGTGGAGAGGGGAATATCCAATGAATAGGCGTTTGTCATCGTTTCCTGCACAGCCCTGGCGGTTTTTTCCAATTCTTCCTTCGGACATTCCAGTACGAGTTCATCGTGCACTTGCAGGAGCATCGTGCCGTTGAGTTTGGCTTTCTTCAACGCGCCGGGTATCTTCAGCATGGCGATCTTCATAATATCCGCCGCGGTGCCCTGGATGGGGGCGTTGATGGCTTCACGTTCTTCGCGATTCTTCATTTGCGGGTTCGATTTGGTCTGCAACATCGGGAAATAACGCCTGCGCCCCAACAGCGTTTCGACATAGCCCTGACTTGCCGCCTGCTTGCGGATGCCATCGAGATATTTTTTGACGCCGGGGAATTTCTCGAAATAGGCTTTGACAAAGCGTTCGGCTTCCGCCAAAGTCAGATCGGTGGAACGTGTGAGACCGAAGGCGGACATGCCGTATATCAGACCGAAGTTGATCGCCTTGGCGTGGCGTCGCATTTCCTTCGTGACCGCTTCGGAACCTACGCCGTAGATGGCTCCCGCTGTCGTGGAGTGGATATCTTCATCCGCGCGGAATGCCGCTAACATGCCCTCATCCTGTGCCATGTGCGCGACGATGCGCAGTTCGATCTGCGAGTAATCCACCGAGAGCAGGACGTTGCCTTTGCCCGCGATGAAGCCGTTACGGACTTTGCGCCCCGTTTCAGTGCGGATGGGGATGTTCTGTAGATTGGGATTGTTGGAGGAGAGACGTCCCGTCACCGCGCCGATCTGGGAGTAGGATGTATGCACGCGTCCGTTGGGGTCGACGGCGGGTGGAAGGGCATCCACGTAGGTGGATTTGATCTTCGAGAGTTCGCGGTTTTCCAGGATCAGGTCAACGACCGGATGTTTGCCGCTGAGTTCTTCGAGCACGCCCGCGGCAGTGGAGTAATGTCCGCTGGCGGTTTTGTTGTTTTTGTCGGGTGGTTCCAAGCCGAGAGTCTTGAACAGGACATCGGAGAGTTGTTGGGTGGAATTGATATTGAAGGTCTTGCCGACCATCTCGTAGACTTGCTTTTCGATCTCGCCCAAACGCTTGGTCAATTCTTTCGACATCTGTTCGAAGAAAGGCAGGTCGAGCAGGATGCCTTCCATTTCCATGTCGGCGAGTACGGGGGTGAGTGGCAGGTCGATCTCTTGCAGGAGTTTTTCGCCGTCCACACGTTTGAGTTCTTTTTCTTCGATGGGCATGAGACGCAAGGTTGTCTCGGCATCGGCGACCGCGTACGGTGCCACGGATTCGATGGCGACCTCCGCCATGCTGATCTGCTTCTTGCCTTTGCCGATCAACTCTTCGATGTGGGTCATCTCTTCGCCGAGTTTGACGAAGGCGAGATTCTTCAAGCCGAGATTGCGTGACGATGGGTCAATGATGAATTCAGCCAGCATCGTGTCGAAGGTAAGCGGAGTGACAACCAAGCCTGCCTTGGCAAGAATGATGTAATCATATTTGGCGTTGTGCGCGATTTTGCCGATCTTTGGATTCGTCATTGGTTCTTGAAGTGCGTCAATGACTTGTTTGAGCGGCAGGTTCGTTCCGGCGATGTGACCGATGGGAATGTAATAGCCTTCGCCTTCGTTAACTGCCAGCGAGATGCCGACGATGTCCGCTTGCATTTCTTCGGTGGATGTGGTTTCGGTGTCGAAAGAAATGATCTTCGCTTTGTTCAATGCTTCGACGAGGTCGTTGAGCTTCTTGTCCGTGTCTACTATGTGGACGGTGATATTCGAGTCCACTTTGGGGGTGATGACTGGAGTCTCTGCCGCGAACATGGAGAGTTGTCCCGGCTTCAGCGGGGAGGATGCTTGGGGAATCGAAGCAGGCGCGGGGGCGGTTGAAGCGGTTCCTCCCGTTATCTTATCGAGAGTTTTGAGAAGCGTGCGGAATTCCATCTCTGTGAAGAAGGCGGTGATGGCAGGGATATCCAGATCGCGGGCTTTGGCATGTTCCAAATCCAGTCTGATCTGGAGATCGGTTTTGATCTGCGCGAGGTCGCGGCTGAGATAAGCGTTGGCTTTGCTGGCTTCGAGTTTGGTCTTCCAGCGGGTCTCGATCTCGCCGAGGTGGGCATAGATATTATCGAGCGTGCCATATTTTTCGATGAGCGCAATGGCGGTCTTTTCGCCGACGCCCATCACGCCGGGGATGTTGTCGGATTTGTCGCCGACGAGGGCTTTGTAATCCACGACCTGTTTGGGAAGCACGCCAAGTTTTTTGACCACGTCATCATCGGTGATGAAGTTTTTATCGTCACCCGCGAGATAGACAGCGGTGCGACTGTCGACGAGTTGGAGCAGGTCGCGGTCGCCGGTGATGATCTTGACGCCGAGCCCCTGTGCGGCGGCGATGCGCGCCACGGAGCCGAGCACATCGTCCGCTTCGAAGCCTTCCATTTCCAGGCGCGGAATGTTGAAGGCATCGACCATCTTGCGGATGCGTTCGATCTGCGGGCGCAGGTCATCGGGCATTTTTTCGCGCGTGCCTTTGTATTCGGGGAAGAGTTCGTCGCGGAAGGTCTTGCCCACATCGAAGGCGACAGCGAGGTATTCGGGCTTTTCCTGTTCGACGATGCGGAGCAATTCGCGCGCGAAGCCGTAGATGCCTGCAGTGGGTTCGCCCTTGGATGTTTGCCAGCGCTGACTTCCGCCGACAGCGGTGAGGGCGAAGTACATGCGATAGGCGAGGGCATGTCCGTCAATGAGATAGAGGGTAGGGGGCATATTTTAGAAGGTTGAAATAGGAAGGATGAAGGATGAAAGTGGTACGTGTTTCGGTAAAAACAAAACGCAGAGTGATTATACTCTGCGCTTGTGGTTGGGCTGTCAAGAGATGGCTTCGTCGCTCTGTTTCTCGCAATGACAAAAATTACTTTCGCGGTTGCGAGTATCCCTGTTGGGAGCGGGTCTGTTTGATGTAATCCTTCACCAGTTGCGGCGGGTGCGGCTGTGTGCCGCCCATGATGAGGTATCCCGGCGCCCAAAAATCACCGGAGGGGTTTTCCTTTTTCATACGAGGAAACTCGGCAAAGATCTTTTCCGAAGTCTGCTGGCGCATGATGCGCATGAGATACCCGGGCGATGTGGCGGGCGGCACATTCAACACCCACTGTACATATTCAGGACGAACAGCCAGATATTCCAGCCGCCAGCCGAATGCGATGCAGATGTTCGGCAGCCATTCCGACAAGTGGTCTGAAATATCGCCGGTCAGATAATGGGAACTGAAACGCGGTACAAGCAGACAGGCATAGGTCAGGTTATATAGTCCGGGTGAGATCGGGTCGAGCATCACGCGGCTCGCCACTTCGGTGATCGAGTGCGGGCGGGTCTCATCCAGTTCACCGGTGCCGGGTCTGCGGATGGGCGTCTCGGGGCGCTGGCGCGATTTCGAAGGCATGGTGGCGTCAAAATCCTGCACCACGTGCTCGATGGTCTGTTCGTTATTCTGATTTGAGACCAGCAGGTCGTTCACGCGGACAGCGGGTGAACTCTCGCGGCTGTATTGGTGCATCGGGTGGGAGGGGGTGGGATTGCCTCCCCAACTTATTCCCCCCGGCCTGGATGCCGTTCCAGGTTCCGGCGTGGGTGGCGGGACATCGGACAGGATCTTGGAAATGGATGGAATCTCCAGATCCTGACTGCTTTCATCCTCCATGTATTGCGTGGGCGCATCATTCGGAACCGTGGGCTGTTTCTGTTGTACAACAGGCTTTTCCGCCTCTTCAATGGGGGTGATGAACAGCGAATCCGCCAGTTGACCAGCCTGTGTGCGGATCGTGCTGAACGGGGTCTCTGCATCGAAGACGAGTGCAAGCACCACTTCATCGGCGATGCGTGTGGCGTAGAGCATGTGCTCCGCCTTGGTCGCCTCCAGACGGACGAATCGCAGGAGGTCGCTTCCCTTTTGCCCGTCCCAGTGGCGGGTGACTGTCACCGCCAGTTCCTTTGCCGCGCCCTGCGAAAGTTGACCGGCATACGCCCAAAGATTTTCCCCGCGTGTGATGAGCGCCGCCTGGGCCGAAGACTCAAGCGTGAGACGCGTGAGATGTTGCGCGGCTTTGGTCACATCCTTCAGCCAGGGAAGTTCCTGTTGGACGGATGTTGCAGGTGTCGGCGCTTTTGCAGGTTTGGAAATGGGGGTTGATCTGTTGTTTAGCATGTTCAATACATCGGGTAATTGATAGGGCTTGCGTAACAAACTCCACGGACGAATCTCATCCAGTGTGGGGGGCGCATCGTCGTCAGAAAATAGGACCAGCCTGATGCTTGGGTTGAGCGAGCGGAGCGCACGTCCGATCTCGGAGACCGACTTGTATCCCAGATCGGCATCGAGGAAGGCGAGCGAACAGTTCTGTTCATCCGCGCGGACGACCGCCTCTCCCTTTCCTTTGACGGTATGAACACGGTAGCCTTCCCGTTCCAGGTTCTGGAGCAGTAGTTTTGCAAAATACGCATCCGCAGTGACAAGCAGAAGGCTTTTGTTCATCTTTAATAGAGTGTATCACGGCAGAAACTTGGAAGCAAGCACGCCAAAAGCGGGATATTTACGGAAATGTAGGGTGAAACGGGTTGTTTCTCCTGCCGCGCATATCCGCCCGGAACGAAATGGGACCGCCCCGACAGGTTCTTCATGATTCATCCGCGCAAGAGGTGGGAGAAGCCGCTGGAGTGGTTGCAGGAGTTGGAGAGGAATAAAAAATAACGCACGCTTCATATCCATATATAGTTGCAATATAACGGGGTGTAGAATACAAGCCGTTATGGCCAGGGGTTATGAAGGTCGGTGCCAAAAAATATATATCCTTGTTTTAATCCTTCTACTTCGGAACCTATGATCATCAATCCTGTTTCCGGATCAAAAAACTGACTAGCATAACCAATTACTGGCAACGCAACTCCTCCACTGAATATTTTTGCCACGTAAGGGGGCCATTGCAGCCATGATTTCAAAACGTCTCCGGTCAATTGTGTTCGAAATTCATTAAACGCATCCTTGTCAACTGCAAATAATGTGGTGAGTTTTAAAGCCTGACATGGTTGATCCACTGTTCCGGTTGCATTTGAAGCACCTAAACATATATTCCCTTCCGGAAGATCGATCGGATTGTTTGCATCAGTTACAACCAGATATATGTGCAAATATATTTTGCCGCTTGTATCTTTCATGATCCAGTAGGTGTAATACAAACCATCCCTTGACTTGCCATACCCAGCCAAATCAGCGACCATAGCATCACCCAATAATGCGCCTGTCCGTATGACATTTCTTCCAAACATTGGGATTGTATATGGAACATGCGCCACAGTGCTATCAGGATATTTTGAATATAGCCTCGAATTATTCACCCACATCCCGTAAAATCCGACACCCGCAGGTTGCCCATGATCCCACTCTTCATGATATATGATCTTACCATTCGGGTCGGTCTCTGCATACATCATTTCCGTGGGAGATAAAATGGCTTCTTCTTGTGTCATCGCACGGTATCGCAGTTCCAGGAATTGGCGCTGATACTCGTTCTGGGAGTATGCGAGTGTTTCTAAATCTTCCACGGTCATCGCCGCTGCGACTTCTCGTGTGATGCTCCCCTGGACAAACTGTACGAGAAAATCGGTCAAAATAATTTTTGCGTTTTCGGGGTTTTGAGAAAAGTAATACAACTGGTCGGCTTTGCGCAGGCTTTGCATAAACACATTTAACTCATTTAATTGTGCGTCCGGTACGAGTTCTGGGTTGCTTGCGTTTTTGAGCCATTCGGTATACTGCGCGTATTGACCAGTCCATGTTTCAGGATCGTTGCTATGCATACCCGCAGCCACCGCTTCGGCCAATTCTCTGCTCGCTTTCTGCTCCGCCGGTTCGGTAGAGGTGGGTACAACCGTTGGAGTTTCAGTGGCTGGAATGGCTGTAGGTACAGCAACTGTTTCTACAGAGGCAGGCGGTGTGGGAGAAGGCGCAGAGGTCGCGCCAGCGCAGGCAGTGATGAGGATGGAGAACAGAAAAAGGTGGGTGATTTTTTTCATGAGTTAATTTCCTTTGATTTTACGATTTCCACCGCGCATACACCGCCTGCGACAATAACCTGCCTGCACTTTGTTCACGCGTGACCAGTTCTCCCATATCAATTCTTCCCCCGAAACCAGACATCATATCGTCCATGGCTTGCGCCACGTGGATTGCCGAAGCGCGCACGGCATAAACCGTTGTAATGACAAACAACGGTTTATTGCTCAAACATTCACGACAGGACGCCAATAAATCCGGCAGGGATTTGTACACTTCCCACACTTCGCCTTTGGGTCCGCGTCCGAACTTGGGCGGGTCCAGGATGATGCCGTCGTATTTGACGCCGCGTCGTGCTTCACGCTGCATGAATTTTGACGCGTCATCCACGATCCAGCGGATGGGCTTATCGCCCAAGCCGGAGAGTTCCTGGTTTTCTCGCGCCCAGTTCACGGACTTTTTCGATGCATCCACGTGGGTGACCTGCGCGCCAGCCGCCGCCGCCGCAAGGGATGCCAGCCCGGTGTAGCCGAACAGGTTGAGTACTTTCAGCTGAGAGTCCGCTTTTTTAACGAGATCAGCCATAAAGTCCCAGTGTGAAGCGACCTCGGGAAAGACTCCCAGATGACGACCGGGAGTCGTCATCACTTTGAATGTCAATCCGTTTTTGGAGTGGGGAAGTGGATAATGCATCTCCCACTGTTCATCCACCTTTTTTTTGAAGTCCCAATGACCGCCGCTTTCCTCGCCGGTGGGTTGAAAGACCGCGTGCGCGTTCTGCCATTCGGAGTTTAGCGTGCGTTTCCACATGGCTTGCGATTCAGGGCGGACAAAAGTGTATTTGCCAAAACGTTCGAGTTTCAGACCATCGCCGCTATCGAGCAGGGCATAGTCTTTCCAGTGTGTTGATTCGAGAAGTGTGAAGGGGAGTGATGTTGTCATAATTGGTTAGGACTTTAGAGGGAGTGGGAGAAATAGTCACGCCCACTTGATTTTTCCCCCAAAGAGCGTATAATGTGGGAGAAAGTGGTAAAAAGTGGTAGGACGCCGGTCGCCCCGGCGTTCATCAATTAAAAGGAATTGTAGCACAAATGTTCTTAGGTCAGTTCCAGCACAATCTCGATGACAAAGGTCGCCTGATGATCCCGGCGCGCTATCGCGACTTGCTGGCGGCTGGCGCCTATATCACTCAGGGCTTCGATAAATGCTTGATGGTGATGACGGATGCGTACTTCAAGGAAGTGTACACCCTCATCAACGCTATGAACATGGCGGACCCCACGGCGCGCATGTTGCGGAGGTTGATCCTCTCGAATGCGTATCCTGTGGAAGTGGATAAGGTCGGGCGCGTGCTTGTCCCGCAGAACCTGCGTGAATTCCTCGGCATCGAAAGCGGGGAATTGACCGTAGCGGGGCAAGGCGATTACTTCGAAGTGTGGACTCCTGCTGAATGGAAAACCCAGATGGACAAACTGCAGGACGTGGAAGCCAATGAACAGCGCTTCGCCACACTCAATCTTTCAAAGAGCTAGACTTCGGAAATCTGCCTTGACGAACCAAGGCAGGTGAGTCTCGAAAAAGACTTCCGAAGTCTTCCAATCATTATGAACACACCGCACCAACCCGTACTTTACCAAGAGATTATACACGCGTTGCAGCCTCATGACGCAGGGCGCTATGTGGATGGAACTCTTGGCGCGGGCGGACATGCCCGCGGCATCCTGGAGGCGTGTGCGCCAGGTGGACAACTGCTGGGTCTGGATGTGGACCCGCAGGCATTGGCGATCGCTCGTGAGACCTTGGCTCCTTACGAACATCGCGTTCATCTGGCGCAAGCCTCCTACACGACTCTATCCGCCCAGATCGAACAACTCGGCTGGGATGCAGTGGATGGCATTGTGCTCGATCTGGGTGCATCCTCCATGCAGTTCGATACCCCCGAGCGCGGTTTTTCCTTCCTACAGGATGCTCCGCTCGACATGCGCTTCGGTCCGCACGCCCCGCAGACCGCCGCCGACCTGGTGAACAAGTTGACAGAACGGGAACTGGCTGACTTGATCTACCAATACGGCGAAGAACGGGACTCACGCAAGATCGCGCGGGCTATCGTCAACAAGCGACCGCTTCACACAACCCGTGAGTTGGTCGCCGTGATTGAGAGCGTTTCTCCCCGCCGTGGGGACCGAGTCCACCCGGCGACGAGAACCTTCCAGGCGCTGAGGATCGCGGTGAATGAGGAACTGGCATCCATCGCGGATGTGCTTCCCCAAGCGGTATCAGCCCTCGGCGTCGGAGGCAGACTCGCAGTCATCTCCTTCCACTCGCTGGAAGACCGCATCGTCAAGGACTTCTTCCGTGAGCAGGGCAGGGATCTAAAAAATCCGCCCTACGAACGGATCTACGAAATCGAACGCAACGCTGTATTGAAAGAGGTACACCGAAAACCGATTATGCCATCGGAGGAAGAGACCAAAAACAATCCGAGAGCGCGCAGTGCGAAACTTCGCATTGTTGAAAAACTGTGATTTGTTTTTACCACTAAGGACACGACACTTGCACCAGCACGCAAGTGCAGGTGAGTACACAAAGTGGGGAAGGCAAAACCCGAAAGGTTTCCTTCGTGACCTTTGTGTCCTTCGTGGTAAAGATTTAAAAACCGACCATATCGCCCAAATATAAAGGTCGTTCGCTATGCAGGCTACACAAATCATCCATGCTTATAAACAGGCTCCCTGGCGTGTTCAACGCCAGTATGTTGGCGCGTTCCTGCTCGTCGTCATCGGACTGTCCATGATCGCGGCGATCTATCTCGATGTGACCGCCCGCGCCGCCGCGGCTGGACGCGAGATCCAGGAATTGCGCCATGAGATCTCCGTTGTTCAACGCGCCAACGCCGACCTCGAAACCCAGCTTGCCAAACTGACCTCCACCGCCGAAATGCAGAGACGCGCGCTCGAGTTGGGTTACCGCCCTGTCAAACCCGGCGAACTGGATTATGTCGCCGTCCCCGGTTTCATTGCTCCCGAACCCGGCATTTTATCCGCCGCCAAAGATGTCACACCCCGTTTTCAAGTCATCCCCGTTGAATACACACAATCCCTGTTCGAGTGGATGGACGCGCGTGTGATCGTTGGAGGCTCCCGCTAATGAGACAGACGTACGCCGTCCGTTCGTTGATCCTTGCCGCCGGTCTTGTATTCGTGGGGCTGGCTGTCATCGTGCAGATGATCCGCATCCAGAACAGCGAACAGGCGAAGATCTTCCTCTCACAAGGTGACCGGTATGCCGGTGAGTTCAGCATGGTCTATCCGGAGCGCGGAGAGGTTTACGACCGCGGTGGTCACCTGCTGGCGGGCAACCGCACAGTCTATGAAGTGGGCGTAAGCCTCACTGAAATGGAAAGCCCTGAATCGCTGGCTTATATTCTTGGCACGTATCTGGGACTCACCTACGACGAGGTCTACAACCAATTGACCGCTTCGCCTGAAGGCTGGGAATATGTCGTCATCCAGGATTACGTCGGCGCAGAGACGGTCTCCTCCCTGCAACAACTTGTCAAACAAAAAGAGGACGCCAGGGATTTCAGCCTGAACGGCTTGGGCTTCAAACCTCACTTCCAGCGCAGTTATCCGGAGGATGCCCTGGCCTCGAACATACTCGGCTTTGTCACGCAGGATGGGCGTGGCTACTTCGGCATCGAGGAAAAATACAACGACCTGCTGGCGGGCAATCCCGTGCAGGTATGGGTGCCGCGCGACCCCAATAAAGCCATGGATATTCCCAAAGTACCGAACGGCACGACGCTCGTCCTCACTTTGAACCGCGACCTGCAAGCCAAAGTGGAAACCATCCTTGACCAGGCGCTCGTCAATTATGGCGCTGAGAATGGTGCGATCATCGTCATGGATCCGCGCAACGGCGAGATCCTTGCCATGGCAACCACACCGCGCATCAACCTCAATAGTTATGGCGATTATTTCTCGACCTACGATAACGGCAGTCAATACAACCGTGCCATCGGCATGGCGTATGAAGCCGGCTCGGTCGTCAAAGTTTTGACCATGGCGGCGGCGCTCGACACCGGCACCGTCCGCCCGGAGACAACCTACATCGACACCGGCTCCATCGAGGTCGGCGGCATCACCATCTGGAACTGGGACCGCCAGGCATGGGGTCAACGCAACATGACCGAATGCCTGCAACACTCCCTGAATGTCTGCATGGCATGGATCTCCACGCAAATGGGAACGCAATCCTTTTACGGGTACATGGAACGCTTCGGTCTGGGTCACCCTACCGGCATCGACCTCTCCGGTGAAGCGATGGGCAGGCTCAAGGTCCCGGGTGATTCGGACTGGTACAACGTCGACCTGGGCACCAACGCCTTCGGTCAGGGCGTCACGGTCACACCCTTGCAGATGATGATGGCGGTCTCTGCCGTTGCGAACGACGGGCACATGGTCACGCCGCACATCCTGTATTCCATGTTGCGCGATGGGCACCAGTACAATGTCCCTTCGCAGTATGCCGGTTCGCCAATCTCCGCCGAGACCGCCCACACCTTGAATGAAATGCTCGCCGTGTCCCTGGAAGGCGAATCCTCCTCCGCCTTGTTGACGGGGTATCGTGTGGCTGGCAAGACCGGCACCGCGCAGATCCCGACCGATAATGGATACGACGCGAACCACACCAACGCCTCGTTCATCGGCTGGGGACCGGTGGATGACCCGCAGTTCATGGTCTATGTCTGGATCCAGAAACCCAGTACCTCCATCTGGAGTTCCGAGACCGCCGCCCCCGTGTTCTCACAGGTTGCTGAACAAACCGTTGTGCTCCTCAACATCCCTCCCGATGTTGTCCGCCTTCAAATGGCTGTCAAAAAATAACATGCTCACGATTGCCGATACCCTCGAAGCCCTGACGAATTTCCGTCCGCAATCCGTAACGGTCATCACCGAAGCGGTCATCGACTCGCGCCAGGTCATCCCCGGCTCGATGTTCGTCGCCATTCCCGGCGAGCGCGTGGACGGACACGATTTCATCGGGGAGGCATTCAAGAGGGGGGCATCTTTTGCTTTAATCCAGCGGGACGTTGTCGCGGACGCCTCTCTCCGGACCTTCGACCTGCGCACCGTTACCTCAGCCGATTCCTACACCGGGCAGGACCTCACCACCCCGCTCTGTCTGCGCGTGGATAACACCATCACCGCCCTGCAACAGATCGCGCGTTTCTGGCGCCGCAAACTGGACCTGCGCGTGATCGGTATCACCGGAAGTGTCGGTAAATCCACCACGAAAGAGATGGCCGCAGAAGTGTTGAGCACGCGCTACCGCACGCTCAAAAGCCCCGGCAACCTCAACAACGAAATCGGACTTCCGCTCACCATGCTGAGACTGAGTTCCGGTCACCAGCGCGCCGTGATGGAAATGGGATTCTACGTTCCCGGTGAGATCGCCTTTCTGTGCGATATTGCCCAGCCGCAGGTCGGAGTGGTGACGAACATCGGCACCGTCCATGCCGAGCGCGCGGGATCGCAGGAAGCCATCGCGCGCGGCAAATCGGAATTGGTCCAGGCATTGCCCCCGGCTCCCGAGGGAGTGGCGATCCTCAACTTCGATGACCCCTGGGTCCGCAAGATGGAGGAAAAGACGAAGGCGCGTGTCTTCTTCTACGGGTTATCCCCCGAAGCGCATCTCTGGGCTGACCAGGTGGAAGGGCTTGGACTGGAAGGTATCCGCTTCCGAATGCATTATGCGGGTGAGTCCCTGCACGTGAGAATCCCCCTGATTGGGCGTCACTCTGTCCATACTGCCTTGCGTGCCGCCGCGGTTGGTCTTGCCGAAGGCATGAACTGGCAGGAGATCATCGAAGGCTTGAGTCAGGGACACACACAACTGCGTCTCTCCGCCGTGCGCAGTAAGACCGGTGCGTTGTTGCTGGACGATACCTACAATGCCTCGCCTGAATCCATGCTTGCCGCGCTCAACCTGCTCGACGAACTCGAAGGGCGCAAGGTGGCGGTGCTTGGCGACATGCTCGAACTCGGTCCCTACGAACGCGGCGGACACGAGATGGTCGGTCTGCGTGCCGCGCAGGTTGCGGATGTGCTTGTCACACTTGGCGGACGCGCCCACATCATCGCGGAAGCCGCCCGCCGCGCCGGGATGAGGAAGGCCGCCATTACCGAGTTCGATGAATTCGATCCGCTGGTGGAATGGCTGAAAGCCAGCCTGGCGAAGAACGATGCCGTGTTGATCAAAGGCTCCCACGGTTTGCGCATGGACCGCATCACCGCCCTACTGGAGGAACGCTCGTGAACCAAACCGCCCTTGTGCTGGGTCTTGCAATGCTTTCCTTCCTCATGACGGTCATCTGGGGCGCGCCGTTCCTTCGCGTCCTCCGCCATTTCAAGATCGGCAAGATCATCCGCGTGGATGAACCCGGACATCACAACGTAAAAATGGGCACACCCACCATGGGCGGTGTGTTGTTCATCCTGCCGGTGCTTTTATTGACCGGTCTCCTGAATGCCGCGTCTCTCATCGGTCTCGATGTGACCGGACGCTCGGTGCTGGTGCCATTGATCGTCATGGTCGGTTACAGCGCGCTCGGCGCGCTGGACGATTGGGAAGGCATTCGCGGAAAACGCCGCGGCGATGGCATGCGTGTTCGGACCAAGTTCATCGCACAGCTCTTCCTTGCATTCGGTACGGCGTACGTTCTGAAATACATGCTCGAAGTGCCCGATATGATCATCCCCGGCATCAAGAACCCCATCCTATTGGGCGCGTGGTACGTTCCGATCGCGGCATTCATCATCGTGAGCGAATCGAACGCGATCAACTTCACCGACGGGCTTGACGGGCTGGCGGGGTTGATCTCTGCCACAGCCTTCGCCGCGTTCGGCGGCATTGCCATCATGCAGGGACAGGTCTACCTTGCCCGCTTCTGCTTCACGGTGGTCGGCGCCCTCTTTGGCTTTTTGTGGTTCAACGTGCATCCCGCCGAACTCTTTATGGGTGATACGGGTTCCCTGCCGCTTGGGGCTACGCTGGCGGTTGTCGCTTTAATGACGGGGCAGTGGCCCCTCCTGCTGGTCATCGGGGTCATTCCGTTGAGCGAAGCATTGAGCGATGTGATCCAGATCGGGTATTTCAAAATGACGGGCGGCAAACGCTTCTTCAAAATGGCTCCCATCCATTTGCATTTCGAACTGCTGGGATGGAGCGAGACACAGGTTGTGCAACGGTTCTGGCTGATCGGTCTGCTTGCCGCGATGGTCGGCATGGGACTGGCTTTGGTGTAATTGGTAAATCGTAATTGGTAATTGAATTGCCAGTTACTTTTGCAAAATATTATGAAAACAAATTGGCACGGCAAACGCGTTTTGATTTTAGGAGCCGCACGGCAAGGCTTAGCCCTTGCGCGCTGGCTTTCCTTACATGGCGCGCGCGTCACGTTGAGCGACTCGCGCAGTGCCGATGAATTGCGCCTCGCGCGCGAATCGCTTGCCGAATTCCAGATCGACTGGGCGCTCGGTGGACATCCGCTCGAACTGCTGGATTCGACCGATGTGTTGTGCCTCTCCGGCGGAGTGCCGCTCACCCTGCCCATTGTGGCTGATGCCGCTAAACGAGGGATTCCGCTCTCGAACGATTCGCAGATCTTCATGGAAGTGGTCCCCTGCAAGACCATCGGCATTACCGGCTCGGCAGGGAAGACAACGACGACAACGCTGGTCGGACGAATGGCAAAGATCGCGTGTCAGAACGCGGAAAGCAGAATGCAGAAGGAAGACGCTGCCTTCCGCCTTCTGCCTTCTGCATACGTTGGTGGCAACATCGGTGATCCCTTGCTCAATTACGTTGACGGGATGAAACCAGAAGATATCGCTGTGCTTGAGATCTCCTCCTTCCAATTGGACCAGATGACGATCTCGCCGAACATCGCCGCGGTCCTGAACGTCACGCCGAACCATCTCGACCGTCACGGCACGATGGAAGCCTACACTGCCGCGAAGGCGCGCATCCTGGAATTCCAATCGAAGAACGATGTTGCAGTTCTTGGGTGCGATGACAAAGGCGCGTGGAATTTACGGAATCAAGTGCGTGGAAAGTTGTTCGCATTCAGTCTGCGCGATCTCGATGACGGGCTGGACGGCGCATATCATCACGATGGTCTGTTGAACCTGCGCGATGGGAACGCCTATTTACCGTTGCTCCTGCGTGAAAAGATACTCTTGCGCGGCGACCACAATGTGGCGAATGTCCTTGCCGCGTTCACCATCGGTCATGCGGCGGGCTTTCCGCTGGATGCCATGCTCGAAGCAGTCGAAGATTTCCGTGGCGTGCCGCATCGTTTGGAACTGGTGCGTGAGTTGAATGGCACGCGCTGGTACAACAATTCGATCGCCACCGCCCCCGAGCGGACGATTGCCGTCATCCACGCCTTCGAGGAGCCCATCGTGCTGATGCTGGGTGGGCGCGATAAGAATCTGCCCTGGGAAGAGTTGATGCAACTCGTCAGTGAGCGCGTCGATCATGTGGTGCTCTTCGGTGAGGCGGCGGAAAAAATCCAGAAAACGGTGGACAGCCTCGGGCTGGGAAAGAAGCGCTTTACTTTATCCCGCGCAGACGGCTTGCATGAGGCAGTCCTTCAAGCCGCGGCGGTGGCTGAGTCCGGTGATGTCGTCCTGTTGTCTCCGGGCGGCACGAGCTTCGATGAATTCAAGGATTTTGAGGAACGCGGAGAAAGGTTTAGAGAATGGGTGCAAGGACTTTCGTAAACGGTCGTTTTTCCTTCTCGCCGGCACGGAATCTGGCGCGCGGCGTGGATATGCCGCTGGTGCTGACGGTGATCGGGCTGTTGGTGTTCGGCTTGATCATGTTGTATTCCGCCTCGTTTGATTTTTCGTTCAAGGAGTATGGCTCGTCCTCCTACATGTTCGCCCGCCAGATCAAGTGGATGGCGTTGGGGATCGGCGTCGCGTTCTTCGTTTCGCTGTTCGATTATCATCACTGGCGCAGGCTGGTGGTGTTCGCCATGCTCGGCACAATCGGTCTGTTGATCACGGTGTTGTTCATCAATGAGATCCGCCTGGGCGCTTCACGCACGTTGTTGAACGGTTCCTACCAGCCCTCGGAACTGGCGAAGCTGGTGGCGGTGATCTACCTTTCGGTGTGGTTGTATGCCAAGCGGCAGTTCCTGCACGATGTAAGTTTTGGGCTGATACCGCTCGGTGTCATTCTTGGTATTATCGGCGGGTTGATCTACCTGCAACCGGATTTGAGCGCGGCGGGCACGGTATTGATCCTCGGCGGTCTGTTGTTCTTCCTGGCAGGCGCCGATCTCCGGCAGATCGTGTTCCTGCTCGTTCTTGCAGTGATCATCGGCTGGTTTGTCGTGCAGTTCAGCGCCACTGGTCAGGACCGCGTGGGTTCTTTTCTGGCTGGTTTGAAGGACCCGACCAACGCTTCGTATCATGTGCAACGTTCCTTCGAAGCGATCATCAAGGGCAGTATCTTCGGCGTGGGTCTTGGGCAGGCGGATACAAAACTGACGGGTTTGCCGTTCGCGCCCACCGACAGCATCTTTGCCGTGGTGGCGGAGGAACTCGGCTTGTTCGGTTCCGTTCTATTGATGTCGTTGTACGCGGTGTTGATCTGGCGCGGACTGGTGATCGCCCGCCGCGCGCCCGATATGCTGGGTACACTGCTTGCCGCCGGTGTGACGTTCTGGGTCGGCATTGAAGCGCTCATCAACATGGCGGTCATGGTCGGGCTGATGCCTTTCGCCGGGAACGCATTGCCGTTCATCAGCGCGGGCGGCTCGAATTTGGTCTCGACCCTGTGCGCGATCGGAATTATGTTGAATATCTCCCGCCAGAGCGGCGAGAGTGTCAAAGTGGAAGAAGACGGATGGAGGTCATTCGGTGCGGTTATTGATTTGCGCCGGGGGAACGGGAGGCGGGGTGTATCCCGCGCTCGCCGTTCACAGCGCGCTCTCGGCTAAGGTCGCAGACCTCGACACTCTGTGGGTGGGCGGCGAGGGAGGCATGGAAGAATCCCTGGTGAAGCGCCAGGGCGTCACCTTCCAGAGCATTCCAGCCGCCGGTGTCCATGGCGTGGGTCTGGTCACACTGCCGCGCAATCTTGCGATGATTGGGCGCGGCATCTTTTCCGCCCGCCGCATCCTGAATGAGTTCAAGCCCGATGTGCTGTTCTTCACCGGCGGTTACGTGGCGGTGCCTGTCGCGCTGGCAGGACGCTCCATACCGAGCATGTTGTACGTTCCCGATATCGAACCGGGCATGGCGTTGAAATCGCTTGCAAGTTTTTCGGATGTCATCACGGTGACGACCGGCGAATCGCAGAAGTTCTTTAATAAAAAAGTGTTCGAGATGGGATACCCGCTTCGCACGGACCTCGCGCTTTGGGACCGTTTAACGGCGCATCGCCACCTCGGCATTTCCGGCGAACTCCCCGTCCTTTTGGTGTTCGGCGGCAGTAAGGGTGCGCGCTCCATCAACTTTGCCGTGCTGAACAACCTGCGCGATTTGCTGGAGAAGTTCGAGATCATCCACCTCTCCGGCGAACTGGACTGGAACATGGTCAAACATTACCGCGAACAATTGCCCATGGACCTCGCCGCGCGCTACCATGCCCTGCCGTACCTGCACGAAATGGGAGCGGCGCTTGCCGCGGCGGATATTGTGGTGTCGCGCGCAGGTGCATCCTCGCTGGGAGAGTATCCGTTGTTCGGTCTGCCTGCCGTCCTGGTGCCGTACCCGCATGCGTGGCGGTACCAGAAAGTGAATGCCGATTATCTTGCGCGGCGCGGCGCGGCGGTCGTCCTGGAGGACCGCCTCGTCCAGGACGAATTGACGGAAACATTGAATGTGCTTTTGGAAAATCCGAACAAACTGAGAGCCATGCGCGCCGCGATGTTCGAACTATCCCATCCGCGTGCCGCGGAGAAGATTGCCAGCGCCTTGATCGAACTGGCAGGAGAGTAATACCTATGATGAGCATAACCCATATCTTCTGGATGTACGTGGTCCTGTTCGCCCTGGTTGGGTGGATGCGCGGCTGGGCAAAGGAACTTCTTGTCGCCTTCAGTGTGATCCTTTCCCTGGCGCTCAACCACGTGTTACGAAAATTCGTTCCGATCGCGGCGAACCTGGAGGAAACGGATGCGTCGTTGTTCTGGGTGCGGACGATCATCCTGCTGGTGCTGGTGTATTTCGGATATCAGACCGTCATCAGCATCCCGCACCTGGCGGCGAAGGGGCGCTCCGAAAAATTGCAGGATACGCTCTTCGGCGCGTTCCTGGGCGCTGTCAACGGATACCTGGTGGCGGGCAGTATTCTGTACTACATCCACATCGCGGATTACTCCGTCCAGAAGATCATCACCAAACCGACCGACCCCGAACTGCTGGCGGCGGTCAATCAGATGATGCTGTACATGCCTCCGCAATTTCTCGGCGAACCGGGCATCTACTTTGCGATCATCCTCGCGTTCGTGTTCGTGCTGGTCGTATACATCTAACGACTGGCAGACTAACAGACTAGAAGACCAGAAGACTAACCATGACACACGTCCATTTTATCGGCATCGGGGGAAGCGGTCTTTCCGCCATCGCCCGCCTCCTGCTGGAGAGCGGGTACAGGGTGAGCGGCTCTGACCGCACGCTCTCTCCCTTCGCCGATGAGGTCCGCAAGGCGGGGGCGCAGGTGTTCATCGGTCATCATCCGCGCAATATAACGGGAGCCGATTGGGTGGTGCGTTCCTCCGCCATAACGGATGACAACCCCGAAGTCCAGGCGGCGAAGCGTGCCGGGATCCCCGTCTACAAACGCGCGGATTTCCTCGGTCGCCTGATGGAGGAGAAGGTCGGCATCGGCATCGCCGGTACGCACGGCAAGACCACCACCACCGCCATGACGGCATGGGTGTTGAGCGAACTCGGGCGCGACCCATCCTTTATCGTCGGCGGCGTGATGAACAACCTCAGAGTGAACGCGCGTGCGGGCAAGGGTAAACCGTTCGTGATCGAAGCCGATGAATACGACAATATGTTCCTCGGACTCAAGCCGCAGATCGAAGTGATCACGAGCCTCGAACACGACCATCCCGATTGCTTCCCCACCTATGGATCGATGGTGGAAGCCTTTCAAAAATTCGTAGACCTGCTCCCCGAAGACGGCACGTTGATCGTATGTGTCGAAGATGCGGGTGCGGCATCGTTGATCCCTCATGCGCGCAAGGCTGGCAAAAATGTCATTGCCTACAGTGTACAGAACGACAGGACCATTGCCAGCCCGTTATGGGTGATGGCGCGCGAATTAAAGCCGAATACGCGCGGCGGATTCGATTTTGCGGCTTCCTCCAATTTGCGAAGCGCGGGACTTCAAACTGTCGAAGTCTCGCTCCAGGTGCCGGGTGAGCACAACGTCCGCAACGCGCTGGCGGTGCTGGCGATCGTCGAGACGCTCGGTCTTTCGAGCGAAAAAGCCGCGCAGGCGCTCGGCGAGTTTACCGGCACGGGACGACGCTTCCAATTGCGCGGCGAGGTGAACGGCATCAGCGTCTTCGACGATTACGCCCATCATCCCACCGAGATCAAGGCGACGCTGGCAGGCGCGCGCGCGCGCTTCCCGAACCGCCGCATCTGGGCAGTGTGGCAGCCGCACACCTATTCGCGCACGCAGACGCTCTTCCTCGATTTTGCGCGTGCCTTCAAGGAGGCTGATGAGGTCATCGTCACCGAGGTCTACGCCGCGCGCGAACCGAAACAGGATTTCACCTCCGCAGAGATCGTCAGCGCGATGCCGCATCTTTCGGCGCGCTATCGCCAGACGCTGGATGAAGCGACGAAATATTTACTGGATCATCTCAAGCCCGGCGATGTGGTGCTCGTGCTCTCCGCCGGGGATGCAGACCAGATCAGCACGGATGTGTTGAAAGGATTACAGGAAAGGTAGGCAGACATGCTGGATATGAAAAAGGACACGCCCTTCGACAAGCTCAGGACACCGCTTCACACTCACCCGTCCCTGCTCCCGTTGCGAGCGGCATTGACCACCGCCGAAAGGGAATCTCCCTCCCGCCCGCAGATGCCGCCTACCGTGGACGAGCAACTTGCATCGAAGTTCATCGAAAAAGTGCGGAAGGTCCACAGACGCTCCAACCTGTTCGCGGACATGAAGGAACTGGCTGGCTGAGATGCCTGAAGAGAAGAAGGAATACCTGCATCCCGAAGTCACCTTCCTGCCGCCGCTGGAAATGATCCTGTCGTCCTTCGACAGGGATGAACACAGGCGCGCCTCGAAGAAGCAGGAAGCCGAAAAGAAGAAAGAGACCGAGGAAAAGTCGGTCACAAAATTGATCGAGAAACTGGAAAAGGAAAAGTAAGGATCCATGACAGTGCTTGCCAGACCCATCGATGTGTTATACGCCAAGTTCGGCGACAAGGTGAAGGAGAATGTCTCTCTTGCGCCGTATACTTCTGCGCGCATCGGCGGTCCTGCGGATATTTTCATCACAGCCGATTCTGCCGACGACCTGGCGCGCATCGTCAAGTTATTGCGCAAGCATGAGATGGATTATGTTCTGTTGGGCGGCGGCTCGAACGTGCTGGTCAGCGACAAAGGCGTGCGCGGCGTAACGGTGTTGAACCGGGCGAAGGGAGTCCGCTTCCATAACGGCGACCAACCCTCGGTCACGGTTGAATCGGGCGTCATCTTCAGCAATCTCGCCAACCGTTGTGCATCCAAGGGTTTCGCCGGACTCGAATGGGCGGCGACAGTCCCCGGCACGGTCGGTGGCGCAGTGTATGGAAATGCCGGCGCGTTCGGCGGCGACATGGCTGGCAATCTGGTGTGGACTGAATTGCTCACTGAAAATGGACGCGAGAAATTTACTGTCGAGCAAATGGGCTATGGATATCGCGCGAGCGCGTTGAAACGCGGCGAAATCCATGGGGTAGTACTTTTGGCTGAATTAGCGTTAAAAAATTCCACCAAAGAGGAAGTGACTGTTAAAATCGAACAATTCAGCGCGCACCGCAAAGCGACTCAACCTCCGGGCGCCAGCATGGGTTCGATGTTCAAGAACCCAACCGGCGATTATGCCGGACGGTTGATCGAAGCCGCGGGATTGAAAGGCGCTCGCATCGGTAACGCTGAGATCAGCCCGGTTCACGGAAATTTCTTTGTCAATCATGCCAATACGAAAGCGGAAGATATTCGCGCTCTGATCGTGCTGGCACAGAAGACAGTGAAGGAAAAACTGGGTGTTGAATTGGAGTTGGAAGTGGAAGTGATTGGAGAATGGTAATTAGTAATTAGTAATTGGAGATTATTGATCCTGATGATTGAAAACAAACTTCATGTGGCAGTGATATTCGGCGGACGTTCCGGTGAGCACGAGGTCTCGCTCATGTCGGCGCGTTCCGTGCTGTCTGTGCTCGACCCTGCCAAATATGAAGTGACGCAAATAGGCATCACGCACGATGGCGCCTGGCTGACCGGTGATGATGTGCTCGGTCGGTTTGAAAGTGGAAAGTTGGATGGTCTCCAGTCGTTTGTCATGACGCCCGATCCGTCCAACGTCACACGTCATACGTCACGTGTGATCGATGTGTTCTTCCCCGTCCTGCATGGAACGTTTGGCGAAGATGGAACGATACAGGGTCTATTTGAATTAGCCGATGTTGCCTATGTCGGCGCGGGCGTGGTCGGCTCCGCGGTCGGCATGGACAAGGGTGTCTTCAAGGATGTGATGATCGCCAATCAGATTCCCGTCGTCGATACGATGGTTGTCCTGCGCGCTGAGATCGAGAAGGATGTTGTGTCGGTGATCGAGAAGGCGGAGAAGATCGGCGCATATCCGCTCTTTACCAAGCCTGCCAATCTCGGTTCCTCGGTCGGTGTGACCAGGTGCAACAGCCGCTCCGACTTGCAGGAAGGCTTGATGGAAGCCGCCTCGTTCGACCGCCGCGTGCTGGTCCAAAAAGGGATCAGGAATCCGCGCGAGATCGAAGTCAGCGTGCTGGGCAACAACGACCCGCAGGCTTCCGTCCCCGGCGAAATCCTGCCGAGCCGCGAGTTTTATTCGTACGAGTCAAAATATATCGACGGCACATCGGGACTCGTCATTCCCGCGCCTCTGCCCGCGGAGACGGCAGAACTGATCCGTGAATACGCAGTGCGCGCCTATAAAGCCATTGACTGTGCCGGCATGGCGCGCGTCGACTTCTTCGTTGAAAAAGATACGAACAGAATTTATTTGAACGAGTTGAATACCATCCCCGGCTTCACCATGATCAGCATGTATCCCAAACTGTGGGAAGCCAGCGGACTGCCTTATGCAAAACTGGTTGACCGTTTGATCGAGCTTGCCCTGGAGCGCAAAGCAGAACGCGATCATACATCGCACACCTTTCGGAGTCGCGCATGAACGATAAAAAAGAAATATCCCGTTCTGAAATGGTGCGCCTGCGCCGCGAACAGGAACACGCCAAACTTATGCAACGCGCGGCAAAGGAAGCCTCGCGCGTAGTACCGGTCACCACACGCGCCAGACCTGAAACGGTCAAGCCGAAACGCAAGCCCGCGCAGAATACCCGCCGCCGTTTCCAGATCGCCCTGCCCGTGGCGCGCGATCATGTCCGTTCGCTCCACATCCCGCGCCCCCGCTTCGGATGGCGGTTCCTATCCTTCCTCCTCGTTGCCCTGCTCGGGAGTGCGCTGTACCTGGCGTTCAACCTGCCCGGGTTGCGTGTGACCGAGGCACAGCTTAGCGGCAACCAACTGCTGTCACAGGCGGAAGTGAATTTGGTGATGGGCGTTGCGGGACAACCGATCTTCATGGTCACACCTTCGGACTTGGAAACACGCCTCCGCCTCAACTACCCGGAACTTGCTTCCGTTAAAGTGGATGTGTCCCTGCCGAATCTGGTCTCCGTTACCGTGACCGAACGACAGCCGCTCATCCGTTGGGAACAGGGCGGCGGCTACACCTGGATCGCGGAAGACGGCGTTGCCTTCAAACCGCGCGGAGAGGTCCCGGGGCTGATCGCCGTCCTGGCGCTGTCAGTTCCACCCGTGGAAGGAAACGCGGAGCAGTCCGACCCCTTGAACCCGGCTCCGTTCATCTCCACGGATATGGTCCAGGCGTTGAAGGGACTCGCGGGTCACGTCCCGGCGGGTGTGCCGGTCCTGTACGAATCAGAAATGGGTTTCGGCTGGAACGACCCGCGCGGCTGGCGGGTGTATTTTGGAACGAAGGCGAGCGATGTCGAATTGAAGATGCGCGTGTATGAGTCGATGGTCAATTCGCTGGCGCAGAGAGGCATCCGCCCGGCGCTGATCAATGTGACCTACCCGACCGCACCGTATTACAGGATGACACAGTAAAAGAAACATGTCATTCTGAGAGGCCGATAGGGAGCGAAGAATCTCGCATAACGTGAAAGAGACTCTTCGCTACGTTCAGAGTGACATATCGCAAAGGAATTATGGAAGAGATTGTTGTAGGTATAGATGTAGGTACCACCAAGGTGTGTACGCTGGTTGGGCGGGTGGAGGATAACAGGTCCATCCGCATCCTCGGCGTTGGCATCGAACCTTCGGAGGGCATCAAGAAGGGCATCATCGTGGACCTTGCCGCGGCGTCGCAGGCGATCACGCGTTCCGTGAAGAAAGCGGAATCCACTTCGGGGCTGGAGATCACCTCCGCGCTGGTGAGTATCGCAGGCGCGCATGTTTCGTCGGTCAACAGCCGCGGCGCGGCGGCGGTGAATGGCAACATCATCGAGCAGTTCGATGTGGACCATGCCCTCGAGCAGGCGCGTGCGGTGGCGATCCCGCACGACCGCGAGATCATCCACGTCATCCAGCGCGGCTTCACCGTGGATGGACAGGACGGCATCCGCAACCCGAAGGGGATGCACGGCTACCGTCTCGAAGTGGAAGCGCACATCATCACGGCTTCTGCGGCGACGGTGGATAATTTACGTCAATGTGTGGGGGCGGCGGGCGTGGAGATCCAGCAGTTCGTGTTGAACCCGCTGGCTTCCGGCGAAGTGGTGCTGACCGAGCAGGAACGCCAGATGGGTGTGGCGGTGTGCGACATCGGCGGCGGCACCGCGGACCTGGCGATCTATGTCGATGGCGATGTGTGGCACACGATGGTGCTGGCGGTCGGCGGCAACCACATCACACAGGATATTGCGCACGGATTACGCTTGCCGTTCGTGCAAGCCGAGGATGTGAAAAAACAGCAGGGCTATGCCGTGCGCGGTGAAGTGGGCTCCGAGGAATATTTCTCGGTGCGGCCGTTCGGCGAGGATCGCCCGGTGCAGATCAACCGCCAGGACCTTGCGCACATCATCGAAGCGCGTGTGGCGGAGATATTCTCGCTCACATTGCAGGAGATCAAACGCTCCGGCTATGACGGTCTCCTGCCTGCGGGCATGGTGCTCACCGGAGGCACGTCCGCATTACCGGGCATCCGGCGCGTGGCAAGCGAAGTGTTGGGAATGCCGGTCCGCACGGCACAGCCCGAGAATCTGACCGGCCTGGTGGACCGTTTGAATTCACCCGCGTATTCAACGGGCGTGGGCTTGTTGCGCTGGGTGTTCTCGATGCACGATACTGACCTGCACGTTGGACGCGGCCGCCGCTCGAAAGGAGAGAAACGCATGAATTTTGGTGTCGTCAAAAAACTGATCGGACGTATCCTGCCGTAGAAGGCATTTAGCCACTGAGTCACGGAGACTCAGAGAAAAATAAAGAACTCCGTGGCAACAATCTTTTGCCACTCTTAAAATTTTATGTTGTTGAATCAAAACCAAGTATCATAAGACCAATGTTTGATGGAGGTAGTCATGGACTCGACCAGTAAGAACAACACAGTGCAACAAACAGAATCCTTCGCCCGCATTAAAGTGATCGGTGTGGGAGGCGGCGGATCGAACGCCGTCAACCGCATGATCGATGAAGGTATTCAAGGTGTTGAATTCATCACCGTGAATACCGACGCGCAGGCTTTAATGCTGACGAAATCGTCCACACGCGTCAGACTCGGTGACAAGCTCACCCGTGGTCTGGGCGCGGGCGGCGATCCCGAGGTTGGGCGCAAAGCCGCCGAAGAATCCGCGGACGAACTGTATAACGTGCTGAAAGGCTCGGATATGGTCTTCGTCACCGCGGGCATGGGCGGCGGCACCGGCACCGGCGCGGCTCCCATCGTGGCGCAGATCGCCAAGGAAAGCGGCGCCCTCACCATCGGTGTGGTGACGCGTCCCTTCACCTTCGAAGGCATGCGCCGCTTGAAATCGGCGGACGATGGCATCGGCAAGCTCAAGGAACATGCCGATACCTTGATCGCGATCCCCAATGACCGCCTGTTGCAGATCGCAGATAAGCGCGCCTCCCTGCAGGATGCCTTCCGCCTGGCAGACGATGTCCTGCGCCAGGGTATCCAGGGTATTTCCGAGTTGATCACCATCCCGGGTTTGATCAACCTTGATTTTGCCGATGTGCGCACGATCATGTCCGAGGGTGGCGCGGCGCTCATGGCTGTCGGTAAAGGCTCCGGCGACGAACGCGCGAAGAAAGCCGCCGAGGATGCCATCTCCAGTAAACTGCTCGATATCACCATCGACGGCGCGCGCGGCGTGTTGTTCAACGTCACCGGCGGTCCGAACATGACGCTCTTCGAAGTCAACCAGGCGGCGGCGATCATCCGTGAGACGGCTCACCCCGATGTGAACCTGATCTTCGGCGCGGTCATCGACCCGAACATGGGCGACGATATCCGCGTGACGGTCATTGCAACGGGCTTCGACCGCAGTTCGATGCCGCGACGCGCGCTGGAACGCCAACCAAAGACTGAAACACGACGGGCGGATCCTTCCCTTATCTTCCCACGCGCGACCGAATCCGTTTCGGTTCATGCGGACGTTCAATCTGGTGAGGCAAAACATGCGGCTTCCCGCGAGCCTCTGCCTCCCGTCAACAAGGACGATCTCGATATCCCAACCTTCCTCAGGAATCGTCGGTAATTCCAGACCTGACAGGTTTTATCCACGCCATGTACTTCCATGACCATCGCGCGGAATAAAACCATCAGCGACAGATTTTCCCGGAAACCTGTCAGGTCTTTGGGTAAATAATCGGTCAAGTCCATTTCCAATGCCGGAGCGGTTCTGACGTGCCTGGGCGAGGCATGCCGAATCGCTCTGTGCATTTAATGTTACGTTCGTTATTGCGAGGGCGGGTGTTTTCCGCCCGAAGCAATCTCCTGGCACTTTCAGGGATTGCTTCGCCGCTCGCTTTCGCTCGGGCTCGCAATGACGGCTAAGGATAGGTGAGGTAAAATAAGCGCATGAACGCCAAACTCCCCCAACCCGTTCACGAATCCTATCTCAAGCATCGCAAGCAGGTCGTGTGGCAGATCATCGTGCCCATGGTGTTGACCGTGATGCTCTGCATCGCGTTGATCGTGCTCATCAATATCGCCACCTTCAATCAGGGCGGTGACGCGGCACGCTGGGCGGCGGTCTCGACGATCTGGATCGTCATCCCGATCATGTTCGGTTTGGTCATCGTCCTTGCCCTGCTGGGCGGACTGGTCTACCTGATGTACAAACTGCTCGATGTCACACCGACCTATACCGGCATGGCGCAGGATTACGTCCACATCGGCGCGGGTTACGTCCGCCGTGCCCTGGACGCCATCGTCAAACCAGTTATCAACCTCAATGGTATATTGGCAAGCATCAATGCATTCTTTGAAAGGATGAAATCATGAACAAAAGCAGAACCTTGGTGATCGGCGCATTGGCTGGCGCATTTACCGGATTGGTCGCGGCGATGTTGCTCCACCGCCGCGCAGAACAGAGCGGAAATGACACCGCCATTGTTACCGCGGGCGATGGAATGAAAATCGGCGTGCTCGTGTTTGGTCTCCTGCGCGCGATCGCATCGCTGGGGGATGATTGAGCTTCCAAAAACGAATTTGACCACACGCCTCTCCATTTTGTAATGGGTGATAATTTTGAGGGATAAATTAACCTAAGTTGCGACCTACCAAAGGAAATTGATGCTGCAAGCGAGTACAAAGAGAGCGACCTTGATTTCAAAACCTCTGGCAGTGACAGCATGAA